>JBHJJJ010000326.1:0-11404 GCA_050042755.1 Rivularia sp. (in: cyanobacteria)
CCCCCCATCCCCCCATCTCCTCACTCAGCATATTTAATGACAATGAGTACGGTTGGTTGCTAATAACTAATAACTAATAGCTAATAAGGTTCCCAGATTATGTGATAATAACCAAGCCTTTCGCTTTCCCTTTAAGGAACGTTAATTGCCGTGCAGTCAACAGATAATATCGTTGAAGCCTTACAACAGCCAGCAGATTTGGCCTTTGAGCTACCCGATCCAGAAGATGAAGCAATTCCAGAAACAGAGTTTCTCCAGCAGTTGGATATAGCTTGGCAGGTATGCGATAAATTTGATTTACAAACCGATATCTGGCGAGGAAGAATTTTACGCGCCATACGCGATCGCGAAAAAAAAGGAGGTGATGGAAGGGGTACTGGTTTTCTTAAATGGCTCAAGGAGCGGGAAATTAGTAAAAGTCATGCTTACACTTTGATTCAATTAGCAAACAGTGCCGACACTCTTTTAGAAGAAGGTAAACTTGAGCCAAAATCTATCAATAACTTTAGTAAACGGGCTTTTGTTGAAACCGCCAAAGCTTCGCCAGAAGTTCAGGTGATGGTAAGTGAGGCAGCACAAAATGGCGATCGCATTACCAGAAGAGAGGTAAAGCAACTTTCTGAAGAATGGACGGCGATGTCTTCGGAATTATTACCCGCACCAGTGAAGCAAAAAGCGGCGGATAATACCCTCCCTCCCCGTTATATTGCGCCATTGGTAAAAGAAATGGAAAAATTACCAGAACAGCATCAAGCAGTCATCCAAGACGAAATTACTGCCAATCCAGACGTTGATACTCTCAAAGAGGTTACTTCCCAAGCGCGTTACCTAGCAAAATATCTCAAAGCCGCCGCACAAGTACAAGCCCTTTCCTCGGAAGAAGTAGATATTGAAACAGCCCTAGAAGAAGCCCAAAGAGTCGGATGCATGAATATAGCTGCCGATTTAGTTAATCAAGCATCTGTGATAGAGCAAACCATAGCCAAGTTATATATGACTTGGAAACGCGTCGCTAATTTATCAGATAGACTTTACGTTGATACAGGTGCTTCCACACCACATTTGAGGTCCCTACTCGATAGTTTAGAACCCCTTGGTGGTGAAATTATGGAATTAAGGATCAGTGGTACAACAGAACGTACAGTCCGCTTACAAATCCAAGAAACGGAATAATTAAATTTCGCTGTCAATTATAAATATTGCTCCACGCAACTGTAAATCTAGCTTTACAGCCTTGGAAAGTCCTTCGTTGTATCCGAATAGAGCATTTTCCACATTTGCACCATTGAAGTCAGTATGGCTTAAATTAGCACCAACCAAATAAGCATTATTCAAGTTAGCAGTCGCCAAAAATGCATTCCTAAAGTTTGTGTAGCTGAAATTAGAATTAACTAGATTGGCGTAGCGTAAGTCAGCACCGCATAAATTGGCACAACTGAGATTAGCATTACTGACATCAGATCCTCTTAGATCGGCTGTTTTGAGCACAGCATCGCGCAAATCAGCACCACACAACTCCGCTTCACTCAAATTTGAAATGCTCAAGTTAGCTTCTCGTAAATCAGCACCTACTAATTGGATTCCATTTAGCACGGTTTGGCTAAGGTTAGTACCCTTAAGATTCGCACCTGCTAAGTAAGCATATTGCAGATGAACTCGACTCAAATCCGCGCCACTAAGATTCGCACGAGTCAGATTGGCACCATTCAGTCTGCTACCAGGAAAATCTCTTTCTCCTACTGCATAACGTTTAAGTAATTCATTTGAACTAGATGCCATTAATACATTAGGTAGTTTCTCATCATCCACTTTATTCATTTGCCAATAGATGCTTGAATTCAATTTAAAGCTTAAGCCAAAACCCAATACTGAGTAGTCCTTATTGATGACACTTTATTTCACTGTCCCACAATCATTACGTTGAGATGCAATTGTCCTTACACCGAGTTATTACGGATATGTGACACTCCAGACAGTGGCACAGGTCGAAAAATAGGGGACAAGGAAAAGAATTCAGGATCTCGCGGAGTTAAGAGCTCGCGGAGTTATTAATTCAAAATTTACCAATGCCCAATTTCCGATACTAAGGGTTTAAATAAATTCTTCAATTTACCTGGCGGGGATTGTTATCCCCTAAACTTCAACCTTGTAAATGCGTAACAGTCAGCGGCAGAAGTTATAATTTAACAAGAGGTTATAGAAGCTCAGACTAAAGTAAAGTAAGCATTGCTGCCAAGCATCGTGGTAATTAGATAAAGACCAGCCATTTTTTGGTCACACACTTTGAGCGATCCCGCCCGGTGCGAATGATGTTTTATTGACCACAACTAGCGGTACTGGGATAATAGCCGCCAATAACAGCACTCAAGGGGTTAAGCCACCGTATTTTCACGTTCAGCTTGGTTTATATATAAATAAAGCTTTATCCAAGCATTAGTTTTTCTATTACTAGAGCAATCGCCCCCAGCAACAGCTAATCTATAACATAGTGGCTTGTTAAGTAAAATTAAACCACGTAAATTCTGTTGATAACGAAGGATTTTGAATGAAGCACAAAACTTAAAGTTACCGATGCTGGTTATTAAGACAGAACTCAAGGGTTCCCGATAATAATTTTTTTAGAAGGAAAAATTATTACCGGTGCCCGTCATTTATACTTCGTGGCTCAATCCTTGTAAGAAGGTTGGTTGCTATGGTATATCTACTTTCCTCTTAACTTCATCGATTTCAGGCAACTTCATTCAAATTTCATCACTTAGTATCAAATATTTTCATATCTGGAGGGAATCTCAATGCAGGAGCTTATGGCCCCATCCGAACTTGATTATCGTAGCGAAACATATAAAGACGCTTTCAGCCGCATTAATGCAATTGTGGTTGAGGGAGAACAAGAGGCATACGAAAATTATTTATCGCTGGCGCAATTGTTGCCAGACCAAAAAGATGATTTAGTTCGCCTCTCTAAAATGGAGATGCGTCATAAAAAAGGTTTTCAAGCTTGCGCCAAAAATCTGCAAGTCACGGCAGATATGGAATTTGGCAAGGAGTTGTTTGCTCAGTTGCATCAAAATTTCCAAGACGCAGCCGCGAGCGGAAAAGTTGTTACTTGCTTGCTAATTCAGTCTTTGATTATCGAGTGTTTTGCGATCGCCGCATATCACATCTTTATCCCAGTAGCGGATGGTTTCTCCAAGAAAATTACTGAGGGTGTTGTTCAAGACGAATATACTCACCTCAACTTCGGAGAAGTTTGGCTAAAAGAACATTTTGAAGAATCTAAAGCCGAATTAGAAGAAGCTAACGAGCAAAATCTTCCCATCATCTGGAGAATGCTTAATGAAGTAGAAAAAGATGCTGAAGTTATGGCAATGCCTAAAGATGCTTTAGTAGAAGACTTTATGATTCAATACGGAGAAGCATTAGGTGAAATTGGCTTCACGACTCGTGATATCATGCGTCTTTCTGCACACGGACTTAAAGCCGCTTAAATTGGGATAGCAGCCAATAATATCGCTCTTGGCACCTAAGGTAAAAAGTATTCTACTTTTTCCGCAGGAGCGATACTCCCATGTATGTATTTATATTCCGCGCCTTCAATCCTTTAATAAAGAATAAGACGAAATTAACAGTTCATGTTTGGTCTAATCGGACATCTTACAAATTTAGAGCACGCACAAAGAGTAGCTAGAGAATTAGGCTACCCAGAATATGCCGACCAAGGGCTAGACTTTTGGTGTAGCGCTCCACCTATAATGGTCGAAGATTTTACGGTAACAAGTGTCACCGGACAAAAAATCGAAGGGCGGTATGTAGAATCTTGCTTTTTACCGGAAATGCTGGCAAATCGCCGCATGAAGGCTGCTACTCGCAAAATACTGAATGCGATGGCTCAGGCCCAAAAGCATGGCATGAATATTACTGCTTTAGGTGGTTTTTCCTCGATTATCTTTGAGAATTTTAAGTTAGAACAAATTCCTCAAATCCGCAACATCAAATTAGAGTTTGAACGGTTTACTACAGGAAATACTCACACTGCTTACATAATTTGTCGGCAGGTAGAGCAAGCCTCGAAAAAACTTGGTATAGAACTTAACAAAGCTACAGTTGCGATATGTGGCGCAACGGGAGATATCGGGAGCGCCGTCTGTCGTTGGTTAGACGCAAAGACAGATGTCAAGGAACTTTTGTTGATCGCGCGTAACGCCGAACGCCTTTCATCCTTGCAATCTAACCTAGGGCGTGGAAAAATATTGGGTTTAGAAGAAGCGTTGCCCCTGGCAGATATTATCGTCTGGGTTGCCAGTATGCCCAAAGGTGTGGAAATTGACTCCACCCTATTGAAAAAACCTTGCTTGCTAATTGATGGTGGCTATCCTAAAAATTTAGGAACCAAAGTTCAACATCCCGAGTTACACGTACTCAACGGCGGCATTGTGGAGCATTCCCTCGATATTGACTGGAAAATTATGAACATTGTCAATATGGATGTTCCAGCACGTCAACTTTTTGCTTGTTTTGCTGAGTCAATGCTGCTTGAATTTGAAAAGTTGTACACTAACTTTTCTTGGGGACGCAATCAGATTACCGTAGAGAAAATGGAGCATATTGGTCAAGTATCCGTTAAACATGGATTTAGACCACTGCTAGTGTGACAGTTAACAGTTAACATGGGGGACTTACAACAAATATTTCGAGAAAGACAGTAAATACAAAACTGCTCGATCGCAAATATTTTTGAAATGGGGTTCTCGTTTTAGTTAACAGTTAATAGTTATGGGTTAAGAGTAAGGAATTGTTTTTGCAATTTCTCAACTCATAACTCATAACGCGAGCAACTTGTAATTCACAACTAATGATTCAGACAATGGCTACACAAGAGCGTAAACCGCTACTGTTGGACTTTGAAAAGCCCTTAGCAGAACTGGCAAACCGAATTGAGCAAATTCGTAAACTTGCGGAAGAAAATGGCGTAGATGTTACTAGTCAAATTCAACAATTAGAAGCACGCGCCATGCAATTACGCGAAGAAATTTTCAGCAGTTTATCGCCTACCCAGAGGCTGCAAGTTGCTCGACATCCCCGTCGTCCTAGTACTCTAGACTACATTCAAGCAATTACCGACGAATGGATGGAACTACACGGAGATAGATGTGGTTCGGACGATCCCGCTTTAGTCGGTGGAGTCGCACGTTTGGCAAATCAACCTGTAGTGATTTTAGGTCATCAAAAAGGGCGGGACACTAAAGACAATATTGCCCGTAACTTTGGTATGGCTTCTCCTGGCGGTTATCGTAAAGCATTGCGATTGATGGAACACGCCAATAAGTTTGGAATGCCCATTATTACTTTTATCGATACTCCCGGTGCTTTACCTACCGTAATCGCCGAACAACAAGGGCAAGGTGAAGCAATTGCTTACAACTTACGGGAAATGTTTTCCTTCGATGTTCCCATTATCTGTACCGTCATCGGTGAAGGCGGTTCCGGTGGCGCACTCGGTATTGGTATTGGCGATCGCGTCATGATGTTTGAACATGCTGTATATACTGTTGCAACTCCCGAAGCCTGTGCGGCGATTTTGTGGAAAGATGCAGGTAAAGCACCCCAAGCAACCTCAGCTTTAAAAATTATTTCTCACGATCTCAAAGACTTAGGTATTATCGACCAGATATTAACAGAACCTACTGGTGGCGCTCATTCCTCGCCACTCGAAGCTGCTAACACCCTCAAAGAGGCTCTCATGGAAAACTTAGAAATACTCAACGCATTGAGTGCCGAACAAAGGAAAGAAATGCGCTACGAAAGATTCCGCAAAATGGGGATTTTCACCGAAGCTACCCACTGATAAGTTTCGAGATGACTATTATTGACTGCGGCAATGCTATAATTGCCTATGGCACTTAACTGTTCTTAACAATTTTGCCATAGGCATTTGTAGTTGATGGCTATTTATCAGCTGTCTAATCAACTATCTTTAAATCTAAGCTTTTGATTACTGCATTAACCAAAGTTAAAAACCCAGTCTCCGATAGGGGGGACCATTTAACTATGTGGCTCAAAATGGCAAACTGTTATGAAAAGTTTTAGTGAATAAATATCCATCTTGGCTATGAATTATAGCAATTTTAAAAGGCAAATGAGTGCATTGTTTGATTTGTTTAACTTATCTTTTTAAGTTGTTTTAGTGTGGAGTAATAATTTTCATCAATGGGATCGGGCCATCATAATAAGTCGAAAAAAGGGAATTTTGCCCTCGATGCGCGAACAAAATAGAGGCACAATCTTAAACCTAGCTGACCTTTGTGGCAAATAGGTATGATAATCATAAAAACCGTGAATGCGGATTTTGACCGTTTGTTAGAGTCATCAACGTTCATCAATTATCAATAATTATCAATCACAGCAATAATTTGTAATTACAGCTATTTTTTGGTTTGATATCCTTTGGAAACTACGAATTGAATTACGTAGCTATTCTTGGCGCGGATGCGCCATCCACCCTCAGGGACGAATTATTCAGTCACTGTTGATTGTTGACGGGCACCCATTAATTTTTTTATTCTAAAAAAAATTAATGGGAACCCTTGACTGCCTTCAAAAATAACTCACTCGCCGAATTTTTAATTTAGATTGACATCATGACTATTGCTAGTTCCAACGGTTCCAATTATTCTCAATCTCCTCTGATTCCTGACTTAGAAGATGCTGTAAATCCTAGGTCAGATCGCAATACTAAAGGAGGTTCGCAGCCCAAATTAAATCCTCCCTCAGAGGAAGATATGGAGCAAATGAAGGATGCCGTAAGGACAATGCTTATGGGGGTTGGAGAAGATCCTGAAAGAGAAGGGTTACTCAAAACACCCAAGCGTGTAGCAGAAGCAATGCGATTTCTTACCAGTGGCTACAGTCAATCTTTAGAAGAGCTAGTTAACGGTGCCATATTTGATGAAGGGCACAATGAAATGGTTTTAGTCCGTGATATCAACTTCTTTAGTTTGTGCGAACACCATATGCTGCCATTTATGGGAAAAGCCCATGTTGCTTATATTCCCAATCAAAAAGTGGTGGGACTAAGCAAACTGGCTAGAATTGTAGAGATGTACTCTCGTCGCTTGCAAGTACAAGAAAGATTAAATCGTCAAATTGCCGAAGCCATTCAAGACATTCTCGAGCCACGAGGTGTTGCTGTTGTCATGGAAGCTACACATATGTGCATGGTAATGCGTGGCGTGCAAAAACCCGGCTCTTGGACTGTAACCAGTGCAATGTTAGGACAATTCGAGCAAGAACAGAAAACTCGGGAAGAGTTCTTTAGTTTGATTCGTCACCAACCGGCATTCTTCTAAGAGATAAGTAATGAGTAATGAGTAAGGAGTAAGGAGTAAGAAGTTAGGAGTTAGGAGTTAGGAGTTGATAGCGGATTTCACGCTTAGTGAAGTAGAAAAATCCGATATTTTACTTTTGCTTAGAGCTTCTCCCTATCATATTGGGAGAGTTTATGTAGAGGAGTTTTTACTGTATTGGATTCAACCAAAAAGCCCTATATTTCTCACAAGGGCATTTACCTATTACTCATTACTCATTACTCATTACTCATTACTTATTACCCCACTCCCTCAGTTGCTCGAACAACAAACTAACTTTATCTAAATCCTTATCCCCGGGGGCTTTTTCGACCCCACTTGATAAATCAATGCCGCTGGGGTTTACTGTGTTTAAGGCTTCTAAAATATGTTGGGGCGTTAATCCCCCGGCTAAAAACCAAGGACAATTGGGGTTAAACTGTCGCAGTGTATCCCAATTTAATGTTTTACCCGTACCTCCTAATTGTTGGGGATGATAAGCATCGAGTAACAAGGTATTTACATATTCTACATAGGTATTTGCTTTCTCAAAATCATCCGTACCCCTGATGCGTAAAGCTTTAATAATTTCTACATTTGGTAAAGATTGACGGAGCCTAATTACATCATCAAGGGATTCGTCTCCGTGGAGTTGTATACCTGTTAATCGAGTCTCTGTAACAGTTAGAGCAATTTTTTCAATACTTTCGTTGGCAAAAACACCGATTTTATCAGTTTGTTCGGGTAACTGTTCAATTACCGCTTTAATTTCCTCTGAGTTGACGTATCTGGGAGATTTTGATACGCAAATAAATCCTAATGCCGTTGCGCCAAAAGAAACAATGGCTTTACCCTGCTGTGGTTGAGTGATTCCACAAATTTTTACTCGCATGTAATTATGAATATTTGTAGCAAAACTTCAAAAAATTGTAAATTATTAAGACATATTTAGGTTCTAGGTTCAGCAATTTTTATAATTTTGATGGCTCAGATTGTTTATCTCTTCATTTAGGAGAAGAAGCTTTGGTTTCATCAATATTGTTAGCAGTTCAATCAACAGTTCCATCCACACCTAGTTGGAGTCCTACAGTAGGAATAATTATTAGCCTTTGCACTCTAATATCAGTTTTGTTAGCTCCAAGGATTATTGACTATCGTGAGGTAGGACCTAAATTTCCTGGTTTACCTCTGCCTCTAAGTGCACCGGCATTTGTTGGTGCGGCCTGTTTTGGTCACCTTCTGGGTGTAGGTATCGTTTTAGGAATGACTAATATCGGTCGCCTGTAATCAACAGAACCCCAAGCCGAACCTTCCTCACCTTTGGGGGAGGGAATGACTAAAAATCTTACAAAAGAGAATTTGGAACCTATCCCACGAATAAGATTTTGCGCTCTTTGCTTAATTTTGAGTAGCTCAAAACTGAAAATCAAGCTTTTAGTGATAGATTTTATTCAAACAAATAAGTATTTTGAGAATAGTGGGATAGGCTCATTAATTGTAATAATTTGAGATGTTTATAGCCCGATTTTATAAAACTAGGTTTATTGGTTTGAATAAATATTATAATAATACCATAGATTTAATTTTTTTCACATTTTAATTAATACTCAGAGTTAAAGCTTGATATCACTAGTATAATTCGGCGTAAATAAGGCAACCATTAAAAATGGCTGAAAAGCCGCAGATATCAAACTTCTTACTTCTTACTTCTTACTTCCGCCGCACTTTACTAGTACCGCTTCGCGGAACTTAAAAATCAAAAGTCAAAAGTATTAACTGAGTACAGTCTCAGCAGTTTGAAATGGGTGGTTTATTTCCGCCGTGCTGTACTAGCTCTATGCCCTGTGCCTCCAAACCAATTTCCAATGCGCATTTTTGAATCAAAACCGAACCATTAAAGTAAAGTTTACCGAATCAAAAGGCACGATATCATATTCCATTAATTGTTTATCCTATAAAAATAGAGCAGTTCAAAAAGCATTATCAATGTTATTAACATTTCGGGTAAAATATTAAAATTTATTGCATTTTGAAGTCATTTGAGAAAATCTGGTTTATTTTATGCAAAACAATTGGCGCATTGGCTCTTTATTTGGAATTCCGCTATTTTTAGACCCTTTATGGTTTGTCATTTTAGGTTTAGCAACGCTCAATTTTGGAGTATCTTATCAGGAATTGGGAACCGTTCAAGCCATTAGTGCTGGGACAATAATGGCACTATTGCTATTTGGTTCCGTACTTTTACATGAATTGGGACATAGCTTAGTAGCACAACAACAAGGTATTAAAGTTAATTCGATTACTCTATTTTTGTTTGGCGGTATTGCTTCTATAGAAGAAGAATCAAAGACTCCTGGGAAAGCATTTCAAGTGGCGATCGCCGGTCCTTTGGTGAGTATAGGCTTGTTCTTTTTGTTACGTTTAATTGGAGCTACCTTGCCTAATACCATTGCCCTACATAGGATGGTGGAAGATTTAGCAAGAATTAATTTGGTTTTGGCGTTATTTAATTTAATTCCCGGCTTACCCCTTGATGGCGGACAAGTTTTAAAAGCAGCACTGTGGAAAGCGACGGGAAACCGTTTTAAAGCAGTAAGTTTAGCAGCAAAAGCGGGACAAGTTTTAGGTTATGCAGCAATTGCTTTGGGTTTTGTAGTAGATTATTTAACGGGTGAATTAGTAACAGGTTTATGGATTGCGTTGTTGGGTTGGTTTGGTATCCGCAACGCTACGAGTTACCAACGTGTGAGTCAGCTACAAGAAACTTTGTTAGAAATGGTTGCGAGAGATGCTATGACTAGGGAATTTCGTGTAGTTGATGCGGATAAAACTTTACGTACTTTTGCTGATGAATATTTATTCTTAACCAATCAATCCCAGGTTTATTTTGCCGCGCGAGATGGGCGTTATCAGGGAATGGTTTGTGTCGGTGATTTACGAGTAATAGAAAGAAGTTTGTGGGAAACTCAAACTGTACAAACCATAGTAAGCCCTCTGAATGAAATTCCCAGGGTGGAAGAATCAACTAGTTTAGTTGAAGTAATTACTAAATTAGAAAACGAGAAATTACAGCGGGTGACAGTACTTTCACCGGCGGGTGCTGTAGCTGGTTTAATTGATAGAGGAGATATCTTACGGACATTGGCGCAAAAGTTAAATTTGCGTATCGCCGATGCTGAAATTAAGAGGGTTAAGGAAGAAGGGAGTTATCCCCCAGGATTACAGTTAGGATTGATAGCTAAATCTACGAAATAAATTATTTATTCTCTCTTTTGAAAGGGGAAGATGCTATTTAAATATTAATTATGAGGCAATCCTAATTATTAGTAAAAAAAGTTGCTTCCTAAAACTTGGTATCCTAAAGATACCGGGTTTCTTTATATAGAAAATTAGAATAACACCAATAAGATTTTTTCAATTTAAAATCCAAAATCCAAAGTCGTATAAATTGCACAAATAATGGTAATGTATGAATTCACGGGTAGAGGAAGATATTTATAGAAATTTATAAAGATGATAAATATGAATAATCAACATACAATTTTAGTTTGTTCTAGCTGTGCTAGTCTTTGGCAAGACGGAAAGCGTGTAGGTACTAGTGGCGGAGAAAAACTATTAAAGGAACTTGAAGAAAAGCATCAAGATTGGGTGCTTTCAGAAGAATTTACAGTGAAATCGGTAGAATGCATGAGTGCTTGCAGTCATTCCTGCGCTGTCGCTTTTACCTCACCAGGTAAACTTACATATTTATTTGGCGATTTAGATCATGATTCAGAGTCACTTTCCGAGACATCTGCCGCAGTTTTAGAATGTGCAAGTTTATATTACGAAAAACCAGATGGTAAAATGGCTTGGTCAGAACGTCCATCTGCTTTTAAAAAAGGCGTTTTAGCAAGAATTCCAAGCATTTAAAAAAGTTAAAAATTAAGATTTAGGAATTATATAGTTAGGAGTTAGGAGTTAGGAGTTAGGAGTTAGGAATTAGGAATTAGGAATAAATTACTAATCTACCCCATCTCCCCATCTCCCCATCTCCCCCTCTCCCCATCTCCCCCTCTCCC
>JBHJJJ010000327.1:0-9527 GCA_050042755.1 Rivularia sp. (in: cyanobacteria)
GTGAATGTGGTGAAGTTGGCTAAGGTGGCGAAGGTGGTGAAGGGGGCGAGTGTGGTGAAGGTGGCGAAGGTGGTGAAGGCGGCGAAGGTGGTGAAGGCGGCGAAGGCGGCGAAGGCGGCGAAGGTGGCGAAGGCGGCGAAGGTGGCGAAGGTGGCGAAAGCTAACCTTAAAAAAAATACACCTGCTTCTTCATAGATTGATTTGCAAAGGGCGAGATAAAGGTCAAAAAATTGCTTTTATCTTGCCCGAATTTTGATGGAAATTTAGGAGCAGAACTTAATTACTCCCTTTCCAATCTAAGATTACCGATAAAATTTCTCCCCCCTCTCAGGCTTTAACCTTTGATTTATGATTCTTGTTATAGAAAATGTTCTCGCCGCTGAAGAATTAGAGGCGCTGGCTTCCATGCTCAAAGATGCCGAGTTTGTAGACGGCAAGCTGACAGCAGGATGGTTTGCTAAAACAGTCAAAAATAATACTCAACTTTCTGATAATGGTGACACTGGCAAAGAATTGAGAAATATTCTTACCAAAGCCATCAAACGTAATCGACTATTTCAAGCAGCAGTAAGACCAAAAATTATTCGTCCAATAATGATAAGTTCTTACGAAGCGGGTATGTACTACGGTTCCCACACCGATAACGCAATAATGGGTTCGGAAAAACCGATACGCTCTGATGTATCATTTACCTTATTCCTCAATTCTCCATCAAGTTATAAAGGAGGAGAATTAGTTATTGACACAAGTTTAGGTGAACAAGCTTTCAAACTAGAAGCAGGTTCAATGATTGCATATCCTTCAACAACCCTGCATCGAGTTGAAACAGTCATCGAAGGTAAGCGTTTGGCAGCAGTTAGCTGGGTACAAAGCTTCGTTCGCGAACCTTCCGAACGCGAAATTTTATTTGACTTAGATACAGCGAAACAAATCATGTTTCAAAAAAATGGTAAAACACCAGAATTTGACTTGATAACCAAAACCCAAGCGAACTTACTACGAAAATGGGTGGAAGTCTGAACAGTGAACAGTTAACTGTTAACAGTTAATAATAATCGTCTCAAGTTGATACTTTCCATGTCTAAAGACAAAGGGATTATTGAAATACAGGGTTAACCTAAGCCGAAAGGTTGCCCTTCCGACTCGTCTTTAACAACGCACGGGGACATGAGACTCCCACCTCATCTGCCTCCTCAGTGATTTGCTTCTTGTTATGAATAGTTGTAAGTTATTGTATTTATCCCTGCCACCTCTTGATAGAGGGATGATATGCTCTACTTCCATTAAGCCTTTTCACTGTTAACTGCTCACTGCTCACTGCTCACTGTTAACTGTACTGTTCTTCTGCATCTAGATTGAATAACTTTTGTAGAATTTGCATGCAATGTCGTCTGGTTTCGACATCTTGTTGCGCTCTCAACTGCACCATTGGATCGTGCAGTATTTTATTAACTATTCCCCGGCTAAGAGCTTCTATAACTTCTTGTTGTTTATCGCCAAATTCCGAACCCAATCTTGATAAAGCTTTTTCTAATTCCTGTTCGCGGATAGTTTCAATTTTATTTCGTAAGGAACTAATTGTAGAAACTGTTTCCAGACTCCGCCACCATATATCGAAAGCTTCAACTTCTTGTTCTAAAATGCCTTCTGCCTCTTGAGCCATTTTACGGCGACTTTCTTGGTTTTGCGCTACTACTGCTTTCAAATCATCTACGTTAAACGCCTCTACATTCTCTAGTTCGTTAACATCTGAATGAACATTACGTGGCACCGAAATATCAAATAACAATAAAGAGCGACTGGGTTCTAAGACCAATTCTAATTTGCTACGCTCGAGTATTGGCTTAGTTGCAGAAGTACTTGTAAATACTAAATCGCTCTCGTTAATTACTGACATCATTTTTTCCAGAGGGTGAGTCTGGATGGCACAATTATTAAATTGCTTGGCCAATTCTTCTGCCCTTGCGATCGAACGATTGAGAATACAAATTTCTCCCGCGCCTTTCGATATCAAATGCTGTACTAGCAAGCGCGACATTTTCCCAGCGCCGACGATCGCGACTCTAACAGCAGCTAAATTTTGTACTTTCATTTGGGCTAATTCCACCGCTGCGGAACTGATGGAAACCGCCCCAGTTCCAATACTAGTTTCGCTACGTACGCGCTTACCGGCGGTGATTGCTTGTTTAAATAATCTATTTAGAACAGTTTTAATACCTTTGTATTGCTGACCAATTTTATGAGTAGTTTTCACCTGAGCTAGAATTTGCCCTTCTCCGAGTACCAAGCTATCCAAACCAGCCGAGACTCGCATCAAATGCATGACAGCATCTTGATGGAGCAAGATAAACAGGTGAGGTCTTAAAGAAGCTATAGGTAACTTACTATGCTCAGAGAGAAACTGAGTGACTTCTCGGATACCTTGTTCGCTTTCTTGGGTAACAATATAAATTTCCAAGCGGTTGCAAGTACTGAGAATTGTCTCTTCTTCAATACTCGGATAGCTTAACAGCGAGGCGATCGCGCCTTCAGTCTGTGGTTCGGGAATGCTTAGTTTTTCTCGAACTTCTACCGGGGCTGTTTTGTGGCTTAACCCTACGACTGCTATATGCATCTGCTAAATGGTAATTACTAATTATTTATTGATAATTGATATTCCACTTCGGGAGTTAATTGCTAACGGAGTTAGTAATTATGAGTTATGGGTTATGAGCTATGAATTGCGCAGTACGGTGGATTAAAAACGCCTCTTAATATAAGTTGTGGAGACTTATCTGAAATTGCGCTATTAGAATTATCAGCACAATTAAGATGGTTTCAGCATTTAATTCACATAAAACGTAACTTCCGTCTTTCTAACTCCAAACTCCTAACTCCTAACTCCTATCTCCTAACTCCTAACTCCTAACTCCTAATTCTTAACTATTTTTTCCCTAGCGTTAGCTAAGGCTAATGGTGCTTGGGTTATTGAGCATGTGGATAGTATCGACAAACCGGGCAGTTTTGGATTGGCTTGAAATTACCAAGCTTTGAGTTCTAGCGCCTCCGTGGAAGAAACGAACACCTTCCATTAAAGTTCCCGGAGTAATACCGCAAGCTGCAAAAAGTACGTTTTCACCGTTAGCTAGTTCTTCGGCAGTGTAAACTTTATCTGGGTCATTGATACCCATTTCTTTTAATCTTGCAAGGTTACTTTCTTTGCTTTCGCCAATCAAACCAGTTTTGACTATTTCTGGATCGTAGATCAATTGTCCTTGAAAGTGACCGCCTAAGCAACGCATTGCAGCAGCAGAAATTACACCTTCGGGAGCCGCACCAATGCCCATTAAGGCATGAATGTTAGTACCTTCAAAACCGCAGGAGATCGCAGCAGAAACGTCACCATCGCTAATTAAACGTACTCTTGCGCCAGCTTGACGAATTTCCGCAATTAAATCTTTGTGACGGGGACGATCCATAACTACTACTACCAACTCCTCTACCGAACGATTCATGCACTCAGATAGAATTTTGAGGTTTTCTGTAGCAGACTTATTGATATCTACTTTCCCTTTTGCTTGAGATGGTGCTGCCAGCTTTTTCATATAAAAGTCAGGTGCAGCAAACAAACCACCTTTTTCAGAAATTGCCAATACAGCCATAGAGCCATTTTGACCGTATGCGACTAAGTTAGTACCTTCACAAGGGTCAACGGCGATGTCAATTTCAACTAATTCATCGGGGTTACAGTAAGTTTTAGCATCTTCACGAGTACAAATTCCCACTTCTTCACCAATGTAAAGCATGGGAGCATCATCCCGTTCGCCTTCTCCAATCACAATGCGCCCGCGCATATAGATTTTATTCATTCTCTCCCGCATAGCTTCCACTGCTACTTGGTCGGCGGTATTCTTCTCGCCCTTACCCATCCAACGAGAACTAGCGATCGCCGCTTGCTCTACTACTTCAATAATCTCTAACCCAAGAGTATTTTCCACGAAGTCTGCCCTCTCAATTGCTTGGCCATTCGCGGTAAAAGCGAATTGCGATTTCAGTTATCCAGTCTACCAAAGCGCGGATACCCGTGGAAATCCGTCTTGCCTGTTCGTTTTGTTAAGTTTTGCTGCATTGGGGTGAAACTGGGTGGTAGAGAGCTTGTGATGCTGATGAGATATGTCACATTTTATGTAGGTAAGTCGGAATTTTTTCTCCCTCCTCTTCCTCCTCTCCCCCCCTCTCCCCTTCACGGGCACCCATAAGAATTTTTTTATAAGAAAAAAAATTCTTATGGGAACCCTTCACCCGGCAATTTTAGCTTGTTCGAGTACCAGAGGCTTCAGCCGTCGAGCACTTATAGTTTGAAAAAACACTCCAACTCCCTGTATTTAGATCCCTCTCCCAAACTGCTAGGCTAAAAGAAAGTCTCATAAAATCCCTCGTATAATAATATGCTCGACTTTCTCAACCCACTTTTAGGTCGCCATCCCGAAAATATCAAAGCTAACGTAGAAATTTATACTTGGCAGACTTGCCCTTATTGCATCCGTGCGAAAATGCTTTTGTGGTGGAAAGGCGTTAAGTTCACCGAATATAAAATAGATGGAGACACAGCAGCTAGAAATCTAATGACCGAGCGTGCCAATGGAGGGCGTACGGTACCGCAAATTTTTATTAATAATCAACACGTTGGCGGCTGCGATGAATTGTATCAATTAGATGCTCAAGGTCAACTTGATTCTCTTTTAAATCAGCCAGCTGCTGCTTAAGAGTATTAGTTTTTTGCAAAAAAATAGATAATCGAGACCAACCTGGTTTATCAAAGAAACCAGGTTGTTTTTTTATAAATTCACAATCTTAATAACCGAGATTACCATTTCAAGAAATTTTTGATACAAACCATTGAGATGAGTCGATGTTGCATTGCAACGTCTTTACGTAATTGATTCCCACAACAACTAACCACCAACCACCAACCACCAACAACTAACCACCAACAACTAACTCCCACATTAAGAATATGTTAAGTAATTACAGTGAATATCTTATACACAGAAAATGGATGGAAAAAGCTCTAAAGCTATCTCAATCAGCGGGAGATGCAGGTGAAGTTCCTGTGGGCGCTGTTATTATTGATTCATCTGACAATATAATTGCAGAAGGTGAAAATAGAAAACAACGCGACAACGATCCTACAGCCCATGCGGAAATCCTCGCTATACGAGAAGCAACACGCTCTTTACAAACTTGGCGGCTTCATGAATGTACGCTCTACGTCACTCTCGAACCTTGCCCGATGTGTGCTGGTGCCATTGTTCAAGCCCGTGTTGGCCTACTAGTCTATGGAGTAGATGACCCGAAAACTGGGGCTATTCGCACTGTTGCGAACATTCCCGATAGTGCGGCTTCCAATCACCGTTTGCGTGTAATTGGAGGCATCTTAGAATCTGAGTGTCGCTCATCATTACAAGCTTGGTTTGCTAGTCGGCGACATAGTAAAAGATAAAGGACAGAGGTAAAACTGTCCAGTCAGTGCTACAAAAGTTAGGGCAGAAAATCTACGGTGTTACTAATCAAGAATTCTTTACATTTAGATTCACTTAATATTCACCAGTCACCGTGATGATGGAATTTTACTCAATATTTGATACCAGTAAAAGAAAAAAAGCCAATAGTGAGTTAGACACTAAATTGGCTGATACTAATTCGCGAATTTCTCCTTGGTTAAGTTCTCTAACTTACTTATTGGCGGGAAATATACTTTTACCTTTGTACTTTAGCCAAATTACAATTACCGGACAGGAAAATTTACCATTAAGCGGCCCTGTAATCTTAGCTCCTACTCACAAAGCGCGTTGGGATTCCTTACTTTTGCCTTATGCAACAGGACGTTGTGTTACCGGTAGAGATTTGCGTTTTATGGTCACAAGTACTGAGTGTAGAGGCTTTCAAGGCTGGTTTGTCCGGCGTTTGGGAGGATTCCCCATTAATGCAAAACATCCTTCCATTACAACTCTCCGCCACACGGTTGAATTGCTACAACGTGGCGAAATGTTAGTTATTTATCCCGAAGGCGGAATTTTTCGCGATCGCGAAGTTCACCCACTAAAACCTGGAATTGCGCGTTTAGCTTTGAGTGCTGAATTATCTCACCCCGGTTTGGGAGTGAAAATTGTACCTATTTGTTTTAATTACAGTCACCCCTATCCAATTTGGGGTACCGACGTGAGCATTAGCATCGCTCCATCAATCAAAGTGTCCGACTATGCTCGAGGTTGTGTAAAGCAAGATGCTACGCGCCTTACAGATGATTTAGCTTACACGCTACAACACTTAAACTATCAATATGACGATTTAGCGAATACTGGTTTTGTACAAATAGAAAGTTAGTTGTTAATCCTTAATTGAAGAGTGAAACTAATAATCATTCATCATTAACTCTTCACTGCTCACTGTTCACTGTTCACTGTTAAAGCGAGTTCCCAATTCTTTAATTTGCCTACATCTTGTGGTGAGGTATCAATAACCCATAACTGCCAAAGTCCTTTGGCTGAATGATTAAGTAGATTTTTCAAAACTGGATGGGTTTGTACGCAATAGGTAGTTTGTAATTCCTTACGACGACCTAATGTACGACTTTGTAACAATACCCGTTGATTGTTGGGGGCAATCAAGTAAATTTCCAGATCGCTTAAAAATTCATGGGTGATGTTGACACAAACTTGAATATCTTTTACAAAACTAGATTCAGATATAACAATCCCGCTTTTTATCCCTTGTTTATCATCATCGGGGATACATAATATTGCATTATTATGCCCTTCTACATTCTTGGTTGCGATCGCGATATTGGCTTTAAGCTTTTGTGCTGCCTTTACGGCAGATAGCGCATTTACTTTACCGTAACCAAACCATGGGGAATGACCTTTATCATCGTAACTGCCGTAACGCAAACCTAATTGTGGATCTGGTTCTAAATCAACTATTTTATCCGCAGTTTCTTCAAGTATGCGTTTTACTTGCTGAGTTGTTAAGTCAGGATTTGCTGACAAAATTAATCCTACAACTCCTGCAACCACCGGAGTTGCGCTAGAAGTACCGCCAAAATAGGGAGTAAAATTGTCTTTGCTATAGCCGCTGGCTGCCTTACGATCGGTTGTAAACATTCCTCGGCCGGAAAGTGAAGCTGGAATGGCAGGTTGGGTATTAACAAAGCCTGTTTGTTCAAACCAGATTCCTGGTTGAGCGTTATTACTGGGGGCGCATACTGAAATATTGTTGCCCCAATTGCTGTAGGCGGCTTTTTTGTTCAAACTGGTAGATGCCGCAACTGCGATCGCATCTGGATGTACTGCGAAACCATTGAGCCACTTTGTTTCACCTGCAACAATGTTTTTTACCCAGCCGCGTTCGGATACAGTACCGTGAATGGGACGGTTAGCGTTACCTGCAGCAAATAAAATAACACAACCCTTGCCATTGCGTCCTTTGGTAGCAGCGCGAGTAATAGCAGCGCGTTGACGTAAGGAGAGAGGGAAGTATACCGCAGAAGCTCCCCAACTGCAAGAAATGACACTAGCTCCTTTTTGAATAGCCCAATCGAAAATTGTTTCTACAGACTCATCATCTAAAAATCCACTAGTAAGAATAGGCATAAACGCACAACCGGGAGCAACTCCTGCAATTCCCGTACCATTTTCTTCGGCAATAGCGATTCGGGCGCAAGCGCTGCCATGACTGGGTTGTTTTTGTGTAGGTATTTGTAAGAAATCTTTATCTTTTAAATCCAAGGGAGCGACTATTTTTCCACTACCCATAAAATCGGGATGATTCAAATCAAAAGAATCATCTACCACCGCAACAATAACCGAACGAACTCCCCGAGTAATATCCCAAGCTTTTTCGATTGAAATATGAGATCCATTGGCCAACTGATTCCCGCCATTGTGATTGAGATACCATTGTTGAAAATAAAGAGGATCTCGAGGTTTATAATGGGTTTCTTGATGGATAATAATATTAGGTTCGCTAGTTATAACTTCAGGTTGACTTTGTAACCTATTAGCAATTTTTATAGGATTTTGTGTAGCTTGTTTGCCTACAAAAAAGACAAAAGTATTAGGAAGATCGTTAACAGTTTTGTTAAGAACTAAACCAAACTTCGCTGCGGTGGCGTTAATTCTGAGAGAATCTACCCAAGAAGCAAATTCAATAGTGATTTGGTCGCTTAAATAAACTTTGTTTCCAGAATTACCTTTAATTTGGTAAACATGACTGGCGAAAGCAACATTTTCTGAACTCCGTGCTTGAGACATTGCCATCTCTAGGTTGCTGGGGGCAACCCGAAACAATTGCAAACGAGAAGTAGGAATAGTGCTACGCCAACTGCCTAAAAAGTTCCGAGCTAATTGTTTGATAGGAATATCAGCATTGCTGCGAACGGTAAAGCGGTCTGAAACTTTTTCTAATATTAATTCTTCACCACCACGTTGTATAATCATTCCTAAGCTACTAGTTGGTATGACCGACGAAGAATTTAGGGGTGAGTTTGCATTCGTATTCATCAGAGCTATTTTCGTGACTGTAATGGTCGTGGGAACTCAATTGATTGGATTATCAGTCTAAAATCACAGACATTTAGTATGCGGCTTTGCTTTGTTTTCATAGCAAAACAGAGTTAAGATACCCGAAGTTTTCATCCCTGTTCTGTTTAGCTTTCCCAAGTATTTATCCCCATGAAATTTGCTGCAACTGTTCCCAATATTTGCCTGACAATGCTTACGGTAATAGCAAGTTTTAGCTTGCTATCGCCCGCTCACGCCCAGGTTAAACTACCTAGCGGTAGCACGCAAGTACAACCAATAGATCCAAACGATCCAAATAATCTTCGTCCTACTGGACAAGCAACTAGCATTTTAAGCCTTGAAGGTGGAAAGCGTTTGATGTCAGAGGCTAGTAATGCTGTTTCTTCTCAAAATTACGCCTTAGCTGCGGATAAACTCAAAGAAGCACGTTTAGTTTTCAATCAGCTATCAAATTTTTACCAACAGCTAAACTCTAGTTTTGCTGGTATCGATAACAGAGTAGCCGATTCTCAACGCAAAAAGGCTTTAGATACTGCTCAAATGCGAGATGAAGCAACTTTTCAGTTAGCATTAGTACACAGAGCACAAAATAAGCCAGAACTAGCTGTACCTTTGTTGGTGCAAATCATTAAAAGTCAAAACCCAACTAGAGATTTAGGCAAAAAAGCTTATCAACAATTATTTGAATTAGGGTTTGTTGATTCTCCTTTTCCTAAAAGTGGCGGTAACGCTTCTTCATCCCGTAAATAATTAAGTTTTTTATATCCACCATAAAATTATTCAATAGACCACCGTTTAACCTTTTGCGGTGGTTTTTTAATTTCTCTTACATCTTGCACCACTTGCAAAAACCACCTCGGAATCAATTCCGAGGCTCATATACAAAGTACGTTAAAACGCACTAAAACCCTTACCCAGTCTGATTTATCAGACTTTTTATATTAGCCTGAGAATTCATTCTAAGGC
>JBHJJJ010000328.1:0-10716 GCA_050042755.1 Rivularia sp. (in: cyanobacteria)
GAGGAATTCTTGGTGCATAGTCGCTTGATTCTATACAAACGTTATTTAAACCCAAGAATGAGAATCCACCGATGAATACGTTACCGGGTGCAAAGGCAAAGCTATAACCCCATAAAACCCAAGTAACACCGATAATCGCCATGGCTATAAAGCTCATCATCAGTGTATTCAAAACATTGCGGGTACGAACAAATCCACCATAGAAAAAGGCAAGTGCCGGTGTCATTAGCAACACTAGAGCCGCGCAGATTAATATAAACCCGATGGAACCAGTATTGGCAGCAGGTGAAAACTTTGGTGTCTCTACTTGAGCCAAGGCATTATCTATTGTGCCGTTGAGAATTAGCAGAGTTATAACTACTATCAATGTAATTTTTTTCAACACTTATTATTGTCCTTGTGTGCCGACTATTTTTGCGTTTTTAAATAGATGCAATTACTTCAACTTTCAATAAGTGAAGAGTAATTTAAAGGCGGAAAATACGAACCACACGTATTAACTGTTAACTGTTCACTGTTAACAGTTAACTGCTCACTGTTCGTATAGTTGGTAAAAATTACCAAAATTTATGTAAATGTAAACCTGATTTTAGTTTTGACAATAAATTAAATATGTGTTTTTTAAGCTTTTGATAAAACTAGTTTTGTTTAAAAGCATAAGTAGTTCAGTCCGAAAAACTATAACTTGTACGTAGTAGCGCTTCAGCGCTAAAGCGCTACTACGAGCCTAATACAGCTATTTTACATTTAGTTACATAGTGAGATTTTTTCTCGCCTACTTACTTAATAAAAACAAGTATTAAAAAAGTGCTAATACACAATTTTTCAATATCAATGTATAATCTTACTCTTAAGGTATACGTAATAATTTGCTATACTAAAATTATCCGATTGAAGTGTACTACTGATTACTAATTGTTATTCGTCTCGATTTAGTTTTTGTATCTCACTACAGCTTGATACAGCGTTTAAGCAATTTACAAAAGGAAATTGTGCGAAGAAAACCAAAGCAATTATTTAAAGCATTGATTATTGCTTTAATTTTGTCGAATAAATACTTTTGAAAGAGTAAATTGCTGGAAATTGCTCAGAATTAGATGGTAAGAAAACCTGAGAACAGAAAAGCAAAGAATAATTTCTAGGACATACAACTAATGAGTAAAGAAAATGGCTGTTTGACGTTTATTGGAAGACTTTCAATACCGGCTTTTGTTCTTACATTTATCGGAATGTTTGAAAAAGAAATAAGATGCTTTTTGAAGCTAGAAGAATCATGTGATGCAGCTAATCGTTTTGGAACTCAGGTAGGTGGGGCATTCGCTACATTCCTAAATATTTTGTCAATCACATCGTTTTTTCTGTTTAAATTCTTAGGTTATACTTCATGGATAGTAGTATTTGCTTTTTTTATAATA
This sequence comes from Rivularia sp. (in: cyanobacteria), assembly GCA_050042755.1. Lineage (GTDB taxonomy): Bacteria > Cyanobacteriota > Cyanobacteriia > Cyanobacteriales > Nostocaceae > Rivularia. Next base: position 1,416 of record JBHJJJ010000328.1, read on the forward strand.
GGTGCTGCGGGTAAAAAATCTGAAGACATTCAGGAAGAAGCACAAAAAACAGTAGGCTGTGCCGCCTTAGTTATAGGCTTTTTCCTTGCATTTTTACCTATCTATAATCAGTATCATGTGTTATTTTTAGCAGTAGGTTTTTATTTTTTTTGGCTTAGTTTGCTTTTCAATGGATTCTTTGTTGATGACAGTTCTAAGGGAGGGGCTTTTTGGCTGATAATGATAATTAGTGTATTAATTAGTATTTTCATTTTCCCGAAAATATAAACTCTACAAAGTAAGGCTTTTCACTACACAAAATAGGGTATTTCTAAGGTGCGTTAGCGTCAGTGCTTAACGCACCAAATATTTAATAATTTGATATGGAATTCCAAAATTATTGATAAACTTCAAACTCAGTTTTTTTTAAATCGGGTTTCTTATACCATTTCTATATAAAAATGTGCCAATGTTGAGTTCCTCGCAAGCCCTGGGCTTTATAATTATAATCCCACTCTTCCATCTTTGAGGACGCTATCCGCCTTCATCTGATACAGAATTTATATAACACCTCAATTTAAATAAGTCGGCATAAATAAATCTAATTATCTAAGAGGGTGTTTATAAAATAATTTATTAGTAGGGTGTAGTACGGAATTAGGATTTGACGGGAAAAATAACAGCCTGCTTATTTGCCGTAACGCATCAAGCGTTATTGGTGCGTTAGATGTATTAGAATTATATGATTTAACAGATAGATTGTCGTACATCTAACACACCCTACAATCTGATTTTAGATGTGAAAAAAAATTAAATATGTTGTTTTTAAGCTTTTGCTAAAAAAGTTTTTGTTTCAAGCGCAGCTTTGGGGCATATGGCATGGGGCATGGTAAATAATTAGCAGTGAGGAGTTAAGAATATTTTTCTTATCTTTCCATCCCCTTCCTTGTCTCCTTGTCTCCCTATCCCGTTAAAGACTACATAATGTTAGAAAGTTTTATCCTAATCTTACTTCTAGGCTTTTTCATCGGACAAATTGCTCGACGGTTGAAAGCTCCCCCACTCGTGGGTATGGTATTAGTGGGAATTATACTGGGGCCTCAAGTTGCTGATTTAATAAGCCCTAGTGTACTTGCAGCATCTACACCTTTACGAACGATCGCTGTAATGGTAATTCTGATGAAGGCAGGATTGGGTTTAGATCGAGAAAAACTTTTACAACAAGGAACTGTAGCGCTACGATTAGGGTTTCTACCTGCGACTTGTGAAGCTTTAATTATTGCCTTTACTGCTATCTGGATTTTTAAGTTCGATTTTCCTACGGGATTATTACTCGGCTGTATCATTGGTGCAGAATCGCCGGCGGTAATTGTACCGGGAATGCTGCGATTAAAAAGTCTGGGTTGGGGAGTTACTAAGGGAATTCCCGATGCCATACTCATCGGTAGTGCTCTCTCAGATGTGTTACTACTACTAGTTTTTAGTTTGTTACTCAACTTTTTGGCACAAGGAACAACTTCTGGAATCACATTACCTTTTGGTTTAACTCTGAATGCGTTTCAACTGCTGCCTATTCAGATTATTGGCCAAATTATTCTGGGATTATGCTTCGGTTTAATAACAGCAAGAATCTTAGTTGTATTACTGACGGGCACCCATAAGAATTTTTTTCTTCTAAAAAAATTCTTATGGGAACCCTTGCCAAAACAGAATTGGACTCAAAATACGGTGCAAGACACCCTAGTTACGGCGAGTTTAGCATTATCGCTGGTAGTACTTGCAGAGAAATTACCCTTCTTCTCGGGCTATTTGGCAGTAATGGCAACAGGATTTTTTTTAATTGAATTCGATGCTCCCACTTCCCGGAGGTTACGCTCTGGTTTTGATAGTTTGTGGGTAATTGCAGAAATCATTTTGTTTGTGTTGCTCGGAGCAAGTATTCAATTGCAAGTGTTAGAAAAAATACTGTTTCCTGGATTGATGATTTTAGCAATTGGAACTCTTATAGGAAGAGCTTGTGGATGGTATTTATCTACATTAAGCAGTAACTGGAAATGGCAAGAAAGGTTATTTTTGTTGCCAGGAAACTCAGCAAAAGCCACAGTACAAGCAGCAATCGGAGCGATTCCTTTAACACGAGGAATAGAAGGTGGAGAGACAATTTTGGCGATCGCTGCTTTATCTATTTTAGTCACAGCACCTTTAGGAGCCTGGGCTATTCCTACCTTTGCACCAAAATTGTTAGAGCGCGGTGAGGTAGATCCCACAAAAGTAGCGATCGCTCGTCCGATTATACTATTAGCTGCCGTTGATACTTCTCCCTTAGCTTCTGGGGTATTAGCTAAAGCTGCGGAGCTTGCCCGTCGTAGCGATGGAGAGGTGATTGTATTGCATGTTATCGGCACAAGCGACTCCCAAGAAATAGAGATGCTGCGATGGAAATCTCAGCGAATTTTAGCAGATATTCGGCATCAGTTCATTACCGTTACAGGTTCGATTCCAGAAGAAATTATTCGCGTCGCTCAGGAATATCAAGTTGCCGATATTGTCATAGGTAAGCGAGGGCATCAGTCTTTGAATCGGGTTTTAGTGGGTTCCGTTTCCCAAGCAGTAGTAGAATCGAGTTTAATTCCTGTCATTTTAGTTGACAGTTAGTTTAATCCTTGTGAGAGGGGGTAGAGGGGGTAGAGGGGGAAGAAATTTGGCGTTGCTGCAATTTTACTATGAATTGCATTTATATACATTTTGTCAAAAACATGAAACCTGTGTAGAGACGTAACAGTGTTACGTCTGGTGCAATGTGAAATCATAATTTCATATTACGATTGTGCAACGCCAGAAATTTTTATAGGTAATCAATAACCCCGAAGCAAGTAATCACTGCTCACTGTTGACTGTTGGCTGCTATTAGAATGGTGCGTTACGGCACTATCAAAAATTTAACCTCAAATAATATATACTCAGAGCCGTAACAGCACCCTACAAGCTCACTGTAGCCTGTTGACTGTTCACTGATTCGGTAATCCAATGACAAATTCAGTACCTTCACCAACTGTGGAATTACACCTGAGTTTACCAGCGTGGGTTTCTTCAACAATTTGCTTAGCGATCGCCACTCCCAATCCAGTACCTTTTCCGCCTCCTTTGGTAGTAAAAAGATTATCAAAAATACGTGTTTTAACGTTTTCTGGCATTCCCGGACCATTATCTTTGATATAAATTGTGACTCGATCTTTTTCTGTAGAGAATTCAGTATTAATAGTTATTTGATGAGGATTTTCTTTTATTTCGGCAAATGTTTTTCCTTGACTTGCTGAATCTAAAGCATCGATTGCATTAGCAATAATGTTCATAAATACTTGATTTAACTGTCCCTAAAAACATTTTACTAACGGTAATTTACAATATTCTTTAATAACCTCAATTGCCGGACGTTTTTCGTCAGCTTTGAGACGATATTTTAAAATTAAGATTGTGCTATCAATACCTTCATGAATATTACAAGCAACTTTTTCAGAAGTATCGGCTCTGGAAAAAGTACGTAAACTTGTACTAATATCTTTAATGCGTCCAGTTGCTAACTTCATCGAATCTAGCAACTTTGGTAAATCCTCCCTAATAAATTCTAGATCGATATCTTCGGCATGTTCGTTAACATCTTCTTCGGGGGTAGGATAACTTTCTTCATAGCATTGTATGTGAGCAAATAAATCTTTAATATATTCTTCGGCATTACCAATACTACCTTTGAGAAAACCGATAGGATTATTAACCTCATGTGCTACCCCAGCAACTAAATTACCTAAAGTTGCTAATTTTTCGTTTTGCACCATTTGTAATTGGGCTTGTTTTAATTCTTGTAGGGTTTTTTCCAACTCCTGCGATTTTTGAATTACAGATGCTTCAGCTTCTTCCCGTTGACGCAGTATGGCTTTTTGTTTGCTGATATCTCGGACAATAGTTAATCCATGGGGTTTACCTTTATATATAAAAGGTACCGCTTTAACTTCAACATCAAAATAACTACCATCCTTCCGCTTTCCAATACATTGGGTGTAAAATTCATCCCCTGCATTGAGAGTTACTAAATAACTACTAAATAAATAAACATAATCTGAGTGAATAAAATCTGGTGGTATCAGAGATAGAAATTCTTCTTCGGTATAACCATACATCTGAGAATAAGTTGGATTAGATGCAATTAATTGTCCGGTTTCTAAATCGACTATCGATAATCCATCATTAGAGCTTTCAAAAATACTGCGATATTCTGCTTCTTTTTGAGCTATTTCCCGAGTTTTTTCTTGTTCTTGAGCGTATAAACGGGCATTTTCTAAAGAAATCGCAGCTTGAGTACAAAGGAAATTGAGAATGAGAATGCGATCGCTGGTAAATACCCCACTAGTTGAGCTATTCTCCAGGTACAAAACACCGATTAACTGTCCTTGGTTAAGGATTGGTAAACACAGCACGCTCTTGGGTTGCTTTTCCAGTAAATATTCCCCAATTACAGGTAAATCGGTATTCAAATTGTCAATTACCACAAATACTTGGGTATTTTTAACATAGTGTATTAGCGTAGATGGTAAATTGGGATTATTTGCCAACGGTTGGGATGTAAGTTCTGTTTCCTCGGCTGTGGCAATGGCTTCAACATACAATTCTCCATCGCGATTGGGGAGAATTAAAGCCGTGCTATCGCCGCCAGAGTTTTGCAGAATAATTTGGGTGAGTTGACATAGTAACTCCGCAAGTTGAATAGTACTAGAAAGTGCTTGAGAAGCTTTGAGGATAGTAGTAAAGTCTAGAGCTGTATTAATACTGGTGCTAGAAGAGCGATTAATGCTTGTAGAACGATGAATCGAGATATGCTGTGCAGCGATTGTGGCTAAGCTTCCCACGGGATTTAAGGATTGTGCAGTAAGATGAAGGATTGGATAGAGTAAATCGGGATAGCGTTGCTCTAAATCATCAGTTTTGGCTGAGCTACCCCAACGAGCATAACAGTAGTATGCTTCTTGCATATAACCAGCGGCAACTTTATTTTTACCCCAATTTAAGTAAAACTTGGCTGCCAATTCGTTGGCTAATGCTTCTTCATGGATGTATTCGTTAATTTTGGCTGCGGCGATCGCTTTATCATATAGTTCAATGGCTTCTGCTTTTTGTTCCTGAATACGATGTCTTTCAGCTTCTACAAGATTGTATTTGTGTTGGAAATTGCTAGGGGAAAACTCTGCCCAAATCTTTAATTGGTTTTGATTGTCAGCAACGCGATGGTGTTCTGGTTCCTTTAATTTCCCATTCGCCAACAATGCAAGGCTGTAATAAAAGTTATGTTCTGAAATATAAAGCGTTCCCATAGCAGCTTGCCGATACTGCCAACCTTTTTCTCCAGCTTCTAGGGCTTTAATATTATCTTCAAATAAATAGGCAAGTCGCGTTTGAGCTTCATAGAAACAGAGAACCAAAAAAACAATATTATTTTCTAACCATTGAGATAAATAATCTTCTCGATTAAATACTGAACCTTGAAGAGATTGCGGTTTGTCTGCTTCTCCAAGAAGATTCAAAACCACTTGTTGGTTAATGCGAAGAAAGCCTTCATGAAATCCGTATTGGGCTTTGATAATTTCTGGGAGATAGCGCTGTTGTACTTCACATACTTTGTCTAATGCACTGCCACTATAGAAGAAATAATTGCAATAGTGAACGGCAGCATAGAAAGCATATTCTACATCTCCATTTTCAAATCCGCTTTGAATTGCTTCGGGGAGATCGGCGGTCGCGTTTTTGACATGCTCTTTCCAAGGTCTAATAAAAACATTAAACATGTTGCTGACTTTGGCAGCAAGGGTGCGGGCGTTGAATTTCTCTAAAAGTTGTAGAGAGAGCTTACCAAACTCATATCCCGCTTCAATCTCGTTATAAACTCCACATAAAAGTGCCCCATACCAACTGTAAGCCGAAGCAGCCAGGGCAGAATGACCGTATTTAATGCATTGTCGAACGGTATGAAGAACAATAAGAGGAAAAATCCTTGGATTGGCGATATAAGCAGCAGAAGTGGCATTGGTAAGAATACGAATTGCTGCTAGTTTTTCTTCGTCTTTGACAGCTTCAAAAGTTGCGAGATTGGCAATTTCTTCAGTTGGCAGGGCAATTTCTTGGCGGAGTAATTCTATTTCTGCTTGAATTTTCTGGGATTCTGTAGGTATATTGATGCCAAGAAAAATGAGAACATCAAGGGCGAGGGAAATCGCCTCATTCATTTTATTTTGATTAATTTCAAAGAGAATTTGCAATTCATGAACTTTGATACGAGCAAGCATTGTCTGGGCTTTTTCTAAAGTTTCTCTCAAAAGGTTCTGGACAACTGGCAAGTTATGATTTAGACATTCCGCTTCAATTGTGGCGATCGCTAGTGCAAAACGGAGAGAATAATTATTTTGCCAGCTTGTTTCCTGTAGAAATAGTTGTCCAGCGTAACAATAACGGCGACTAGTTTCATAAGCAACAGAGGCTTTGGCTTTTTGAGAAGCTTGTAAATTTAATCGCGCAATACAGTCACGCTCCCATTGCTCTGAGATTAAATCGCACCCGATATTAAGATGATTGACAATGGTAAAAAGGTACTTCTCTACCTCGCTCTGAGAAAGATTTTGCCAAAGTAAGCGACCAATTTTGAGATGAGTCGTTTGTCTTTGCTTTTCAGGAATCAAAGAATAAGCCGCTTGCTGTACTCTGTCATGTAAAAATTTATAGTTGACAACTTGTGAATCTTCCAGTTCCCGATTCTGTGTTTCTAATTCAATATAAAACTTGTAAACTTGATTTTCTGGTAATATTAATTCTTCTTGTAATGCTTGCCATAAAGAAGCTGCGGTTTCGACCTCTGATAGTTGGCAAATAATCGCTAATGTTTTTAAATCAAAATTATTGCCAATACAAGCAGCCAATTTCAATACATTTTGAGTAGATTCTGGTAGTCTTTGTAATTGAAATACCATGAACTCAACAACATCTTTTGTAAGTGACTGCTGATTAATTTGGGAAATATCACATTGCCAGCATTTCTCCTCAAAGTTGAATCGAATCATTCCATGTTGGTATAAATATTTGAGGAACACAATTGCGAAAAAGGGATTACCTTGAGTTTTACGATGCACTGGTTGTGAAAGGGAAAATCCACTATCTTCCCTACATTTTAATGTCTCAACTATAAGTTTATTCAATTTTAATTGGCTGAGAACTTTCAGGGTAATGGTATTAATGATTGCTCCTGTTTTCTCCATCTCATTCAACATCAAATTCAAAGGATGAGCCGGAAACACTTCATTATCTCGATAAGCACCAATTAATAGTAAATAATTAGTTTTAGATTTGCCTATTAACAAATTAATAAACTTATTTGAAGCCGAATCTATCCACTGTAAATCATCTAAAAATATTACTAAAGGATGTTCTTTTTGAGTAAAAACTTGAATAAATTTTTGAAATAATAAATTAAATCTATTTTGAGCCGCAGCACCCGATAATTCTGATACCAGTGGTTGTTTGCCAATAATTTGTGCTAATTCAGGAATTACTTCAACAATTACCCCTGCATTATCACCCAAAGCCTGTAATATTTTATTTTTCCAAATTGACAATTGAGCATCACTTTCCGTTTTTAATTGTTCCATTAAATCCCGAAACGCTTGCACAAAAGCGTCTAAGGGAATATTACGATTAAATTGGTCAAATTTACCTTTAATAAAATAACCACGCTGCTTAACTATTGGTTTATGAACTTCATTGACTACGGCAGTTTTCCCAATACCAGAAAAACCTGCAACCAGCATTAATTCACTATTCCCCTTCGATACTCGCTCAAATGCTGCTAATAATTCCTTAACTTCACTTTCTCTACCATAAAGTTTTTCAGGAATAATGAATCTGTCACAAATATCCCGCTGAGCAATTTGAAAATTTTCAATATTGCCAGTTTCTTTAAGTTGTTTTAAGCAAATTTCTAAATCGTACTTTAATCCGAAAGCACTTTGATATCTATCTTCAGCATTCTTCGCCATTAACTTCATGACGATATCCGATAAAACTTGAGGAATCTCTTCCAATTCCCTCTCTTTACCAAGGAGAGGGCTAGGGTGAGGTTTTTTTATCGCTGGAGGTTGCTTGGCAATATGACAATACACCAACTCCATGGCATCGTCAGATTTAAAAGGCAATTCCCCAGTAATTAATTCATAAAAAGTAACACCCAAAGCATAAAAATCACTGCGGTAATCTACTCCCCGATTCATCCTTCCAGTTTGCTCCGGTGACAAATATGCCAATGTACCTTCTAAACTATTGGGATTTTTGATTTCTTGAGTTTCTTTAGGTAGTAACGAAGCAATACTGAAATCAATTAATTTAATTTCGCAAGTTTGGGGATTAATTAAAATATTCGCAGGTTTAATATCTTTGTGAATAACGCTATTTTGATGCAGATTGTGGAGAATGTCGGTAATTTGCACCATAATTGACAATACATCTTCAACAGAAGCGATATGTCCAATTTTCATATATTCTTGCAACGAAATCCCGCCAATATCTTCCATTACCAAAGCATAACTATTACCGTAATTTTCGAGACTGTAGGAATGAACTATTCCGGTAATTTCTAAGTTTTTGGCTATGGTGTACTGATTGCGAAATTGCAGTAATTCATTGAAGATAGGATAAGGGTTTTTCAGTAGTTTGATCACTACAGGTTTTTCATCCTTTTCTCGAACACCACGGTACACCAAAGTTCTCGAACCATTGTAGAGTTCTTCTTTGATAGAATATCCAAGAATAGTAACCTGAGTTCCAACCATATTACCTTTATCCTTAATACTTCTGGAATTAGTATTCCCAAACCCTGGAATAAAAAATCACAATCTCCTCAGGAAATCTTAATATTATCATTGACAAAATTTGATACTTGTAAGTTATTGAAACCAGAAGTAAGAGGTAATAGCATTTTTAAATGAAGATGTATATTATTAGTCCACCTAAGTGGGCTTTGTTTGCGTAGCCCCAGCCTTCTAGGCTGTGGGCAATCTAGTGCAGCTTCATACATTATTGGTATAAAAAGTAATAATTAGGGCTTGCTGAAAAAAAGCGAAAGTAATCAAAAATAAGGGTTTGAGGCCGGCTTTATGCTTTCAAAGTGCAAGATATAACTTATCCTCGTTCAAAAAACCTTGCACTTTTAGTCAACTTGGCCAAAAATACAATCTTGTTTTTCCCCCTGCCCCCTGCCCCCTGCCCCCTTGCCTTGTCAAAGAAAACTTAT
>JBHJJJ010000329.1:0-17374 GCA_050042755.1 Rivularia sp. (in: cyanobacteria)
AATACGTAAACTCATACCTCGGTCATACCAACCACAAATAGGCTGAATTGCACCACCCAATCACTGGGGATGAAAGAAAAATATTGAACGTAAAACGGGATGATTAGCGAAAACGCGGGTGGCGATTAAGGGGCTTAGAAGGGAGAGGGTGAAGGAGGGAATGGGGAGAAGGTAAGGCGTTTGTTGCGGCTGGGAGTGGGGGAGGGGGAGATGGGGAGAATAATTTCCGTGAGCAACTAACCACTAACTCCTAACTCCTAACCACTAACAACTAACTCCTACCCACTAACAACTAACCACTAACTCCTAACTCCTAACCACTAACTCCTAACTCCTAACAACTAACCACTTACATCAAAACTGCGTTTCTTGATTCACAAATATTTCGACTTCTTTTCCTGGAGGTAGAAACCAAATATTTGTTTTACGAGACATTTGAGAAATGCTACGTTGATTGCGACGGGAGATTTGCGGTACTACGGATTTTGCTCCGCCTTCTACTATACTTGCAACTACATTCTGGTCACGGTTGACATTGGTGACGGCTACAGTTCCATTTTCGCCGGTGACTACTTCGGATTCAGTACGATTCATTAATTCTGCTGCTTTACCAAGCCCCCCTAACGCAAATGATGTTATATCCATACGGGCTATAGATGAACCGTTGTTAGGATATTGATTAGCTATTAATGGTTTACCACTTTTTCCGCGAACCATTAATGCGTCTTGTGGTACGGTTTTTTCTACAGTTTTACCGTTTTCTCGCATCCGAATTTTGACTATCTCTAATTGCATTAAACCGTTTTCGGAGATGGAGTCAACTTTGGTAAATATCTGACTTCCTACGGGTAGTGCAGCAGTACCATCTTTGGCTTTTAAGGATTCTTTTAAGCGCACTACATAAATGTTCTTATTTTCGTTATCTCCTTTATCTGATTTAGTAGTTTCACCATATATTGCTGTAGCTAATACAGCTTTTGCACTAGTACCTAGGATAGTAGTTTTAGGATTTTTTCTAACTGCTCTTGTTGCTGTACGGGTTGGAGTTCTTTTCTCTGGCTTACTTGGAGTTACTTTTGGTTTAGCAACTCCTGCAAATTCTACCTGTTTGGGGGATGTTCGATTACTAACAGTCTGATTTTTGTTTAGAGAGACTTGTCCATAACTACCCAATTTTGCTAATCTTGCCCATTCTTCCATGGGATTGGGTGGGGATGGTGGTGCTATTTCTAAATCCGATTGCGGGGGAGGTGGGGGTGGGTTTAGAGGTAATACTGGTAATGGTTTCGGTTGTTGTATGGCTGGTTTCGCAACTTGTTTGGGTTGCGCTGTTGGTACTTCAACTTTAACTATTTTGGGTACGTAAACCGTGCGTATTTCTGGTGCTTGGGGTTGGCGGCGAATCCGAGACACGGATACGTTGTTTGGAATAGTTAACGGTTTTACTTGGGGAGTCGGTTTAACTGCGACGCGGGGTGTTGATGGTGTGGGTTTTACCATTCTCAGTTTTTGCTGTGCAGCTTTTACCGCTTCAAGTTGTTCGGCAAGTGCTAATTTTGTTTTTAAGCTCTCGACTTCTTCTGATAATTGTTCCAGACGGGGTTTGGTTTGGGGTTGCGGTGGAGTTTGAGTAACTATTTTATCTGCTTGGGGTTTTGGCTTATCATTACTCATTATTTGAGATAGAAATCCGCCGGCAAACATGACTACACCTAATGTCGCAGCACCTACTAAGCCTGCCTTGGCGAAAGGATTTGCTGAAAGTGGTTGTTGGGTAACACTTTCACTTGGTAAGGGGAGTTGCGATTGGGGAGGTGCGTCATCGATATCTGTGGGTGTAGATTCAGATAAACCCACCAGTTTCGCCATCCGCGCTTCCCATTCGGTAAGCCCTGTTTCGCTATTTGGGGATGATATTGGGTATTTAGTCATCTCGATTTTGGATTTTAGATTTTAGATTTTAGATTTTGCTCAAAGTTGGGGTTGTAGATTTTCCCCAAACGCATCCTCGACGGATTTTGCCTTCCCTAAAAGCAAAGGGCTTGTTTGATTAATTTCTGCATGGTAATCTAATTTCCAAAATATATTAGTCACAATATGAATTAAAAATATTTTCTAGACTATTCCTTATCTAATAGAATATCGATGGCAGTACGCAAAAACATAAAAGAACTATAGATCATTTAATGTAAGATGATTTACGTTTTAGAGAGCAATTTAAAATTGAGCGAGGGCTTCTTACAAATTTTGAGAACAAGTTTTATCTTCGATGTCACAGATATTGTAAATTTGCATTCTTGCTTCTCCAAGACGGTAAACTGCTAAATTTAAAGGAGTTGGGGGGTTAGGAAGAGAATTTATTTCATCTGTGGCTTCAATTAAAATTTGTTTATTAAAGGGTATTGACTTTCCTAAACGATCGCCACGACTGAAAATTAAACGGTAAGCTAATATTTTAACTTTCCATTTTCCCTCGGAAATTACTTCCGGTTGAGAAATCCTCTGGATTACGAAAACATTCTCTTCGGGACTTTCTAACTCAAAGTTATTAAAATTTCGAGCAAATTGGCGTTTAAAATCGTTTCTCAATAATTCGGAAGTTACATTCCAAACTACCGTTGATGATTGTAACCCAGACCAAGTAAACATCAAAGTCATGGTTTCACCGACAAAACGGCGAATTGTCTCTCGATTGCGCTCTAAATTATTTTTGGCATCAGCGGTTATAACTCTTCCATCTGCGAATTGTACCAAGGTTTGAGGTACGGATTTTCGCTTTACTTGCTGTAACATTCCGCCATGAAACATGAGTAAAAGCAATGTGAATAAATGTAAGCCAAATGTGCCTATGGCAAATAAGGGAACGATATTAGTTTGATTTTTATCAGTATTTAGGGTTTGCATGAGCGCGAAGGTGAAATCTTCAATGCTAATTGTACAGAAGTTAATTGGCAAAACTATCGGATCTTCACCGATTTTGACAACGATTAAATCCGTCTGTAGCTAAATTGTCATATCGATCAGCTAAGCATAATTCTCGGATTTCATAAATTTCTAATTTATCCCTACGAGTAGTATAAATTGCTTTTTGTAAATCCGTGAGATTTATTGCATTCCCATAATCAAAAGTATCTACTGCTTGTACAAAAATATCTTTATTAAAAGGTGTGACTATTTTTTGTTCTTCGCCGCGTTTTTGAACTAGATTCGCCACCATTCCCACTCTCCATTTACCAGGTTCAATCTGTTGTGGAGGATAAACTCTGGTAATGTCTAAGGAAGCTAATATTGCTTGATTTGATTTACTCGAAAATACCTCTGGTGGGGTTAATTCTGCTACCGTACTCAAAAATCCTTTACGAAAATCTTCTGAAAATGCAAAGCTAGATATCCAACTACTTGTAGCCACTTTTTTACTTCCACCACGGGGTGTTTTGATTGATATTCCTAAATCTTTTTTTGGGTTAGTAGCTTGATTGATATTTTGCGCTGGTAGTTTACCCGACCAATTAAACATTGATATCATGGTTTTACTCACGAATTCGCGAATTTTTTCGGGTTTTCGCTCTAACTCCGAGTTGTTATTTACAGGTTTACCATCAACTAATTGTACAAAAGTCGGAGGCTTCTTTACACTTAATTGACGAATAGTCAATCCTTGAATTATTAATAAAAGTAAAGTTAATAAATGTAAGCCAAAAGTTGCAACAGCAAAGGTTACTAACAGATTTCCCTTTCGTTTTCGTTTTTCAAGTAAACGTACCATGATCGAGTAATAAGTAATAAGTAAGAAGTAAGAGGTAAGAAGTAATAACAACTAACAACTAACTTATTTTAAACTCTTTCTTTAACCCAAGAAGCGGTATTACTAATAGCATTGAATACTGCAAAACCTCCAGCGATCGCAATTACTAAAGATAGAATAGGGGCTAATATTCCCAGAAAAATGATAAACCACATTAAATCGGGGTTGGTGTTGGGATTTTGTGCTGGACCGTTTACAATTACTGAAGCTGTTAAGATCGCAATAATATTAAAAGAAATCTTGGCAATTCCCAAGGAGAAAAACCCTGTCAACCATGCAAAAACGGGTTTACCGGCTACTGGTAGTAACGATCCTCCTACTGCTAAAGGCCCTAAAGCTGCGACCAATAACATTGTAGCTTCTATCAAGTTAGCAAAAGCTGATTGAAGGGAAATTAAAAAGTTTTTGATGGTAACTTGGACGGTGGAACCCAGAAATGAATTAAATGCCTCTTCCGATAAAACACCAGTTCCTAAAGTGATTTGATTTACTTGATTTTCTAATCGATTTATCCAAGGTTTATCGCCGTATAAGCTTCTATATTCTTGCCATAGAGTATCAATTTTTTCTGTAGCTTTGGTAAAACACTGTCTTTGTTGTTCTCCAGTAAGAGATTGACATGGACGTAAAAATGAACCTACCACATCTTCGGCAACACTCATAGCGATCGCTTGTTGATAAGTTTGATCGACATCGGCTGATTCTACTACTTGTTGATTGATATTATTAACGAAATTTCGTACTCCTAATGTTAAACTTGATAGTACAGTTCCATCTCCAGTGTTGGTTAAGAATAAAACTACTACAAAAGGCCAGATTAAACCTGTTATGGGACGTGAATAATCGTTATTTATGGTATCTTTCAACCATTGCATCATAAAAATCAGCAAAGTACCAACCGCAAAGAAAACACCTAAATTAGTTAAAGCTCCATATAAATTATTATTGGTATTATTCTGTAATAAATCTACCCATTGTTTATCCCAACCCTCAGCGATACTTTGTGCCGTAGTCGCACCATCGTTTAAAATTTCATTGATACCAATTTGTGCTAATAGCATTTTTAGATTTGATATATGATAGTTGATAGTTGAAATAAATTACTTCTTTTTTGGTTCAAGGTTAATCGGAATTATATTTTTTTAAACGCAGAGGAGCGCAGAGGGAAGCGCAAAGGGGCGCAGAGTTTTTTTCTGATACCTATTTGTTATCCCAAGCCGATGTAAGCGGAAAATATCTCATTCCTTCCCTCAATAAATTCCGTAATATTCTCGCGCAGCATAGGAGTAATTATCAACCACCAAGCGTCAAGCACTAACTATTTCTTCCTCCCTATCAAATCAACTTGAGAAGTTGTTCTTAATAGTCTTGCTGCTTCTGCGGATGAGTTGAATCTTCTAGCGCGGTTTGATTCTTCAATTTCTTGGGAAATATTGGCTAAATTCAAGTTAGAATATTGCAAGGTTTGATGTAGCTGTATTGTTTGAGCTAGGTTTTCTCCCATCATTTTTGATTGTTCGGTTTCGATTTGAATGCTTTGTAATTGCAATCTAATTAATTCCGACTGACTTCGATTGAGTAATGGTGATAACGGATTAGCAGCGTCAATACCAGTTTCTGCAATATCATTTAATATATTCTGCGATTTTTCTCGCGCATCTTCAGCTATTTGTGACGTACTATCGAGGGAATTATTGAGATTTTCAAGTTTGTTTCTCAAACGTATTTGTGCTTCTTCACCTAAAATCCCTACCGCCACACCACGAGTCAGTTGTCTCTCTATTTCATTTCCAACCGACTTAGCATTTACTGCTGGATTATTTTCAAAGTTATCTGACAGGGAGAATATTGTTATATCATCGTTTAAACTTTTCCTCACCGCAACGGGATTGGGGATATTTAATTCTCCAGTAAAGCTGTTGATAGCCGTTTGAGTTTCCAATTCTACAGGTTGCAAGGTATCTGAGATATTATCTTTTAAATAATTTTGTAAATCGATCGCATAATTCTGAAAGTCATTCCAAACATTCCCTATTTGAGCCATTGCTGGCAAAGCGATAGCTAATGTGAATGAAACTGTAAATAAAATTGTTTTTTTCATATTGTTTGATAGTTGATAGCTGAAGATGATAAATTAATAACTGCTTACTGTTCACTGTCATGGTACTGTTGACTGTTATTGAAATGGTGCGTTACGGCATTATCAAAAATTTAACCTCAAATAATACATACTCAAGCCGTAACAGCACCCTACATGTTCACTGTTAACTGTTAATTGATTACTGATTTCTCAAAGAAGCTACCAATTGACGCGCAAATGCTGAAATTGCTTCATATTTATCGCCATGACTTTCCATAAATTGATTCCTCGCTGTTTGCTCGCTAGGATTATTCGCAACCACTGCTAACTGCTCGTAACCCGGATAGTAACGACAAAAGCTATAAATTCCGTTGTCATCTAACAACCATTGACTGTAAACTCCTTCTTTTCTCGGAAAGAAACTTTCTGATGCATTACGACTAATTATGTCGCGGGGATACTTTAATATGCTTTCAAAACTATCTACTGCTACTGGCTGGATTCTACCTATCAATCGAGTTGTCAAATTTTGCAAAATTTTCGATGCTGCTTTAGACTTTGCGATCGTATCTGGATCTTGTGCTGATAATATAACTCTAATTCCCGCTTTAGCTCCATTGGCACAAATTCTTCCCACTAAGTCCGAAATTTGATCGAATTCAAACAAAATCGGCGCTTCATCGATGAAAAATATCGATGCTGGGCTACTCAATGCTCTTCTTAATGCTGCCGAATAAGCACTCAATGATAATACCGCTGCATCTTCACTATCCGATAAATTCCTCAATGCGAATACCAAAAGTTGCGCGTCGGTGGGAAAACTCGATGGTGCAGAAATTGCTTGTCCAACTCTACTCGATAACCAAAATCTCAACCGCAAATCTATCTGACTCAAGGCATCTTCTACCCTTCTACCGTGAGTTTCTAAATTTAAATGCTCTGGCGTACAAAATGTGAGAAAATCTTTTAAAGTGGGTGTATTGTACCAAGCCGTCGATCCAAATCCATCGGCGATCGCACTTTCATACCTCTTCTGGATCCCTTGATCGCTAAAAAACCCATTCAATGCTAAGTTAATTACCGATCGCACTGTCTGTGATAAGAGTTGACTTTCCCCAGATGAACCCAATACCATCGTCATCAAAGCTGATTCTAAGAAAGCAACGTAATCCCCAAATCTATCTTTCTGCTCCTCATAACTCAATGCTCGCAAATCTGGCTGTTCAAATAAATTGTTCGATTGTTTGGAAATATCGAAGTAAGCTCCCCAATCTTCCATGAATTCCGTATAGTCGGTGAAAGTGGAAGTACCATCAGGTTTGGGAAAATCCAAGGCTATGACGGGAATATTATGTGCCAAAGCTTGAGTTAAAATTCCGGAAACCAACACCGATTTACCAGCACGAGTCGTGGCGAATAAAGCTAAATTTTTATGTTGGTTGAATAAATCAAGCTGTATAGGTGTTCCCCCTTCTTCCGCAATTAATTCAAAACCCTTGCCGTCACCTTCCCTAGTCTTCACCAAAGGAATTAAACCAGGTACTTCGTTAGTTAAATACAACTGACGACGGTTAAAAGGTTTCGCTAATAAGCCTTCCCACACAATAGGTAAAGTTTGCAGCCAAATTTTCCAAGCATATTCCGTTTCCCTTATTACTTGTGCAGGGCGTTGAAAACAGTTTTCAATATATCTTGTGGCTTCATCCAACTTTTCGACGCTATCGCGATGTACCAACATAGCAACACTCGTATAAATAGGGACAGCACCCTCATATAACTGTTCCTGGGCTGCTACCGACTTATTCAACTTCAACTGAGCGCCAACATCGATAGTTTTACTCTTCTCTTCAGCCAGCTTCGCCGTCATATTAGATTGCTTCAAAACCCGTTGCAAAGTGGTTTTCACCAACGCTGGGTTCGCCGCACTTAATTGACAAAATATCTCCGTATCGACAACAGTTTCCCTAGCTACCAATTCCCAAAGATACCTTAATTGAGATGATTTATTCTGCCAACCTCCGGGTTTTTCCAGAAAAGTTAACGCACCCACGTAGCGATTGTTAACATTAACCCAACTTCTATCGGCACAGGGTACTCCTTTCTCCATCAATAAAGTAGTACTGTGAAGATTGTCAATTAACAACTTGGTACTAGCTAAGTCAGAATAAACCTGTTCGTGCAATCCTGTTTCATCTAAAGTAACTAACTGAGGAATATCAATAGGTTGAGTATCGTTAAACCGTCGCCACATTTCCCCCCAAAGTTGTTTTCCACTCATTGGCTTAATATCCAACCCCATCTTGTTAGATAAAAGCTGTTCCCAACGACGAAAACCCTGCTTATAAGCACTTTTGATCGCAGTTTCGATGCGTTGATGCTGTGAAGCAGTTAAATCACCTTTGAATTTCAACCACCACTTTTCACCCTTTGCTAACAGCCTTTCGATCCAATCATCGGTATTAGTAGTGTCTGGTTCAACAGTAAAAGTAACGTAAATTCGTAAAAATTTTGGCTTGCGAATACCGCTTTTAGTTAATTCCTTAATTCTAGCACGTTCCGCCATCAATAAATATTTGATATTCGGCGAAGCAGCTTGTTTAACTAAACTGGATAATTCCTGCTGTCGTTTGCTTTCCTGAGTGAAAGAACCCAAATGAAACGTAAGTCTTTCGCCGAAAGGAATATCTTTTAACCCAGCTTCAATATTATTACAAATAGTATCAATTTGTTCCGGTGTTAAAGTAGTATGAATACCCCGACAATCGAAACCAAAAACGAAACAAAAACTATCTTTCTTGTTCGCCTTATTTAAAATATAAGCACCAATATCCCTACCATCAAGAGATAACTTTAACATCGTTGCCAGATGTAAAGCATCCTCAAAAGGAGTTAATCTAACCGTACTACTTCTTGCGACGTTTGCGACGCTTTTCTTGCCGATTTTGGGCTTCATAGTTTACTGACAAAAAGCTATGATAACGTGCAATTCCTCTTGTCCAAGTAGGAACACCAATAAACTTACTTAAAAAACGCCAACTTCTACCACCAGTTAATATCCACCAAGTGCCCATTCCCCAACCAGCAATTAAAGTTGTCCACAACCACTTTTGAAAATCATCATCAAAAACACCTCCAAAAACTCCATTGACAATAAAATAAGCAGCTAAAGCAATTATAGTCCAAGGAAATATTTGATCCGCTGGAAGGGGACCTAATGAAGGTTGAGTTCCTAAAATTTGATTTACAGGTCGAAAATCTTTATCCATTAATTGTTAATTGTTAATTGTGAGTAGTTAGTGGTTAGTAGTTAATGGTTAGGAGTATTTTTCATCGTTTATTGATAATTCTTACACTGTTAACTGTCATGGTACTGTTAATTGTTCATTGATAATTGTTAATTGTTCATTGTTCATTGTTCATTGATAATTGATAATAGTTCATTGTTCATTGATAATTGATAATTGTTCATTGTTCATTGATAATTGATAATTGTTCATTGTTCATTGATTTAATTGCCAATAATAAACCCTGTCAACACATCAGCGATTGTGACAGCGACAACGACTAATAAAGGAGTTCTAGCAATATTTTGCCAATCTTCGTCTTGACGAACCGCATTCACTACACCAATTAAAGCAACAGCAATATAGAGTAAATAAAGTGCTCGCAACACATTAAATACTAAACTTACAGCATCATTAGTACCCGAATCCGAAGAACCTTCAGTTAAAGTATTCTTGAAAAAATCTTCAGCCTTGCCAAAAAATTGTGCTTGTGCCGGTGCCGCAAAATAATCCAACCAAAACGCACACAGAATAATGGCGATCGCTAAAATTTGCCATCCGATTATTTTATGCTTTGGTAAATCCAACCGCCACGCTATTTGCTGCATTACTACTGCAATTAAACTGCCTAATAGCAAACAGAATAGTAACATCGGACTGTGTAAACTAACTACACCAAAAAAAACCGCACAGGCAATTAAAAATGGTACGGAATCTTTGATAATAATGCGACAGCTATTAACTAACTCAAAGACTGTACTAGACGCTTTTACCGCCTTATTTGCTAGAGCTAAGAAAACACTTTTTTGGTGAAACTTTTCTGCGTCCATTTGTTTTTACCGTCAACATTTAACAGAATTTAACAGATTTATATTAGGTTGCGATCTTTCTCACAATTTAATATCGATTCTCCCTATTTTTTCTTCATAAATATGAAAATACTTGTGTCTTCAAATTATTTAATCAAATTATACTATAAACTTTTTATTAGTGAATTAATAAAATAAATTTTTAAAAAGTTATTATTATATAATCAAGCCTCTTGTGAGTCAATCTTCTTTAAGAGGTATATGATCGTTAATTCCATGGAGAACCCATAGCACTAGTACCACTGTGCCCAAGCAAAAAGTCTGGCATTCAAAACAGACCGTGTTTTTGGCGGGCAAAAATCTTATAGGATAGGATAGGAATTTGAACCTTTTGAAATGGGTGCTTTACTTCTACCGTACTGTACTAGAGTTTCCTAGGTTGAATCGTTTTAATTTGTGTCAAATTTGCTTAAATTACGATAGATTGAATATCCCCCAGGAAGAAATACTCCTTTTACCCAAAAATTACCAGACACCAGGCGAAAGCACAGAGCAGAGAGTAGAGATAAAAACTAAAAGCTCAGCACCATTTATCATAGGTATATTTTTAGATAAAAAAGTGAATAATCATACAAAATAATCTAAACATTAGTTTAAATAATCTGAACAAAAGACATTTTAGCTATATTATTTAGGACCGGAAATTTTGATTAATAATCAGAAACTAAAGAACAGATCGTGTAATTTGAAACCCTGCTCGAAGAAATTAAATCGTGTTTACGTAATTACATGTATCTTTTAAATAAAAATTATACAAATAACGCGCTAATATTAACTTAAATGACATTACTCGTAAATAGGATTATGTATGATTGTAGAAGTATACAGAATATCTAGTAAGAGTCTGTAATATGGAAGACGCTAATCAACGCAAACTATTATCCGGGCTATGTCATGGAGCAATATTTTTTAGCTCTATGGTTGTATCGATTGCCATACCGCTTGTAATTTTATTTATTACAGAAGACTCAGTTGTAAAGGCTAATGCTAGAGAATCCTTGAATTTCCACATAAACCTTTACATCTACGGAGTAGTTGCAGGAATGCTGACTGTAATTTTGATCGGTATTCCACTACTGTTCGTTTTGGGTTTAATCAGTGTTGTAATGCCAATTATTGCCCTTGTTCAAATATTGAGTTCCCCAGAGATACCTTACCGCTATCCATTTATCTTTCGTTTAGTTTAGTAGCCTGTAAAAATAAAATAGAAAATAGATTTAGAGACGTAGCACTGCAACGTCTTTTACAATTAAAAAACGCTTATATTCAAACTCTCAATTACAGTACGAACTGATATACTCTTGAAAAATGCAGACTTATCAAATATTTAGTCTTGATGAATAATATCAATCGCTTACAAAGTATCTTGAGAGATTCTCAAGTCGGCGCTGTATTACCAGCCATATCTCAACTCAATCTTCCCGATTGGTGGTTAGCTGGGGGTGCTTTGCGAAACACAGTTTGGCATTCGATTTTTGGCGAAAACTGTCAACTGTTTATTAATGACTTTGATATTGCATTTTTCGACGAAACAGGCGATAGAAATCAAGAATAAGCAGCAAAAGCAACCTTAACCAATATCTTTCCAGATTATCTATTTGATGTAAAAAATCAAGCAAGCTTCGCTCGGTGGCGCTCTGGTAGAAAAACCTATATTAGTACTGAAGATGGAATCAAAAATTGGCTCCACACTACAGCAGCAATAGGTGTTCGTTTAGATAATCAAGGACAATGGGAATTTTTCTATCCTTACGGCTTAGATGACTTATTTAACGGTATCATTCGTCCAACCCCAGCACATATAGATAATCCAGATGCACAACGTAAAGCCGATGGGTATTTACAAAAATGTCCTTGCTTGCGATTGGCGTAAATCCTTGGAGGAATGGGAGAAGGAGGGAACAAGGGGAATGAAATTCTTAATTCTCAGCTACTCTCATCACACTGCTCACCGTTGACTGCTCACTGCTCACTGTTAACTGTTAACTACTCACCACTCACTACACACTGTAGACTGCTAACTAATTTTATGATACTAATGTACTATAATAATATTTGAGATACAAATCTAAGGATTGGGATTGAGAAAATTCACTTGTATCTGTTTATAGGAGAGCAGAATAGATGAAATTTAGCAAGCTTGATTTAAGTAAAGTATTAGGAGTGGCTCATTCTGACGGATACTTACAATTATTACTCGATAGAGGCAACGAGTTAGAATTTTTAGAGATACCCGCACCAATACAGGCTTACGAAGGATTGCAGGATTTAAATGAGTTAATTGCAGAGCCTCCGCCACTGTTAGAGGATGAAGTTTCATTTGGTATGTTACCAGTAGCTTCAAATATGGCAAATGCTATTGGATACGATTCTGAAAATGAAGTCTTGCAGATAGAGTTTAATAATGGTGCGGTATATCAATATTCAGATATAGATGAAGATACCTGGGAAGATTTATATACATCCGAGGCAGTGGGTAGGTATTTTAATCAGAAGATAAAAGGTAAATATCTATCTCAACGTATAGATAATTCCTGAACGATCGCAAAAATTCTGACTGATATTAAACTGTTCCATATGTAAGGTAATATTCTTTGAACAGACACTCCGGCTAACTCTAGAAGAATTTGAGATATATCAATTAATATACCCGCGCTACAAGGGCGAATAAAATTTTCAAGTTTCCTGGTGCTACGGCTAATTGCTTTTATAAAGTAGTTAGCCTTTACTTTTTATCTTGAGATGTGACATCAATATTATTATGATGAATTAATTTTATTCATTATTGGAAAAAATTCATCAATATTCAATAATATGACTTGTAATAATATGTCAGTTAAACAAGTTTTTTAATTCAGATGTATTCAGCGATGATTTCTATATTATTTATAAAATACAATATATTTTTGTAGTTTTTTTTGATGTTGGAAAATTTATCGCGAACTTTGAATTAATAAAAAGGATATAACTGGGTGTTGTGAATTATTTAATGTAGGTTAAGCGCCGTTTAAATTCTGTCACTAACTCAGCTTTAGTTCGTTGCTTTTGTCCAATATTGAGATAATAATCAGCCAGTATATCTAACTGTCCATTAAGAACTAAACGTCCCACTTCCATAGATCCAATTCCCGTAAAAATAAAGGCATCATTTTCGATGTACTCGTGAAGATTTCTCTGGAAATATTCAGGAAGGCGATACCAAGGAATACTAGGATTTTTATGGTGTTCAATGTGATAGCCATCATTGAAGTTACGTGAATTTGTAGGAGTATTGATACAAGTAAAAGTTGATTTATAGTTATTAGTTGGATCTTCAGGATCGACAAAGATATGCTGTTTCCAATTACCTTGCATTAGAGCAAAAGAGATGAAAATCAAGGGTAGGATGAAGACAAAGAAGGTGGCGATTGGACTTTGTATGAAAAGACAAGAAATAGTAGTGAAAAAAATCAACTCAGCCAAGATACATCGCAGCACAAATTTATAACGTTTCTTAAGGAAGAGAATATAAGGCAATTCAACCCAAATTGCCACAGCAAAGCGTAACATATACTTAAAATGCTGCCACTTTGAATCTCTTTGATAAGGCATGGTAGAGCTAAGATCGTAGGGAGTTGTATTATTCTCACAATGGTGCATTGCAATATGATGCAAGTAGTATACCCAAAGTGGAATACCAAATAAATTACATAGGAAGCTGGTATTTATATGTTTTAAAAATCTCCACTTTTTATTGAAAATTGGAGTATGGGTTGAGTAATGAAGAGCGAGGATAAAGGATCTAGCATATGTTGATAGGTGAAAATATAAATAAGCTGCACCAAGGATTATTAGCAAGAAGCTATTTACTCTACCTTCTAAGACATACAACCCAATGGCTAAGGGTAGACTCGTTAAAAGAATATTTATCGTCACTAGCAAGATAAAAATATTGTTATCTTCTTTGCCTCTGAGTAAATTTGTAATTAGCCACTTGCTGAGTGGGCTAGGTAAGGAAAAAAAGTGTTCATTTCGCGGTTGCTCTAAATCAAGTTGATTTATATTAGTGGCAAACTGACTTAAATTTGAATGCATACAGGATTATAATTTCTTAGACATACAGTCGATTCATTCTTGATATTTTATAGCTTTAATATCTAAATCAAGCAAGTAAAGAGATTCTTGAGAAACAATAATAAAACTTAAATAAAACTTATGCAAAATTCACACAATTACCTTATTAGCAAGCCGTAATTTGAGAAAGGTTTATCCTTGGTATATATGATATATAGCACGAATGACACTTAGCTATATCCCCTTTTGAGATAAATCCCACGTCTAGTAAACGCTAATCACTTCCCTACACCAGTCAAGGGTTCCCTTCAATCCCAATTAACAAAGAGTGAATAACATTACAGCGCTGTCAGTAGTCGCGACTCGATTCACCAGCTACATTACTCCAGGAAATCTCAATATTAATGCGTATGAGTTGCGATAAATTGTCTTTATTGATACTCGACACTTAAAGCTGTTAGTTATCATTTTTAACTCCACATTGAGAAGTAGTAAATTCTCAATTCCTATTCGCCTTAAAACCGGAGGTATTTCCCTTTATGAAATTTTAATCTATCTTTATGAAATTTTTATGCATTAAATCCTGGTTACACAGTTACCCGAAGAAAAAATTATTATGTTAATTAAATTTATTTTATGACTCAGCATCAGTTTTTAGACCAACGCTTTCAAGAATATAATGCAGCTTTGATAAAAGCCTTGGAAAACTTGGCGACTCTGTTAGAAACAGAAAAATGTTGGCCGCAAAGCAAACTGATACGAATGATGCTCTTATTTTTATCAAAAGTCGAAAGTAAAAAAGCAAAGTATATAGCTGCAATCGAAGAAGATATAAAAAAATCGCTCTTATTAGACTAAAACGTTAACAAAATAGTCGATTAAATAGTCGAAGTAACCTTTTAATTCATCATTTGCTTTATCTGAATCGTCAGATGATTTTTGCCAATCGCTGATATATTTACTCCTAATTAACTCGAATGCCTTCAAATATATCTCAACAGGGGGTTCGTAATGAGTTACAACTCCTTTATAAAGTAAGCGGGGTTCGATTTCATTTTGCATACAGCTACCAATTAGTTTCAGATATTTGCTTATATTGCGACTAAATTCTTCTGTATGGGGATGTTGTTGAGTTAATAATTCCCATGCTACTGTTTGTGCTAACTCGATTCTATTTGCTAGTAGCCATCTTCCTCCTTCTACACATCCAGCCCTTTGTGCTTGCAACTCTGGAAGCGATGCTGTTAATTCTCGTTCAATATGCTCTAAAGAGTAACGCAGTTTTTCCTGTCTTTCTTGAATTTCTTTGAGACTGAGAATTCCAACATCAGAGAACTTTTTGTCCTCCAATTCTCTCAATAAGACTTCTAAAGTTGGTTTGATAATTCTAGTGATAAAATCTATTTGTCCTTGAATTACCTCCAAAACCTGATGACGTAGTTCATAATTGAGGATTTTTTCGAGACGATTGTTTGTACTTTCTTCTAATAAGTCAAGCTGTTTTTGCAAAGAATAAATCATCCTCTCTTGGGATAACTCTGCCTGTGACGACTCACTTTCTAATTTTCTTTCTAAAATTTCTATTCTTCTTTGCATTTTTTTGAAGAGGGATGCATTCACCCAAGGGCTGATGATAAACCCTGCAAAGATGTGCAAAGTTTTTCCCATCTTTTCTAAAACTCCTGTGTTATTAAACTTTTGAGTCATCCGGTTTATCCTTAAAACTTCACACCCACTTCAGAATATATTTACTTGCTTTATTGTGATAGCCAACAGTTACCCTAAGCAATAAAGATCGTGCAACAACGCTTAAAAAAATCAGATCGCATTCGGGTACTGTAAATCGCAAATTTTATGCTGTATTTTGGGAAAATTCTACCGAGACTATTTATAAAGCGCAATCATATGGTTACTCACTTAAATTTGCTTTACTCACTAATATCTATTTTAGCAATTCAAAGCTTTTAAAAGATTTCAGGATAGGTAGTTTAAGCTATATACTTCACTATAAAATTACAATCTCTCTACTCAAAAAATATCTGTTTATCAACCTTTTTATTTTTAATTAATACTAGAGATAGATGCTTGATGTATTCATGAATGATATTCAATAAAATCAGAATAAGTCAATAGTAAAAAAACAAATAAGTATTAAAATACACTAAAGGTCAAGTAAAAAATTATATAATTATCTAAAAGTATTGGTAGGTAAAACCGTACTTAAGTGTTAGCGTTTTCTACCCCAAGAATTTTAATTTAGATAGATATAATTAAGGCACGGCTAAAGTAATGGTGTTATTAAGAAGAAATTTGTGCCGGGAAATAGCATTGGTTATTGAGAGAGAAGTATGGGCAACCAATTAAAAACAGCCGTTTTGCTAGCTGCACTGAGCGGTGTTTTGATAGCTATTAGTTATTGGATAATTGGCGGTAGTGCAGGTTTAATTATAGGTATCGGCATCGCCGCAGTAACTAACCTTGTATCTTGGTATCAATCGGATAAAATTGCCTTGGCAGCTTATGGAGCGCAGCCAGTATCCCCAGGGGATGCACCAGAGCTATATTCTATGGCACTGCACGACAAATGCCAATGGAAGCAAATCCAGCAAATGAGCCTTTGTTGATAATTAATTCTTCTTTCGGCAACTTTATGGGTAATTTATTTAAAACTCATCCTATTACCGAAGCGCGGATTGAAGCCTTACTAAAGATAGAGCAACAATTACCTACAACAGTTTATTAATAACTCATATTCCCTTATCTATATCTAAATCCATGACTGATAAAAACGAACAACCCGAAGTAACGGTAGAAATAAGCCCCCAAACCAACGAAATGGTAGAAAGCCAAATGGTTGGAGAAAGCCAAGATGTCAAGGATGAAACCGCAGCCTTGATTGAAGCAATCAAAAGACGCGCCCAAGTAGCAGCACAATCGGCAGGTACTCTTACCCGCGAAACCTACTTAAGTGCAGTGCGTCAAGCCCGAGAAACAATTGAACAAAATCAGCTCATCGAACGCGCTAATATTGAAAATGCTTTTGAGATGATTCAAAATGAAGCAACCAAGAACTTTGAATCTGTTGTTGCTGAAGTACTAGAGCTTGGCGAGCGATTGCAAGCCGCAGCACAAGCAGCATGGGATATACTAACAGCACCCCATCCTAAACCTTAACAGTAAGGAAAAAGTAAATTTATCAAAGGCGAAGCAATGCTGCAGCGACTTTATTTAATAGGGCTATTGGGATGGGGGGAGGGGAAGATGGGGGGAGGGGGGGATGGGC
>JBHJJJ010000330.1:0-4007 GCA_050042755.1 Rivularia sp. (in: cyanobacteria)
CACCTTAGACTTGAACCATTACTTTTCACTCGTACTCAAAACTATTGCGATAAAGCAACTGTTGTTTTTTAACCTGATATTTACCTCTTACTCAAAACTATTGCGATAAAGCAACAGTTGTTTTTTAACCTGATATTTACCTCTTACCCAAAACTATTGCGATAAAGCAGTAAATGCAATTGGCAATTAATGCCCCACGAATTAATTGAGGGGCTTAAACAGAATATAGTTAAAATTGATCTGTAGGGATAAATCCGAGCACCCTTCAGAGAGCTTTATAAATCCGCAGTAAAAAAAAATAACCAAGTCCGACGAATCTCCTTATATCTCCATCGCATTTCGATCTAAACTTCCAGAGATTTTTAAACCATCCTCTACCGGTTATTTATTTTGTATTGGATAATTGCTTTTAACCTAAAGGGTACGGCTAATTTTTTAAGATAATCTTTTTGCTTCTACAGTTTTGGGTAAATCTTGTGCATCTGGCATATTAGGAAACTCTAATTCCCAACCATTTGCTAAAGTCAAAACTTTACCAGCTTCCCCATCTGCTTGTTTAATAACTTCTTCTTCTAAGTCTTTTTTCGGAACATATACTACCAAAGTACCAACACCATTTTTACGTAACATTACTTTCATATTTGTTCCGCTCTTTCTATAAGTTCTAATTCTGCTTTACGACAACCGACGACAATATCCTTTTCCATGAAACGAATTGCATAAATATAAGCTCTTTGTAAATATGTACCTATACTTACGACATAACCAACTTCTCCAATATTGATTAAAACTTCTCCTAATTTTGTGCCGGGATAAGTACCGTCATATTTAATTAGGCTACAAATTCTAACCTTATCGCCAATATCGAAAATTGGTGGCAAATCCAGTTCTAATTCATCTGACGGCATGGGAATATCTACCCTGTTGTACTAAATCCAAAACTTCTTGAGTACTAAGACTGCGTTTTTTCTGTACCGACTCTTGGCGCACCGCATCTAAAACAGACTTAGTCTCCTCTGAATTGAGACTGATGCCATGTTTTTCTAATACTTGAGATACTAAGTGTCTGCCAGAATGTTTACCTACTACCAAACGTCTTTCCCAACAGACTTCTTCAGGGCTGAATGGCTCGTAAGTCATGGGATTTTGTAGCACGCTATGAGCATGAATACCAGATTCATGTGCAAAAGTATTTTCACCTACAATTGCTTTCCAAGGTGGTACATGACAACGAGATGCATCTGCTACCAATCGAGATAAATCTAATAACTTTGGAGTATCGATACCTACATCCAAGCTATAAATGCGTTTTAAAGCCATGACAACTTCTTCCAAAGCCGCATTTCCAGCCCTTTCTCCCAAACCATTTACTGTTGTATTCGCTGTTAAACAGCCTGCTTCAATACCTGCAAGAGCATTGGCTGTCGCTAAACCAAAATCATTGTGGGTATGGATTTCCACGGGAATCGATAATGCTTCTACTAGTTTTCTTACCCGATGATAAGTGGCGAAAGGATCGAGAATTCCTACCGTATCGCAGAAGCGGAATCTAGAAGCACCTAACTCTTGAGCATATAAAGCTACATCCAACAGAAAATTTTTATCAGCCCTCGAAGCATCCTCTCCACCGACTGAAACCCAGAGCCCGTTAGCCAAAGCAAAGTTAACACTGTCTCTAAGCTGTTGTAAAGTAATACGCCATTGTCCCTGAAACTTAGTGCTAATTTGTACTCCAGAAACAGGAATGCAAATATGTACCCGCTTCAATCCACAAGCCATAGAAGCTTGTATATCTGAGATTACAGCGCGATTCCAAGCTAGGAGTTTTGCTTGCAAATTCAAATTAGCGATCGCTTTAATAGCTCGCGTTTCTTCTTCGCCCATTGCCGGAATACCGACTTCTATTTCGTGTACTCCAACAGCATCAAGAAACCTGGCGATCGCTACTTTTTCTTCTAATTTGAAAGCAACACCCGCAGCTTGTTCGCCATCACGCAGTGTTGTGTCATTAATTAAGACAGGTGGTTGATTCATCTCCAAAAATACCTCTATGGGATTGTTGTTAATACCCCTGAATGATTGTGGTTTTGATTACCAGTAAAGTTTCGGTAACAGCAATAGTAAGGAATGAATCATTTTTGATAAATTATGAATTACGAAAAACTTTGATTATCGTCTTGATAATTCCATATTCATCCTTAATTATTCTTACCCGATAAACAAGGATTTTCTGTATGACAAAGAACTAGATTTGTGTATAAATTAATAATTCTCTTCACCAGAAATATCCTGAACTTCTTCAAGTAACATAGATATCATATAGGTGTTAGCTAATGTAGAAAAAATTAATAGACTAATACCAGAAATTAAGGTAATAAACATAGGGAGCCTCTTGGTTATTTTTTTAATTAAAAATACAGTTTTGAGTCCATGGCTAAAATACTTATGTTTAGAAGTAAAATTACATGCTTGGAAAATTGACTTCTAAAAAAGCTTCTCTAACTACTTTAAAATCTTAATTATTTATGAGAATTGTATGGTATATACACTACTAAATAAAGTTAAAAATATCTCAGCATTGAGCATCTAGCCAATCAAAAATTTTATCTAACTGCTCTATATCAACTAATCCATACTGCCAAAGTAGCATTGGTAGTGGTCCTTTGTTTAACCTACTTTTTCGCACCGCCACAGCAATATCACAACTACTAAGTAAAAGCTCCTTTTGCAAGAAGTTAATGAATTTGGTATCGCTGTGAGGTGTTAGCATCATATAACAAATAACCTATTTATTTATAAAGAAATACCGCTTAGTTTAACTGACAAATTTTATCCTAAATGGAAGCCTTGTTACCTACCTTTTATTTCTCAGGAAACCTTAATGAATACACAATTACTGTTTCCAGATTGTTTATTTATGCTTAAAACAATAGAAATTAGGTAGGTACAAAGTTATTAAAGCTGCCAACATCTTTCCAACCAATCGATTAACGATCTGCGTGATGCTGTGAATTGAATTACGATCGAACGAAGCAAAATTGCCGCAATCCAACAATTTACTTGTACCAGCAAAGAACCATCTTCCCGACAACAACTCTTAATTCCTAACTCTTGCAAGCGATGGTAAATTTGCCAGCGTAGGAAGTAAGGAATCTGCACAATTTGATACAGGACATTAGAACTAGGTGGCGGTAACATTATTAACCTTGTTTCCTCAAAATTTCCTTTTGAGGTGCATCAATATTTAGGTTTTCCAATTGTTTTTCTAGTTGTTCCACTCGTTGCAGTAAGGAACAAATTACGGTAGCTTCTAGATCTGGAAGCTTTCCATGTTCCAAAGGTGAAAGACGAACATCCTGCTTGCGAGAAATTGGCCGCCCTGGTATTCCTACCACTGTGCAACTAGGAGGAACATCTCGCAACACAACCGAGCCTGCACAAACCCGTGAGCGATCGCCTATTTCAATATTGCCTAAAATGGAAGCACCGGCTCCTACGACAACGTGTTTACCGATAGTTGGATGACGTTTACCAGATTCTTTACCAGTACCGCCAAGAGTAACACCTTGATAAATCAGCGTGTAATCTCCCACAAAAGCGGTTTCACCAATAACAACTCCCATACCATGATCTATAAACACGCCTTCACCAATTTGTGCACCAGGATGAATTTCAATTCCACTCAATAATCTGCCAAAATGGGAAATTAAGCGGGGAATCAAAGCAATTTTGCGACGGTACAACCAATGGGCTAGACGATGCAAACATAGTGCGTGAAATCCAGGGTAGCAGAGTAAAACTTCTAACCAATTACGTGCTGCTGGATCGCGATCGAAAATAATGCGAAAATCTTTTAGTAGAAGCTGAATAAAATTCGCTCTGGGTTGATTTTCCTGGACAGAGGTGTTTGCACCATCTGTGTTTTTTGCAAATTTATAATTGCGGATATGCTCATCCGATTGTAGCATCGGTAATGTCTTAATTATTTAAGCGATGTGCTATTGTCT
>JBHJJJ010000331.1:0-16463 GCA_050042755.1 Rivularia sp. (in: cyanobacteria)
ATCGTCTTGCTTTATCTTTGTTATGGCCAGCTTGTTTTGTTGCCAATAAATCATATCGTAAAAATTTTAGAAAAGCCCTCAAAGGTTAATTATTTTAGTGATGTTTCTACCTTAGATATGAGGAAATAAATATAATTGTCAGAGAAGTGACACCTCTGACATTTTTTTTATCAATAGTTTATATTAGCAACTTAACATTTATTAGGACTTAGGCAACTGGCATATTTTTCTCGTAGGGACACGTGACACTTTGACTAATTATGAACGTAGTAATAACATGCAGCCTGTGTCACGCACCAACCGACATTCTGACAATAGCGTAAGTCCTGATTTATCTCGGATTACAAATATTATTTTATTTAAAAAATCTCTAGGAATCACTCAAAAAAGAAACATAATAAATAATCCAATATCTCATGTCCGAGGTTCTATTTTTGTTTTTTCCGTCTTTTACCAACTTCTTGACGGGTACCCATGACGTACTTGCTGATTCAATAAATAACCAAAGCCAGCTTTTTCCAAACGATGAATAAATTCGTCGCGATCGTTTCCTAATGCTTGAGCAGTAGCGTCAATATTCCAATTGTACTCAGCGAGTTTACTAAGTAAATAAACTCGCTTTGTTTGTGCAGTGGATAAACGAAAGGTTTTTAAATATTCTAATTCTCCATTTTCTCGGATAATTACTTCTCCAATATGATTTTCTTGTTTGAGTTGTATATCGGTGATAAAGCGTTGCAATGTAAATGGACCGGCACTATAAACTATTTTAGATTGTAACTGACGACCTAAAATTCCGGCTGCCATAAAACCTTGAAAAGAAGCCCAATCCATTCGCATTTTTTCTATGGCTAATCTTAATGTTGTTAAGCTATTAATTTCCGATTCATTCACCGATACATCCATTGGATAAGTTGTACTATGAAGAATGGCATATAGATAAATTAATTCACCATAAAAATCCTCCAATAAACTAGTATGTAATAATCGATAATCTTCCGGAGTTGGAACTACAAAAGCTGATGCTAATGCTTCGGCAACAAACACCAATACCCCAACTTGTCTGGGATAAATTTCAAATACCCGCAAAGCATCTTCTAATCTGTTAATACAGCTTCCTGGGACAGCGGTTTCGTAACGAGAACCTAATCCATGTGAAAGAGCATATTTAGAATATTCACTCCAAGCAATATCAGGGCCAGAAAAAAACATCGAGAGAAAACCTTCCATCGCCAAATGTAGCGGTAAAAATCTTAATTGGTTATTTGATTCTCGCTTGCTCATGCGATGCATTAACCGCATGCTCGCACAACTGCTATTCAAGCGTTTACCGTCAGATTTAGATTTTTTTATTTGTCCCCCTAAAGCGGCTACCGGGCTACCATCATCACTCCAAGACATCACCAACCCATGAGGAACATAAGAATAATAATTAATATCTTTTTCTAAAGAAACAATAGTTAAATCTTCATCATAAGAACGTTTAATTAAACGCAAATCATTGCGTATATTACGTCTTAACAGCGGCACAATTCGCACTGCACCACGCACTTGAGATGGGGCTATTTCTAATCCTTTTAAGGAAATATCAGTTAATAAATGCTTTTTTTTTGCCATGGTATGTCAATTATCAATGATCAATGAACAATTATCAATTATCAATTAATAATGAACAATTATTAATTATCAATGAACAATTATCAATGATCAATGAACAATTATCAATTATCAATGATCGATGAACAATTAATGGTGAATTTTACATGATTATCAATTATCAGTTATGAATGAGTAGGTCGGAAAGTTTATCAGGACTTACGCAACTGGCACATTTCTGCTGTAGGGGAGGCAAAAAGTGGTGAAGCAGCGCGGTCTTGGGGGTTTCCCCCACTCGCTGTTGCTGTTACTCTGACGAGTCACTTCGTGAACGCGAAGCGTCTCCGTACGCGTTGTATGCCCGTACCGAAGGTCGTCCCGGAGGGACTTAGGGCTTAGGAGATACCCGAAGGGTGTAGATTTTCTTCCCACTTTATTGCCGTTGCTTGTACACTGACAGACGGTGAGTGTAGGGCACCACCCGAGTTGTGTGACAATTGCGTAAGTCCTGTTTATTTTTGAATATTTCAAAAAATCTAGATGAATCATCAAGAGTTTTATGGGAATAATGTTCTTTATGAAAAATCTTATAACTTTGCTATTAGGATTGTGAAAGCTCATCAATATCTTAGCGAAGAAAAGAGAGAATATATTTTATCAAAACAATTACTCAGAAGTGGAACATCGATTGGAGCTAATGTTGCAGAAGTAAACGGAGCTATTTCTAAAGCGGAATTTTCAGCTAAATTATCTATTGCTTACAAAGAGTGTCTTGAAACTAAGTTTTGGCTTTCTCTATTAAAAGATACAGATTATATAACTGATAAGGCATTTCAGAGTATTTACAAAGATGCAGACGAAATAGGTAGATTACTTTTTTCAATCCTCAAAAAGACAAGAATAAACGATGCATAATTGTTCATTGATAATTGTTCATTGTTCATTGTTCATTGATAATTGTTCATTGATAATTGATAATTGTTCATTGTTCATTGATAATTGTTCATTGTTCATTGATAATTGATTACTAACTCTTTTTGCTAAATAATCTTCTAATTCAAATAAAGAAGCGGAACCGTTTGCAAATTGAGCAAAACCCAACATTGTTGGTAAATCTTCAGCATCTCGCAATCCCACGGTGGGTATATCGGGAGATAATGAACCCACGGAAAAGTCGTCGGAGTTGAAAACGGGATTGCAGTGAACGATAGATGTACGGCAATCCACGTCTAAAAGATTACAAAATATACGCAATACCTGGGCAGCACCACAAGGTGGATCATTTTCGCAACCATCCGACACAATTACTATTAAGTCTGCACCCCATTCCAATGCATCTAATAAAGGTGTTGCTAAGTCAGATTGCCCGCGTGGACGTATTTGTAATGGATCTACTGGGGGTAACGTCCAAAAATCCTGATATTCTTGAGATGCGGCTTTTAATAAATAGTGAGTAGCTAAAGCTACACCCAAAGGACGACGACGCTTTTCCGAAGAGCCGTAACTCGAGTAGCTGCAATCTAAAACTGCTGCAACTCTTCCTAATTTCATCGGTGCTTTTTTTAATATTTTTTGAGCAGATTTTTCTAGAGCTAGATCGAGAATATCCCGTTTCTGTTTTCGAGTTTCCACGGGTAAGGAAAGAATATATGATACTAATTTAGTCAATGGAAGACGACTTAAATCTAAATCTATTTTGATTTTTACGCTTTCAGCCGCGTTTTGAAAACGTAATTTTTCATTCAAAGTCATCCTTTCTTGGATACGCGATAAGAAAATTTTGCGTTTTATTTTATGCTTTGTCGCCAAACCTTCAGCAATAGTAAAAGGCAGTTCATAGACAGCTTCAGCACTAAAATGTGCTTGACGGAACTTTTCAAATAATTCTGTTTTGTAAACCTTTTGCTTCCAATTATGAAACAGAAAATTACCTAATTCTCCTTGAAGTTTCAGGTGTGCGTGAGTAACTATAGCTCTTACTTTTGAACGATACTTTACCGCATCAAAATCAATATTGCGGCGATAATTTACATAATCACGAGCAATTGCACGACTGCGACGGTTGTTTATTTTTCGTTGTCTCAGTTGCTGTAATATTCCCCAAGCACGCTGTGGCGGTAATTTTTGCAGGGTTGAGGCAATTAAAGCCCCTTCCTCTTGCCGGTGTTGTGGAGATATATTCTTTCCTGTAGCCAAAAGATTTAAAATTATTTGTGCTTGATTAAAATGATTAATTCCTGCTGCCAAAGTGCGAGCGTATAGTAAGCGATAATTACCTAATATATACTCATGAAGAAAATTAATTGATACTTTTTGTCCGTAAGCATCATCATAAAATTCCCGTTGTCCCGTACAGGACAAACAAGCATTTATAAACATTACCAAATCTTCCCGCGCGACAACTTCGGCACGGTTATTAAAAGTATTTACCATAAGTAATCAAAAGTTAGAATTATTCGATATTCTTAATTAAATAAATTTAAATAGGGCTTACTCACTCGTTACCAATTTTCAATGGTTGGCTAGGAAACACCCCCGCAAAACTATTCTTCTAAGCCCGTGTAAGTCCGATTAAAATCTAAAATATCAAATTGAAGAGGGTGCTGTTCGGGGAAAGGCGGCACGACTGACTAGGACCATTTGCAGTGGGATTCGGAAGTCGCACCATAGTCCCGCGAACAGCAAGACTGGAAATAATTCGTAATTATTAATTTTTAAATTACAGTAAAATAATTTAATTTAAGCATCCTTGTCTATGCTCCCAGTGCTTAATTAAAATCTAATTTTCAGTAATCAAGCATGGCAGAAAACTTCGCAATCAAACATTTTCTCTAATAAAGATTCTGTAGATTCCTCAAGTTCAGTCACGAAAACTCCTGTTTCGCTTTCTACTTCTGATGTTAGCCAGATACCTTTTAAAACAACTTCAAGCGCATCTGCATCGCAACGACAGAATTCAACTATATTTTGACTCTTTAGTTTCTCTAATTCAGTGGTGAGACCGGAGTCTGCCGGTATTAAAAAAGACGCTGTACTAGATTCAATATAAATACTAGTAGCACTTCTTACACTTATAAGTACTCTAGTATTTACCCAATCTTCTAAAGATTGTTTCGAGTAATCTAAGCTTAACTTATCCTCGGTATAAGCAAGTTTTAACATAGTTACTTTTTTACATCATCAGTAAAATCATTAAGAAAACAGAAAATAGTCAGATATTGATTTGTTTATCTGTTAGATACAATATATGAGGGGGGAATTCCCTCAAGCGAATAATACTTAAAATACTCGTGAACCCTTAAGGATTAAAGCTTAGACGGCTGGGGGAAATAAATTGACCTAGGGGAATCCCCTAAGTTTTGATCGTAATATCCTTTAATGATGTATTATTAAGAATCTGACAGAGTAAATTAACAAATTGCTAAGTTTTGATTTCTAGTATGGGTAGTACAGTAAATATATAACTTAAGAAGGATAGATTAATTTTTTCCTTATCAAGAGAATAAGCTTAGGTCTGCTTCGAGCCAAAGCTTGGATTGCAGGCTTATATTGTTTATTAGAACACAAAGATTCATCAGGCAGAATATTTATGTCAAAAGTATCAACTGCTTAATAGGGTGATATTTCGGATTCTTTTTTCACTATTTCCAAGTTAAACTCGGATAGATGATAAGTACCTGAGTTGAACCTAAAAAGGTGTTGAGCATAGGTTTTTTGCTACTTTATATCCTTGTCTTTACTTAGGTTAAATATAGTTAATTTGTTTTTTATTAACGTAATAGGAATGACCGCAACTGGCATATTTTTTCCTGTAGGGGAGGCAAAAAGCGGTGTGGATAGTCCTCCCGCTTTAATGCCTCTGTGTGATATTTAGTAAGATTATGAACGCAATAATTAAGGTTTCTGGTGTCACGCACCAACCCGAAGATAGTGACACTTGCTGCCATTCCTGTGTAAGAAGGTAATCGAATCAACCCTTCAAAAAAACAGTTCCCATCCATAACCATTGCTTAAAATAACTTAATAAGCGCTTCAGGTTGCATCTTTGAAGCGTGTTTTACCCTCAATTAAACATTATTCGGAGGAAAAATGCTTCACAATAATAATGGCGAGACTCTTTCTATTTATGAATGGTTATCCAGAGCAGGATTTAAAAATTCTGATGTCTTTAGAATGGAGCCAGAATTAATTCGTCGTCTTCTCAAACAGTGGTTTGCATACCGTGAAACTGTGCAAACTTTTATGTCAGAAAGTGGCTATTCCGATCCAGGTGAATTTGAAATTAATCATCCTTACCGCACTCCTCAAGTACCTCAACCGGCTTCTTCTTACCCCAGGCTTGTGTAAAGCCCCAAGCAATTGTTGTAGAAGTAGTCGAAGCATTAGCATAAAAAGGGTTTGTTTATTGCTTACCCAAAGGAAAATAGTGCGGGTGGTTGATTCTCTTAGAAAAGTAGTTTTAAGAACCTCCCGCATCACCATCAAAAATATATAGTTATATGATTTACGATCGGTTGTGTTACGCAGTTACTTAATATACTATTTTTGTTTGAAATTTTAGAATAAAACTTGTAAGAAACAGGACTTACGCAATTGTCACTAGTAACGGATGGTGCCGTACACTGATTGCCTCATTATTGCGTAAAGAATCAGTCAGTGTACAAGCACCCTACAAAAAAATGTGCCAGCTGCGTAAGTCCTGAGAAAAAGAGAATTAATTTTCAAGTAATTCACGTAATTTGCTCAATACTTTCTCCACATGACCTTTAGTTCTTACATTTGACCATACAGAAGCTAATTTACCATCGGGTGCAATCAAAAAAGTTGAGCGTATAACTCCCATATATTCCTTACCCATAAACTTTTTTAATTGCCATACACCATAAGCTTCGCATACTTGGTGTTCTGGGTCACTCAAAAGCTGAATTGATAAATTATGTTTGTTAATAAATTTGCAATGAGATTTTTCTGAATCTGGACTAACCCCCAGAATTTTTGCTCCCAAGGCATTAAACTGTTGAGAGTATTCGCTAAAATCTTTTGCTTCGACAGTACAACCTGGTGTATCGTCTTTTGTGTAAAAGTAAATAACAAGCCAACTAGATTGGAAATCTTCTAGCTTCACCAAGTCTCCATTTTGGTTTTTCGCGCTAAAGGATGGTGCGTTTTCTTCCGTTTTAGGAATATTAGAAAGCTCTGGCATAATTTCTACCATCGACAATTAAAACAAGTATAAGTGGCAACGTCCGTCATCTGAATCATTGATTAGTGGGGGGGAGAAGGTAGAAAGTAGAGGGGATAGAGGGGGTAGAGCGGGTAGAGGGGGAAGACTTTTTAATTTGGAACTCTTAACTCCTAACTCTTAACTCCTAACTCCTAACTCTTAACTCTTAACTCCTAACTCCTAACTCCTAACTCCTAACTCCTAACTCGCTGGTGGGAACTTAACTGTTTTATTCTCTGCAACTTGGCGGCGTGGTTTCTTTTTGAAACCGTATTTCACTGTATTGATAATCCAATGTTGAAAGTTATCAACGTAGGTGAATAAAACTGGTACGACTACTAGAGTTAATAAAGTAGAAGTTGTAAAACCACCGATAACGGCAACGCCCATTGATTGACGAACTTCTGCACCAGCACCAAGCCCTAATGCTAGAGGAAAAGTACCGGCGATTGTGGAAAGAGAAGTCATCAAAATCGGACGCAAGCGGGATACACCAGCGTCTAAGAGTGCTTGACGTTGCTTTTTACCTTGTTCTTAACCGATAATTGTATAATCTACTAACAGAATTGAGTTTTTGGTGACAATTCCTAACAGTAATACGATACCAATTAAGGCATATAGTCCCAAGGCTTTTTGGGCTATGAGCAATGCTAATAGAGTACCACCCAAACACAAAGGAAGGGCCACCATGATAGTGATTGGGTGTAGGAAATTATTGTACAACAACACCAAGATTGAGTAAATCATCATCACCGCTAAACCCAATGCAGCACCGAAGCGTCCGAAAATTTCCTCCATAATT
Source organism: Rivularia sp. (in: cyanobacteria) (assembly GCA_050042755.1). Classification (GTDB taxonomy): domain Bacteria; phylum Cyanobacteriota; class Cyanobacteriia; order Cyanobacteriales; family Nostocaceae; genus Rivularia. The sequence continues at coordinate 7,623 of JBHJJJ010000331.1, forward strand.
TCCGCATCCCCAGCCGAACGTCGTGCTACTTCGGGCGGTAAATTTTTCATCGCCGGTAGCTCGTTTACAGCTTGCAATCCTTGTCCTAAAGAAATACCCTGCAAGTTAGCTTCTACCGAAACTTGACGCATTCGATCAAAGCGGTTGATAGTCGCCGCACCGCTACCAAAACGGATATCTGCTACTGCTAATAAAGGAACTAAACCGCCGTTTTGAGTGGGAACTTGGAGATTTCTTATATTTGTGATGTCTTCTCGCGCTTTGGGATCTATTTGTACTCTAATGGGAATTTGGCGATCGGGAAGGTTATATTTTGCTAAGTTAGCCTCGTTATCGCCAATGGTAGCCAAAGAGGCGGTACGGGCAATTGACTGTACGCTTACTCCCAAATCTGCGGCGCGTTGCGGTTTAGGTACTACCAAAATTTCCGGTTTTACCAAACTAGCGCTTGAAGTTGCTTCCACCAATCCCGGAACACTTCGCATCTCCTTTTCTAAATCATCAGCAGCTTTTTTCAAAGCTTGAGGATTTTCGCTTTGTAAGACAATAGTTAAATCTTTTCTACCACCCACTGCACCAGTACTTTGAAAACTGATTCTCGCTCCCGGAATTTGGGCAAACTGCGGACGTACTTTTTCTTCAAATTCGCTTTGAGAAACTTCTCTTTCTTCCTTGGGTTTTAATCTGACAGTAAGACTTGCTGAAGCTACATTTTCTGTAGATAAAACACTTTCAACGGCAGGGCTTTGTGTAATTAAATTAGTCGCTTGCCTTGCCACCCGTTTAGTATCTTCCAAAGTTGAGCCAGGAGCTAATTCTATCGATACCTCAGAAATACCAATATCGGCAGCATCAACCAAACCCTTGGGAATCATCGGCACCAACATTAAGCTACCAATAAAGAAAGCTAAAGCCAGCAGCAATGTTGTGATGCGATGACGTAACGCCCATCTGAGTGTGGAAGCGTAAGGTTGAAAACGACGAGAGGATTTTGGATTATTTTTCCTTGTCTCTTTTTCCTTTGGCTTTAACAAATAAGCTCCCATCATTGGCGTTACCATCCTTGCAACTGCTGTGGAAAATACAGTCGCGGCAGTAACTGTCATGGCAAAGGGTTGGAAAAATTGACCGGGAATACCACCCATGAATGCTACGGGTAAAAATACGGCTACGATTGTCGCAGAAGTTGCAATTACCGCTAAACCCATTTCTGCTGAGGAGTCAAAAGCTGCTTGCTTGGGTTCTTTTCCCATACCCAAGTGCCGTTCCATATTTTCTATTTCCACAACGGCATCATCTACTAAGTTTCCTACGGCTAACCCTAAACCCAGCAAAGTCATATTGGTGAGGGTGTAGCCCAGAGCAAATATTACGCCGAAGGTGGGGATAATTGATAAAGGTAAAGTTACGGCTGTAATTAAAGTTGCGCGCCAGTCGCGTAAAAACAGTAAAATTACTACTACAGCTAATACAGATGCAACTAAAAGCTCGTTCATCGTGCTTTGGTAAGAATTGCGAACAAAAGTAGCTCTAGTAAAAATTAATTCCATTTTTACATCTGGGGGAAGAGTTTTTTCCAGCTTTTCAACTTCTTTTCTGACTCCTTCTTCCACCGTTACTGTAACGCTACCAGTACTGCGCAATACTTCCAGAGCAACCACTGGTTTATTATTCAAGCGTGCAGTTTGTCGCACTTCACCAAAGCTATCTGCTACATTTCCTAAAGTAGATAAAGTTACCGAACCGCCACTGGGAAGGATAATTTCGTAATTTTTTAAAATATCTAGACTTTCGGCGCTACCTAAAGTACGGATACTTTGTTCGCTGCCGCCAATTTCAGCACGGCCACCTGGTAAGTTGATATTAAAAGCCCGTAATTGGTCATTTACTTGAGTAGCAGTAATACCTAATGACTGCAAACGATCGGGATCGAGGTTGACACGAATTTCTCTATCAACTCCACCCACCCGGCGGATTTGGGCAACACCTTTTACAGATAACAAAGCACGGCTAATGGTTTGATCGACCAAATTACTCAACTCTTCCACAGAGCGCCGATCCGAACTGACTACATAAGTCATAATTGCACTACCGGAAAACTCCAGACGCTGTACAATTGGATCGTTAATATCTTGGGGAAGACTTTGGCGAATTTGGGCGATCGCATTCCGAACATCATTAGTAGCGCGATCGCTATCGATTCCTAAATCAAAGTTGATAGTGGTAGTAGAAACCCCATCGGTAACAACAGAACGCAATTCATCAATGTTACCCAAACCAGCAACCGCATCTTCAATTTTCTTAGTTACCTGAGATTCAAGTTCGGTTGGCCCCGCACCAGGTTGGGTTACCCGTACCTGAACCGCAGGAATATCAATATTTGGACTATTATCAATTCCTAAAGAATTAAAGCAGAACCAACCAACTATAGTCAAAATTAAAAATAAAACTATTGTAGGAATTGGTTTTTTAATCGACCAAGCAGAAACGTTAAAATTCATTTAAATAAAAATTAGGTGTTAGTTGTTAGGAGTTAGGAGTTAGGAGTTAGGAGTTAGGAGTAATAAGTAAGAAGTAAAAAGTAAGAAGTTAGGAGTTGGGAGTTAGGAGTTGGGAGTTAGGAGTAATAAGTAAGAAGTAATAAGTAAGAAGTAAAAAGTAAGAAGTTAGGAGTTGGGAGTTAGGAGTTAGGAGTTATGAGTTAGGAGTGAGTAGTGAGTAGTGAGTAGTGAGTAGTTAAAAGTAGGTTATTAGAAGTTAGTTGTTAAGAATTTTTCTCCCCATCTCCCCACCTCACCATCTCCCCATCTCCCCATCTCCCACTCTCCCCCTCATTAGTTCGCAACCAGAACCTTATCGCCATCTTTGAGATATCCCGCACCATCATCTACAACCCTTTTTCCGGGTTGTAAACCACTTTTAATTTCTACTTTCCCAGCTTTAAGAATTTCTCCTGTTTGTACTTTTTGGCTGGTGACAATATTGTCTTCATCGATAGTGAATACAATTGCGCTGCCGTCGGGTTGGGGAAGTGCTGCTTTTTGAGGTACTGCTACGCCCATTGTGGTATCGGTGACAATTGCAGCGCGAGCGAACATCCCTGGTTTAAGTAAATTTGTTGGTGGTAAGTCAATTTTGACCGTTGCTTCGCGGCGTTGCTGGTTAACTACGGGTTCTATTTCCCTAACTTTTCCGATGCTTTTAACGCGATTATCTGCATCAGTTGTAATCTCCGCTGACGAGCCTACTTCTATTTGTGATAGTTGAATTGTGGGAACTTCTGCTTGTAGTTCTAAATTACCGTTACGAATAATTGAAAATAGCTTTTGGCTTCCACCAACTACCGTTCCTACTTGGGTTTGCGGTGCTACACCGGTGATATCTCCGACTCTTGCAAGTTTTTCCGCAATAATTCCCGAAACTGGGGCACGTACTACAGTTTGTCCTAACTGAGTTTTCAACTGTTGCACTCTAGCTCTAGCACTACGAACTCCTGCTTTTGCGCTGTTAACTCTAGCTTCGGCACTGCTAACACTTGCTGTTGCACTGCTGATACTTGCTTGAGCGCTACTGACATTGGCTCTAGCACTACGAATGTTTGCTTGTGAAATACGTATGGCTTCTTTTGCAGTTTCTAAATTAGTTTCAGCAGTTTCAAATAATTGCTTACTAATGGCTCCTTGATTGGAAAGTTGTTGATTGCGCTTGTAATCTCTTTCGGCTTCTTTCAACTTCGCTTTCTCTTGCGCCAAATCGGCTTGTCTTTGCTCGACTATTGCCTGATTTGATATTACATTGGCTCTACTTGATTCTAAAGCTGCTTTTGAGGAAGCTAAATCCGCTTCTCTAGAAGCAACTTCGGCTTGTTGAGATTCTACTTCTGCTTTTGCTTGAAGAATTTGATCTTGTAAGAGTGAATCATCTAATATCGCCATTACTTGATCTTTTTTGATAGAATCTCCCTGTTTAACCAAAATTTGTTTGATTTGCAAACCATTAGTTTGAGGTAACACCGGAGTTAACTCACGAGCGGCAACAGTACCAGTAACGCTGAGATTGCGGGCAACTCTAGTGGATTCTACGGTTGCCAGAGTAACTGTCATTGCTGGAGTTACTGATTGAGTAGGTTGATTTGTTACAGTCGGTTCGCTGTTGGCAGAATTGCTTAACAAACGCATTCCCCCAAAAGTTATCCCAATACCCAAACCCATACCCAACAGCATAATCATCCACCAAGGGCGCTGTTTGTTTGTCTCTGGATACTCTTTAAAAGTTCCTTCTTCGATTGCTGTTTCTTCTTGTGCTGGAATATCTGAAAAATTCGGATCCCCTGCTGTCATTCCTCCACCTCCTACCCAACCGCGATGATGCGGATTTTCTTAAGAAAAGTTGAAATTTATTACTGTATATTAACTATGACTCATTTTTCCGTCGAATGGCTGTAGTGTCAGAGGGAATTTACCCATGACAAAAGTCATGTTTTTGCTCTCTTTAGGCATTTACTAGGAATTTATCCTTATCTCTAGCGATTTTGAATGGGTGAGGATGTATAACTCAAGACTGGACGTAAATCACATCTGAGTGGGTATTCAGATCGCTGCGACTAGTTATCTTGATGTGAAAAATAATAAATAAGGTTATAACCTTGATTTATGTGGCGATGCAACTTTTCATCCAGGCGGTGTATATATTTAGTGTAATTTGGGTAAGCTTCATTTTATGTAGTCTTAAGTATAAGTTCTGGCTTCGCAAAACAAACACAAAATATATCATAAATAGAAATTTATATTCATGCTAATAGTAAAACTATTTTTTGAATTGCTGTTTCCGATTTATTTCCTAATATAAAAAAAACTGCTTATTTTTTTATTTTAACCTAATTAATTGGTAGAAATCGCAGAATTATAATCTTTAAACAAGTATGTTAAATTGTGAAAAAAATCATGTCTTTAAATGGTGAATGCCTAAAGGTAGTAGCAGCAATATCAAAAATTTTATAAACTGAGACTAAATGTTTTTTTAAGTAAGTCGGCACAAATAAACTCAACTATGTTACAAAATGTAAACCGAGCTTAAAGCCTTATTACCACTCACTAATCTCTAGTCTGTTATCCAGCATTACTATTTACAACGCTGACCTACTTAGTCACCCTTTCAGGCTTTAATTAATTTTATATATACTAAATATCAAGTGTATTTACTCAAGCCATTTATCGGTAAATCCGTATCAAATGAAATAATGAATCGACAAGTATTGATTTATAAATCATATAGCCATTTCTGCGAAAAAAATAGATAATTAACAGCGTGAGACGAACAGTTCCCATACTGGACAATTAATTGGAATGACTATGATTAATAACTCATGATTTCTGATTTTTGATTTTCCAATCGGCTTGAAAAATCAAGAACAAATTTTAAATTGTTAACAGGGTAGAAAATATGTTTAATGCAACTGAAGTTTTGATAGATTCTTTTGTAAATCTAGTTAGAGAAGGATACCGCCGTACCTACGGAAGTTTAAAAATTGACTATCAAGACATCATAGCTTGGGTAGGAAGCATGGCTTTAGAAAATATTGCCAATAGTGATGCTCTATATCATAACGTAGAGCATTCTATCTTAGTGACTCTTGTAGGGCAAGAAGTTTTACGCGGTAAACATATACGAGAAGGCGGAGTTTCCAGCGAAGATTGGTTGCATTTTATTATCTCTTTGCTTTGTCATGATATCGGTTATGTTAAAGGAGTTTGTCGCCAAGATAGAGAAGAAGAAAGCCTGTATGCTACAGGGCAAAATGGGGGAATGATTTCTTTACCCTTAGGCGCTTCAGATGCTAGTCTTACACCATACCATGTCGATAGAGCAAAACTTTTTATTGATGAGCGTTTTGGCGGTCATAGATTAATTGATTCTGAAGCGATAAAATCCAATATAGAATTAACTCGCTTTCCAGTACCTGTAGCAGAAGATCATCAAGAAACTAATAATTATCCAGGTTTAGTACGTGCTGCGGATCTAATTGGACAATTAAGCGATCCGCGTTATTTAAAGAAAATTACTTCCTTATTCTACGAGTTTGAAGAAACTGGTATGAATAAACTTTTAGGTTATCACAACCCAGCCGATCTACGTAATAATTATCCAAAGTTTTATTGGAATGGAGTTTATCCTTATATTAGGGATGGATTGCGCTACTTATCTTTAACCCAACAAGGAAAACAAATAATTGCTAACTTGTACTCGAACGTATTTGTTGTAGAACATGAAGTACCAAAAGAAGAACAAAGATATTTAGAAGTTAGAGAAGTTGGTATGAAAGAATTACCTAATATAAAAGCCGGAATGGTAAAAACAAAAACAAGAATTAGTTAATTAATACTTGAGGAAAAACCTCACCCTAACCCTCCTCTTCTTCGGGGAGGGAACAAAACTTTTGACTATAAATACGAAAAAATCGGCAAAATTGATTGAAATAATGATTTTTTGCTGTTCAAGGACAAGCTTAAATCAATTTCCGATAATCAAAAAACCAGATTTATCAACAACTAAAATTCTTATACTCATATAAGCTTACTATAGATTTTTCTACAAATATCCGGGTAGGATAACTAAGCAAACAGAATCTAACTGCCGCGATTTTTAATGTCTCTTACCCTCAACTCCGAATATAAAAGCTTTGATGGAAAACTCAGCTTTTACTCCCATGCCTCAAGTAGTTGTAATGGTGAAATGCGCTTCGCCATTTACCAACCATCTCAAGCTGAATCTCAAAATCTACCAATTCTCTACTTTCTCTCCGGTTTAACCTGTACCGAAGAAAACTTTATGCTCAAAGCTGGAGCGCAACGATATGCAGCAGAATATGGTTTAATTTTAGTTGCACCAGATAATAGTCACCGTAATACTGGTATTAAAGGCGAAGAAGATAGTTATGACTTTGGTACTGGTGCAGGTATTAATGTCGATGCAACCGAAAAACCTTGGTCATCTCACTATAAAATGTATAGCTATGTCGTCAAAGAATTACCAGAATTAATCGCCGCAAATTTTTCAGTACAAGAAGATAAACAAAGCATATTTGGTCATTCAATGGGGGGGCATGGTGCTTTAATATGCGCTATACGAAATCCCCAAAAGTACAAATCGGTTTCAGCTTTTGCACCCATTGCCGCACCTATGCAATGTGCTTGGGGAGAAAAATGTCTTAGGGGTTATTTGGGTGAAAACAAAGAAAATTGGCGCGAATATGACGCAAGTGAATTAGTAAAGCAATTTGGTTTTCACAGTGAAATTTTAATATCCCAAGGTAGCGATGATAAATTTCTTCAACAGCAACAACTACTTCCAGATATTTTTGAAAAAGCTTGTAAGGAAGTTAATCAATCCTTAAATTTACGTTATCAAGAAGGTTACGATCACAGTTATTATTTTATTTCCACCTTTATGGAAGAGCATATTCGTCATCATGCAAAGGCTTTGATAGTTGATAGTTGATAGTCGATAGTTGATAGTCGATAGTTGATAGTTGATAGTTGATAGTTGTTCCACCAACCAACAACCACTAATAAATTGATATGATTTGGCAAGCTGATTTTTATCGTCGTCTGCAACCGGATAAATCGGAAGAAATAATATGGGATTTATCGATTTGCGATTCAACTCTGGATTTTAAATATGAAGCAAGTTGTCTCCAGTCACAAGCTAATTCTAATTGGGTTGCTTCGCAAATTCAGCAAGCAGCATCGGATAATTTACCAGATATTATTCAAGTATTTCGTCCCCAGTCTCTTAGTTTAATAGAACAAGCTGGAAAAAGTTTGGGTATTAAAGTAGAAGCAACTCGTCGCACTGCTGCGTTAAAAAAATGGTTGGAACAAAAACAGCAATTCACCGCTTTGGATAAGCCACCTCCCACACCTTTATCGGAAAATATCTGGGGTGAAAAATGGAGTTTTGCTACTTTACTAGCTGGTAATATTGCTGATTTTTTTTCAGGTCGTCCAATTCCGATTTTAGAAACACCCGATCTGTTATTGCCGATCAATTTGGGTTTGCCTTCAACAGTGAGGGTTCCGGGTGTGGTAATTTATGGTGGTCGTAAATCTATGTATTTGGCGAGGTGGTTACAGGAAAATCGTCCTGTGGCGCTAAATTATATTGCTGGCGCGCCGGATGGATTAGTATTGGAAGCCGGTTTAGTAGATAGATGGATTGTGGCGACGTTTGAGGATGAGGAAGTTACAGAAGCTGCAAAAGTTTATCAACAGCGCAAGCAGCAAAGTCAGGGATTACATTTTTTGTTAGTGCAGCCAGATGATTCTGGGATGACTTACACTGGGTTTTGGTTATTACAAGAAGTTTGATAGTTGATGGTTGTTAGTTGATAGTTGACGATTAAACGAAGTAGACATACATGTCAACTATTTATGGATAGGTTTTTTATTTGTAAAAATTATAATTAATGGAGAACTTTACTGATTAATTAATAAGATAAACTATAACTTATTTGGAAGAATAGGCAGGATTTCAAATCAGAATTAAAATGCGAAAGTAACAAATATAGGAATTACGCAGCAATAAGGGAAAGTATAGTGTTCCAGACATTTTAGATCCCCCCCAACCCCCCGATTTATTGGGGGGCTTGCGGATAAAGCAAACTGTATTCAACTATAGGATTCCTATATCTAACAGGTGGGGAGCATCCCAATGCCGGTAAAAAGCCCGCAGGCTATAAGCCTGGGGCTACACAAGTAAACCCCACCGTAAGGTGGGCTAATAATTTCTACAGCCCACCTTACGGTGGGCTTCGTTTTGGTAGCCGCACCCTTGTAGGGTGTC
>JBHJJJ010000332.1:0-9169 GCA_050042755.1 Rivularia sp. (in: cyanobacteria)
TAAAAGTTTTATCCCTACGTCGGATGACTGATTGGAAAAAAATGGAACTATTTAGTCGGGAAAGTCAAATCCTCTCTCAGCTAAATCATCCGGCAATACCTCGCTATTTAGACTATTTTCAAATAGAAACAGATAACGATAATTCATTTTATATTGCTCAACAATTAGCACCAGGAAAATCTCTTGCTGAACTTGTAGAAAATGGTTATTATTTTGATGAATCAGAAATTCGATATATTGCGATTCAAATCTTAGATATATTAATCTATTTACATTCATTTACACCGCCAGTTATTCATCGAGATATAAAACCCCAAAATATAATTCGCGGCGATAATGGCAAAGTTTTTTTAGTAGACTTTGGTGCTGTAGCTGATACTTATCACAATACAGTTACTGGTGGGAGTACAGTAGTAGGAACATTCGGCTACATGGCTCCCGAGCAATTTCGTGGAAAAGCTTTTCCATCTACAGATTTATATGGTTTGGGAACAACTTTACTACATTTACTAACAGGAAAATGTCCCGCTGATTTACGACAAAAGCATCTAAAAATAGATTTTCGTTCTCAAATTAAAGTATCTCCAAAATTTGCAGATTGGTTAGATAAAATACTTGAACCTATTATAGAAGATAGATTCCCCGATGCTGGAGTTGCATTAGCAGTATTGCAAGAAAAAGAATCCCTTCATAACTATATTACTCAGAAGCCGTGTAGACCGAAAGATACTCCTATCAGCTTGGGAATAAATGAGGAAAAATTACAGATAAAGATACCAGCAGGAAAGTTTCGTAGTAATTTCAGACTGATTTCGATAATGCTTCTCTTGCCTGTAAATGCATTCTTATTGCTAATATTTACCACAGGAGTTCAATATAAAGGTTACGCTCCTTTTGAAGACAATATATTTTTATTTTTTCTTATAGTATTGCTTTTATTAGTATATTTTAGATGTTTAGCTTTTCTATTAATGAATACTAATGATTTTATAATTAGTCCTTTATCGCGCATCCAATTAAATATTTTTAAAGAAAAAGATTGCTATATATTTAATTGTAAAAAATGGTTATTAAGTTGGCGCTATCAAAACTTTAATAACAAAGTAAATCAAGGAAAATTTAAAACAACATTAGATTCAATCGGATGTAATTTAACCCCAAAAGAATACAAATGGTTAAAAGCAGAAATTAATAAATTCGTTAAAAATGAATCAATAATGTAGAGACGTAGCAGTGCTACGTCTCCCGAATTCTAATCCGCATCCGCAGCGTGCTGCTTCAATTCATCCAAAGAAACATATTCCAATGTAGATGCATGAGTAGCCGATAAAACCACTTTCGGCGCAACTCCATCATCCATCGCTTCCTTCCATCGAGAAGCACACAAACACCATTTATCCCCCGGTTTTAATCCAGGAAACTCATACATTGGCCTTGGCGTACTCAAATCATTTCCCATAGACTTGGTATAGTTAAGAAATTCCTCCGTGACTTCCGCACAAACGGTGTGTACGCCGAAATCTCCAGCGCCAGTATCGCATACGCCATTCCGGTAATATCCCGTCATTGGAGAAGTGCAGCAAACCTGAAGTTGTTCTCCAAGAACATTTTTTGCATCTGACATAATATCAATGAACAATTATCAATGAACAATGAACAATTATCAATTATCAATGAACAATGAACAATTATCAATTATTTTAAATCAGGGTAAAGATTCATCGCGGTCTTTGGTTGAGTGCAATATATTAAAGACTCCGGTTTTAAACCTTTACCCTCAAGATAGGATAGGTTTTAGCTACTAGAAAATTTTGATGCAATTACTATATTCAAGTAACATCACCTATAATTCATTTCAAACATTAACTCTCAATCATTCTTGCTCACACATTTTATAGATTTTCATGAATTGTTAATTGATAATTGATAATTGTTCATTGCATTTACCAACTAACCTGCTTTCTCTCCTCAACAACCTGCTGATAAACTTGTTCGGTTTGGGTGGCGATTTTAGCCCAATTAAACCGCGTTTCTAAGTCTTTATAAGCGTTATCTTTCAACCATTGACAATAACCAGGATTTTTTAATACTTCCAAAATTCCCCAAGCAAGAGAATCAGGATTATTAACGTGAGTGACAACACCTGTTTTCGTATGTTGTACCACTTCAGGAAAACCACCTGTATCGGAAACTACTACTGGCACGCGAGCCGCAAAGCTCTCTAATGCAACGATACCAAAAGGTTCATACAAACTAGGGAATACCGCACAATCGGCAATTGTCTGAAATTTATCTAAGTATTCATCAGCCATAAAGCCGGTAAAATAGCATTTATCCCCAATTCCTAAATTCCAAGCTTGTTGTTTGAGATCGTTAGTATTACCACCACCGATAATTACAAACTTAACATAACCTCCCATTTCCCAAAGTATTTTAGGTGCAGCATTTAATAATATAGATACACCTTTTTCATAGGTCATGCGACCTACATAATAAACTATTTTTTCGCCATCTTCAGCGAATTGACGGCGGAAATCTTGCTGATGAAACTGTAAATGATGCTGCTTTTTTTCAGCACGGATACCATTGTAAATTACATCAATTTTATCCCAAGGACTCTGTAGCGAACGTTCTACTTCATAACGCATATAATTAGTACAAACGATCGTTCGCCAAGCCTCAAAAGCTAGTTCGTTTTCTTTACGATGGATATAGCTTTGAGTATGATTATGAATGCCGTTATGTCGTCCAGATTCCGTAGCGTGGATTGTCGCAATTAAAGGGACTTTAAAAGTATGTTTTAGTGCGATCGCTGCATCTCCCACTAACCAATCGTGAGCGTGAATTAAATCAAAAGCAACTTCCTCCAACATCAATTTACCACCTTGTTGTCCCATGCTTTGATTCATGTTGACTATCCAGTGGAAAAAATCGTTACTCTCTGCTATGGGTACGCGATGTATTTTGATTCCTTCTACTTCTTCATAAAGTGGCGCTTCCCCAAACTCTGGTGTAATTAAGTAAACCGAATGTCCCAATTTCACCAATTCCGGGTATAGTTCCCCCACATGACGTGAAATTCCGCCAACAATACGAGGTGGAAATTCCCAAGTCAGTACCAATATTTTCATGTTTTATCCCCAACTCTTTACAAATCGTTGATTTTTTTAACTAATTAAAATAATTAAAAGTGCGATCGCCAAATTTGGCGGGAGTATAATTACTCATTTTTGGTTATATATAACAATTTGTAGATAAAAAGAGTTAAAAGTTAATAGTTAAAAATGGGACATCAGAAGTAAATAGTTAGGGATTATACTAATTTATTCTAGTTATGTGGGTTCAAATCCGTTAGCATTGGAATAATATATTTTTGAAGCCACAGAAAAGGAGAGTAGAAGCACAGAGTAAATTGATTTATATGTTGAGCTTTAACCCAAAACAACTGGTAAACTCTTATAACGATGCCATAGCGGCGCATTAATTAATTCAAGCTCTGATGGAGCGATCGCCAAACGCAAGTTAGGATTACGCGTCAGCAGGTTGGTAATGGCAATTTTGGTTTCCATCCGTGCCAAGGGAGCTCCCAAACAAGTGTGAATACCACTGCCAAATCCAAGGTGCTTGTTAGGAAAACGCTTAATATCAAAGACTTCTGGATTTTCAAATACAGCTCCATCGTGATTAGCTGCCCCAAGTAAGGGGATTACCGCAGCCCCTTTAGGAATTGTCACTCCGTGCAAGACTACATCTTCCATAGCATAGGCTGGTTTCGTACCTTGTACTGGCCCTCTGTAGCGCAGAATTTCTTCCACTGCTGAATCTATTAATGCAGGTTCACTACGTAAAAGTACTAATTGTTCCGGATGTTGTAGGAGCGTCAATACACCGTTAAGAATCAGATAGACGGTGGTTTCATAACCAGCAATAATCAACAAATAAACCATAGCCACCAATTCATCTTCACTGAGTTTTTCTCCCTGCTCCTCAGCCTGAATCAACCCAGTTAAAATATCATTTTGGGGATTGGAATGCTTTTTGTGGATCAATTCCCGTACAAACTTGGATAGACGCGGCATATCCCAGAATAAAGTACGGAAAAGACTCCATCCAGAAAAACCGTCTGACAAAGCCTTTATACCGTTGTAAAATCTGGGCATATCCTCATCCGCTACACCTACCATCTCTTTAATTACGGTAACGGGGATAGGCAATGCATAAACCTGTTTGAGATCCACCGTGCCTTGTTTCTGTGCCCCCTCAAGTAACTCGTGAGTCAATTCTTCGATCCATGTTTCCATTTTGGCAAGTGAATGCCGTGTAAACGCTTGATGCACCAGATTACGCAAGCGACGATGTGAGGGTTCATCTTCATTTATCATGCTGTTTGCCAGACTAGCTACCGACATGGGTAAGGGGAAAGGAAATCTACCTCCACCAGTGGCTGTGGTACGGTTACGTACAAAACGTGGATCTTTATTTAAGAAAATTTACGCAGTCATCATAGCGCGAAATAAAATAAGCATCCATGATACTGACTTTTCCCTTACAGACGGGAAACTCTTCTCGCAGCAGTTTGTAGTAATCGTACTTGTTATTTGTAAATTCTTGTGAACCTACATTAATAGGTTGTTTTATTTTGATCGAGCTACCTGTTGGTTTTGTTTTCATTATTTGGAGTTAGTAGTTAGTGGCTCACGGAGTTAAGAGTTATGAGTTAGGAGTTGGGAGTTGGGAGTTAGAAATAATTTATTCTCCCCCCTCTTCCCCACGCCACTTGCTACAACGGAGGAAACCTCCGTGCACGCCGCAGTGGCTCCTCTTCCCCCTCTACTCCTCCCCCTCTCTTAAACTTGCTCCCTAAAACTCAACCAATCCTCCACTGCTTGGTTATCAGAAGTTGCACCTTTTTTCAATAAAATAACTCCATCTTTGAAACCGATTATTCCGTATTCTTGATTGCTTGTAATTCTGTCAATCAAATTGATAAATTCTTTTAATAAACCACGATCGTGTTTGAAGGCTGGTGCATACTTTTGTAACTGCCATAAATCGGCGATCGCATAATCCATTTTGACTATTTCTCGTTCGTCATTTCGTAATTCCAACATCGATAAACGCAGGAGTTGGCGACGACTAGAAAGATGAGGTATGAGGTAAGTAGTAGCAGAAACACTGGCATCTGAGGGGATTTGCGCTAATAAAGGACGAATACCTTGATTTACATGATGCCATTGTTCGGGTAAAGATACATATACCCAAGGTTTGATTGAGTCGGGTATGGCAAAGTAAAATGTCCGATTTGGGTTAGATGTAAAGCTAAAAAATAAAGATAGACAAATACAAAATATCCAAAAGCGACGAAATGAAGGTTTGAATGCTTTGGGATGTTTTGACCACCAGAGTATGGCACCGTAAAATAATCCAGGAACTACACTCATGGCATAGCGAATGGTAATCGCTAAGACTGAATCTCCCTTACACAAAAATAATTTTAATAAAGGAAATCCGGCGATACTCCAAGAAGCTGGAGCAATGGCAGGTATAAATGCTAAAGGCAACCACTGACCGAGTAAATACCGAATTGTTCGGTCTACCGGAGTAACTAGTTCTACTACTAATCTAAAAGGATTGCTAATTATTCCCCAAATAATATCTAAAGTAGTAGCTTCATCACCATCAACATATTGTCCGAATCTTTCTAACATAAACCGCTTAGAAATATCTTCAGAAAACAGCGGCATAATTACATTAGTCAGCAGTAACATATACCCAAAACTGAAGGTACAAACTGCTAATCCGGCACGGGGAAAGCGTTTACTCAAAACCATGTAAACCCCAACACCGAATAATCCCACCCCCGCATCTTCTCGCACCATGAGAATTAATCCAGCCATCAGCCAAAACAGCCACCACCAGCGTTTTTCCATTGCAAGGAGCAAAGTAAAAATAAATAATGGTATTTGACTAACATCGTGAAAATTACATAGCGTAGGACCAATTACAGCATTTGCAGCGTAATAGCTACCAGTAATCATTACCGCCAAACGGGGTTCTAGATACTGACGGGCTAAGACATATAGCATCAAACCACCAGCAGTTATCAGCGCTACTAGCAACACCGCTAAAGTCGCCGCATTGGGAAACAAAGCATATATCGGTAGCCAAAGTAACAGTGCTGGAGTAAAATGTTGACCTAAGCGATGGTAATAAACTTTGGGGATTTCCGCTGCATGAACAACATTAGTGGAAAGACTTGAAGAAAGAGAACTTTGGAAAAAGCGACCGTGGAGATTATTCCAAAAAACCTGATTAAATATACCTTGGTCAAAAGATGCGTAAAAGCTAAAATATCGGTTTAGTACCAGTATCAGACATATAACAAAAAATATCCCCGTAATGGGAAGAATCGGTTTAATCAAAGTGAATATCGTTGATAAATTCGACTTTGATTTAGGAGCATTATGTATAGCTTCTTGCAATTTTCACTACCTCACTCACTTATCTGTATTAAAGATAAAACGGTTAACTAATATTTTCCAAAGTTCAAATATTATAATTCAAAGGTTAAGATTCATTACGTTTCCCCCCATCTCCCCTTCCCCCATACCCCGATCTCCCCATCCCCATCTCGTGCTAGATGATATTAGTATCTTTCCTATTCATGTACTGTTATAAAAGTTCTCTTATTGATAATGATTTCCGGAAAATGGCTACTCTAACTGCTGACATTCAAAATTTACTTACTGACTTAATAGCCCGCTACTCTGGGAAAGTTGATTATTTAATGATTCGCCTTGAGGAAGCAGAGGGAACTGATATCTTGTTGCGTGGCAATAAGGTGGAAACTCTAAGTGAATGTATTTCCATTGGCGGACAAATTAGGGCTTGTTATAAAGGTGGATGGGGATTAAGCAGCTTTAATCATCTTGCCACAATTGAAGAGCGTATCGAAGAAGCAATTGCAGCGGCAAGAATTGTAGGAGATGAAGAAACCATATTAGCTCCCATCACTCCCGTACAAACAGTGTGTCAATTACCACTGACTGGTACTGACCCCAGAAATATACCTTTGAGTCAAAAAAAGCAATTGTGCGACAATTACACCGATTTACTCAAAAGTGTAGATCGTCACATTACCACTACCTCCGTAGGTTATGGCGATAGCGCTCAAAAAGTAATTATTGCTACAAGTGAAGGCACCCTTATCGAACAGTCTTGGGTGGATATGGAAATGCGTTTCGCCGCCACCGCTAGAAATGGTGAAACCGTACAAACAGGAAGAGAAACCACGGGTTCCCGTAGAGCTTTTGAAGATTTAACTAGTTTAGATGAACAAGTTACCAGCGCCGCAAGTAGGGCGATCGCCGCTTTGTCGTTACCCCCAGTGAAAGGTAATACTTATACTGTAGTCATCGATCCCATTCTTACTGGTTTATTTGTTCACGAAGCCTTTGGACATCTTTCAGAAGCCGATATGGCTTATGAAAACCCGGATGTATTGGAAGTTATGACTCTCGGTAGAAGATTTGGGAATGAAGAATTACAAATTTTTGATGGTGCTGCTCCCCAAGGACATCGCGGTAGTTATTATTACGATGATGAAGGTACGCCAGCAACTACGACTCAATTAATTAAAGATGGCATTTTAGTTGGAAGGTTGCATTCTCGGGAAACTGCAGGCAAATTAGGAGAAACCCCTACCGGTAATTCTCGCTGTCTTAATTATCACTATGCTCCCATAGTGAGAATGACAAATACTTGGATAGAAAGAGGAAAAACTCCTGTAAATGATTTGTTTTCTGGAATTAAAGAAGGAGTTTATGCCAAAAACTGGTTGGGTGGCATGACTAATGGGGAGATGTTCACCTTTAGCGCTGGTGAAGCATGGATGATTTGAAATGGTGAAATTGCCGAGCCTGTTCGCGATGTGACTCTTTCCGGTAACGTTTTTCAAACTTTAAAAGATATCGAAGCCATTGGCGACGATTTTTACTGGGATGAATCTGGCGGTTGCGGAAAAGGTGGGCAAAATGGTTTACCCGTAGGTTGCGGCGGTCCCAGTTTAAGGATAAAAAATGTAGTAGTGGGAGGGGAAGCCTAGACAGGACAATGATCAATGATCAATTATCAATTATCAATGAACAATGAACAATGAACAATGAATAATTTAGATACCCTTGGAAACCGTAGAGCTAATGATAATTGATCGTTGATAATTGATTATTTCTGAAATATGGCAACATCAACTTTTTGCAATAATTCCTCTACATTGAAACTATTATCTAAAACAATGTCAGCCTTTTGAATTTTTTTGCTTAAAGGCATTTGACTGCTAATTCTTGCTTGTGCTTGTTCGAGGGTTAATTGATTTCGATTCATTAATCTTTCTAACTGTTGTTTTTGAGAACAACTTACCACCCAAATTTCCGTTACCAAGTCTGTCATACCTGCTTCAAATAATAAAGGCACAACTAAGACTAGAGTTTCTACGGATGTTTCTTTGATTCCGCGATCAAGGCGATCGCTAACGTAAGGATGGATTAAGTTCTCTACCCACAAGCGTTCTTCTTGCTCGTTAAATATTATCTCACCTAATTTTTGTCGGTTAAGACTACCATCAGTAAGTAAAATATTTTCTCCGTAACGTTTAACTATTTGCCCTAGAAGTGGCGAATTAACAGCAACAGCCTCTCTAGCATAAATATCCGCATCTAAAATTGGTAAATTATAGGCACTAGCTAAATAATTAGCGACAGTTGTTTTACCAGTCGCTATACCTCCAGTTAAACCGATGATACGTTTCATGAATTACAGGGAGCAGGAATATTATTATCCATTAAAGATTAACAAATTTCAGAGCGAGAAAAGCTGATGCATTTATGTTCATAAGTAATAATTAAGGTACAAGTAATAAGTTTAACAATTGGGCTTAAAATCAGAGGATTCAAAAAAGGAATTGGGTTTGAAATTTTTCTTCATGAATGAAGAGGCTTCATACCATTTAATAAGGACTTCTCCTGTACGACTTATTACCTATTACCTATTACCTATTACCTATTACCTATTACCTATTACCTATTACCTATTAACTATTACCTATAAAATATAAAATATTAAATAAAAAAAAAAAAAAAATAAAAAAAAAAAAAAAACAATAAAAAAATAA
>JBHJJJ010000333.1:0-5123 GCA_050042755.1 Rivularia sp. (in: cyanobacteria)
GCCACTTTATCTGGTACAGGTTCTCGCATTACTATCATTTGAGGAATGTGCAAATCTGCAAGCTGTCGTGCTAAGCCCAAACCATCGCAGGAGTTGAAAATGGCTAGTTGCAAACCATGTCCAAATGCTTTCGTTAATGCATGCTTAAGCTCTTTAATAGTAAGTGAATCTGTTTGATTGAGTAACATTGTTCCCGTGCTTCCATCAGCTTGAGAGTAACTGTGTCCCGAATAACAAAGAATATCCCAACCTTGTTCATCCCAAAGGAATTTATGTAATTCTTTGCGACTTGGTTCAACAAGAAACACTGTTTCAGCATCGAGTAAATTTTCTAGCACTTGTCTATCAGCTTCTACATCAATTCCAGTGCTATTACCTAAAATTGTTAAGATTCTAATTTGATTTCTTGGAGGTGCTGTTTTTTCTTTCCTCTCACCAGTAAGTGATAAAGCAACTTCGGCTTGTTGATAATGCTCGAAAAAATCCCAGAGATGCCAAGGAATCTGTTGCACTTGAATATCTTTTGTTTGAATAATTATTGGTACTTCTTCAGTTGGTATGAGTTTTGAACGTAATTCTCGTTCAATTGCACGAAAGGATTGCGAATTAAGCCAATTATTGAGACATTCTTCCAACTGATGAGCATAATAATTAAATTCCTGTTCGGAAAAATTAGTAACTGAATCTTCCTCATCAAAAGTAATACGTCCAAACCATTTCTGAGAACGATAAAGTTGTCGCCATTGCTGATAAAATTGGGGAATCTTCGGTTCTGGTGGCAGTTTACCTGTAAATGTCATGGGAAGTGGATGGTCATTTTTCCGAATTAAAGCAGTGACGGGAAAACCATTTGTAAAATCACCTTCCCCGATAGTGAGAACAACTAATTTACTTGCTCGTACTTGAATTTGATATGCTTGAGAATCTTTTTTAGCTAATAGTTTAGCAATCTCAGCCATTTCACTACTTTTTTGCCTATAAATTTCAATTTGCTCTTGCTTTCCTTGTAATTCTGCTCGATATTTTGCTTCTATTGCTGTGAGTTGTTGTTCATAATTTTGCTTCAACTGACTATGAATCTTGGCTCTATCTACTTCTTGAGGTACGTTGACTTTAACAACAACAAATCCATCTCCTTTATTCTCAATACTCTGGATTTTTAATGGGATATTTTGATTATTAGTTTGTACATCTTTAAGAGCTGTAGATAAAGCTTCAACATTTAAACCGTTACGAAAAATTAAATCTACGGTATTGATTACAACTTGAAATAGTTTGGTAAATTCTCCGGGTGCAAATTCACTACTTTGAGGACGACGCTCGCTTTCTTCTCCAATTTTTAGCTTTTCTCCAAGATAAACAAAGCGACAATTTACTCCCTCAAGTTTTGTTGTACTATCAATATTCCAAGTACCTAAACCACGGGCACCTGTAAAATAAGCTTGTGAAAAATCAGTTCCTATTGCTTGAGTTTTAGTCAGGATTGATTCTTCTAAACAAGCTGCTTGTAAATTAGCTTGAATCAAATTTGCTTCTGTAAGATCGGTTTTACTTAGCTTCGCTCCTGTTAAGTTGGCTTTACTAAGATTCGCATTTTTTAAATTCAAATTTTTAAGATCTAAATCAACCAGGTTAGCTCCTTCAAGAGAAACATTTTCATAAGAGTTATTATTTGCAATTTTGCTAATTAATAAATCTCTAACTATAGGATTATCTAATATTGTGTTATCTAATCTAGCAAGCTCTATTTTTTTAGCTTGATGCCAAATAGTATGAGTTAAATCAGCTTTTCTAAAATCAGTATTTCTCAGGATAGCACTAGTAAAATTAGCACCTGTTAAATTAGCACCTCGAAAACTTGTACCACTGATAGCCGCAGTTGCGATCGCAATTCTCCGAATAAAAGTATAATTTTCATCACCTGCTAAAATGCGTCTGCTAATAATCGCGCATAAAAGTATTATAGAAATAGCAATTCCAGCAGAAATAGTAATTCCCAGCCAGCCTTTCTGAGCAATATGAACAGCAATTTCGCTCTTAGCAAACAAAGGAATAGATATTGCAGTTAAAATTGCACTAATCAAGCAGATATTTACCGTTTTAGTGCTAGTAAGAGCAATAATAAAAGACAGAAAAACAGTAATCAGAACAACCGCAGCAATAGTCATAGATACATTAGTTGCAATCGAAACAGAAACATTACCAACTGCTACTTGATTGAAAGTAACAGAAATAATTCCTGCAAAAACACCAATAACAGCTAATATTCCAATAACATTAATAAAAGCATTTGCAAAACCTTTGACAACGGAAATAATTAAAAAGCTTATACATCCAGCTAAAACTATCCCACCGGCAATCTGGTCATTAGAATTAATACTACATAAAAAAGAACAAATTAAAGCAGCAATAGCACCTATGAAAAATCCCAATATTAATGATAATAAAAACGATATTACTACCCAATAATTATTTAATCCTGCTTTCGTATAACTAAAGTCTGCCTTAGTCAGGTTTGCTCCTGTAAAATCAACACCTCGAATATCGCAACGCGAAAAGTTTGCACCCGTTAAATCTTGTCCTTTAAAGGAGCTACCTTGAAGATTTTTTTTTGAGAAGTTTAAAGACTGATTTAACCGATGAAACTCAATAACCATAATTTAAAGCTGTTTTATACAAATATTAATTTTTTCTATTCCACAAATGTAAACTAAATCTGGAAATATGTATTTTTTCTTACTAATAACTAACTTGACTAACATTGTTTTTGCTAGCAAGTATACAGCTCAGCAAAGGATAGCACAACAACAACGTAGTGATTACCAAGGATAAGCAGATTAAATTTTATACCAAAATTGCGAGAGAAATGGGATTGAGTGCGGAAGAGATTGCACAAGTACTTATAGGACTTTTGGGTTGAGTCTAATACAAAGCCGGGAAAGCTCACCCCGCCTGCGGCAGCCCTCTCCAAAGTAGCAGAGAGGGGAAGGGAGTGAGGTTAAATTTGTATTGCTTTATGCGTGAATTAGATTTTAGGTTTTAGATTTTTAAAGAGCCTTCAATCCTTCTGCTCTAAGAATAACTTTACCATTTTTACGAACTATTAAAGTCTCTCCTTGAGAATCATTAGTATCTTCAGTAATAGGACTTTCTATAGCGTAGTAATATTCTCCATTTATCCAACGAGTGATACATTTACCATTCCGACAAATAACTTTCCCTCCTGTTAGTTTGAGACAATTTTCATTAGAATCGCAACCGTAATATTTAACGTTTCCGGTATGATTCACACCATTCCAAGAATCGTAATTACTGAGTTTAATAGTCCATTCTCCGTTGCTCAGAGTTTGAGTATCCCCAGAAGATTTTGCAGATTTGGAGCTACCAATTACATCCATTTTGACAATTGAAGATACTTGTTTTGTCTTTCCACAAGGTTCGATACTTTGACAATCATTCACATCCAGAATATCGTAACTCAGATTAACTTTTTGATTTAAAAATTGTTGTTTTTGACCGCAAATTTCAAAAGAAGCACCAATTTCTTGCTCTTTACCTTGTTCGTCAGTTAAAGTTACGTAGCACTGTAAATCACCTTGAACTATACCTTTAATAGTCGCGACTTTTGGCTGCCCTTCTCCTGCTTTTGGAGTCGCGCTACCAGTGTCAACGGGGGCTTGTGTGATTGTATTAGAGTCTTCATTACTGCTATTTGAAGAGGAATTATTTGTAGATTCTTTATTTGTTGAAGGTACTTCAGAGTTATCGCTCTGAACTTGATTATTGCTATCATAATTACCTTTTTCAACGTTATTACAGCCAATCATTAATAAAGAAATAATTAACAATACAGTAGTGAATATAGATTTTTTCATGATATTTTTCAAATTGTATAAATTGCTGTAGATTACAAAGTGTAGCTACAAACAATTTTTTATACAAGTTTAAGTATATACATTCCTAAAAATTGTAATTTTTCGTTTTCATTTTAATAGGAATGACCGCAACTGGCACATTTTTTATTGTAGAGAGAGGTAAAAAGCGGTGTAGATTAACTTCAGGCATTCCAAAGCCGTTGTGTGATATAAAGTTTTTACCCGCCTGGGACTATAAGTCCCAGTCTAATAGCAAAAGTCCATTAAAATGGACTAAAAATTTGATGCTGTAATAATAGTAATATTTTTAACTGTTTAATTGATCTTTTAGTTAATTATTCGCAAGGCGCAAGATATGTGATTTCTCATTACTTCTAACTCCTAACTCCTAACTCCTAACTCCTCACTCCTAACTCATTACATCCCATAAATCCGATTTCCATCTCCCGGTAAAATAGTCAAAGACCGAGGATTTATCCTATACCCTACAGTAACTTCGGTTTCTCCATCCCAAACTTCAATCGAAAGCACTTTATCCCCAGGGCCTTTATAATCAAAGTATTGACAACGGGAGGCTGTACGTCTTTGCACGGTACCTTCACGAGTCATATTTGCAACCCCAGAGTCAACACATTTATAATTTTCATCTGCAAAACTTAATTGCTGCGGTGGCGATTGGCTAACATCTAATTGATTAGTAGCTTCGAGTAATGCAACCTCTACCGTGTCATCTTCATCTACACTCAACCATCTAATTTCATTATCATCTTGCAACATATATTCAAACCAAGTATATTCACCGACGGCATAGGTAAGTATTCCTTCTACCACCCAGTCAATACCCATATGTTGAACAATATCGCCAATTTGTAAATTAAATACATTGCGTTTGAGAGACGGTAATTCTTTCGATTTACTACCAGATAACGCACCTCGCTGTTGAAGTACCAATAAATAAGCGCCACCAGCGACTATTACGATAACTCCCAGCCAGATTAGTAGTGTCATAGTTTTTTCCTGTAATTTTTTTTAATAATGGGGGAGATGGGGAGAGAGGGGGATGGGGAGAGTTAATGATAAGAGGCTGAATAACCGGTAATTTCCGGTTATCCAGCCTCTTATCATTATCACTCTCTTAAGGTTCTGTCAGTTCATTGACTTTTGAATGCCAGACTTTTGACTTTTAATCGATCGATTGACCTGATTATCTCTATAGATTTACATAACAATAGAGCGGAAACATTTTAG
>JBHJJJ010000334.1:0-13371 GCA_050042755.1 Rivularia sp. (in: cyanobacteria)
AAATTCTTGTTTACTCGGAGAAGATGAAGGTGTTTTTAAATGCATTGATATTTACTCCTTGGTTATTTATAACGGGTAAGATATACTTAACAAAAAATTATATTTATAAACCTGCAAGTCGGATAAACTCTCTAAGTTATCAGAAATTCTTTCTGCTGCTTACATAGGCACCAGCACGGTTAAACCATCCCGAATGCACTCCACTTCTAAAGGTGTATGTCCAATTATTTCACCATCTAAAACAATTTTTTGCGGCGGATTGGTGGTTATTTTTACGCGCTTTGTTCGTAAATAACTAATATCATTGCTTTTAGCTGCATCCTCCTGCAAACCAGTTTTTAGTAGCTGATAGGAAGTGGCGATCGCTGATATCCAAGTCTCAGATGAGATGATGGTAATATCAAGTATTCCATCGTCATAAATAATACTTTCCGGACCTTGAGCTAATATTGATGTTGGTGGTGCTGCATTCGCCACAGTTAAAGCACCAGCAGAAACGCGAATAATTTTATCATCGGTTTCAATTTCAGCTTCAAATAGTTCTAATTCTCGCAGTTGCTGTATTCCGGAAACCAAATAAGCCAAAGCACCCCAGCGTTGTTTGGCTTCTCTCGAAGCATTTTCTACGGTTTCTGCTTCAAAGCCGATTCCAGCTAGCAATGTCATCAATTTACCGTTGCATTTACCAATATCAATTCGACGATGTTTGCCAGATAAAATGGTTTCGCAAGCTTGATCTAAAGTATCGGGAATACCCAAAGCTGAAGCGAAAGCATTAGCAGTACCTCTTGGTATTACTCCCAAAGGAATAGTAGTTTCTCCCAAAGCTTTAGCTGTTTCTGAAAGAGTACCGTCACCACCAGCAGCAATAACAATTTCAAAATCTTCTTTATTTAGGGCTTCTTCAGTTAATTTATAAGCTCCAACTTCTTTTGTTGTAAATTGAATATCTAATTCAAACTGAGAAGATAACAGTTCCTTTATTCTCTCCAATTCTTGATCGGAATTGCCTGAACCAGCAACGGGGTTAAAAATCAAACAAGCTTTTCGATGCATACTAAACTGTGGCGGTTTATAAAAATATAATTTATTAATATTACTAGATTATTATTATTTTGTGTAAAAAAAGTCAAAAATAAATCTAGCTAGAGAGGTAATTTAACTTGAAGTTCTCGGAAATAGACGAATGGTGTATTTGGTGAGTTAAATCATCCTTAGACTTGGTTTATCACTATTTCTTTTTATATATAAATATAATTGAATAATTTATCTAGCGATCCAGACCCGATCGGGATAGCATCCGATAACATTGGTAGGAGAAAGAGAAAAAATTAAATTCAGTTTTCTTGGATAACTGAATTGTATAAATGCTGTCCGATAAAGAGAGGAATTGACTAAAAGATATTTTTTCACAAGAAAGAATTAATTGAAAAAGAAGTAAAAATTGACGGGTACCCATGAGAATTTTTGTAGGAGAAAAAAAATCTCATGGGAGCCTTTGACGAACCCAACCCTCGTTTCGCTCAACTTTTACTGGAACAATTTGGTGGTGCAACAGGGGAACTTTCCGCCGCTTTGCAATACTGGGTGCAGTCTTTCTATATGGAAGATGCAGGTATTAAAGATATGCTGCAAGATATGGCCACAGAAGAGTTTAGCCATGTGGAAATGATTGGTAAACTCTCCAACTGTGCCATAAATTGGTTGCGGACATCTAAAATTTGGTCAATAACTTGATTAATTTCTTGTTCTGACAAGTCTTTTCGTTCTGAAAGCAAGGCAACTATTGTGGAACGATCGAATTTAGATAGACGCTCTTGCAAACTTTCCATACCCACACGAGGATCGTTGAGAAGTAACTTGATATCCCGTTGAATTCCTTCTCAATTGAGTTCTTCTTTCTTGGTAGAACGCAGATATTCGGCAACGGAACTTTGAAAGTCTTGTATTTTCCAATGAGTTCCATTGCCAAATCTTCTGGGTGCTTTGGCGATCGCCCGTAGGTTGGTTTGCACTTCGTTGATAATTTGATTTACCTGTTGTGCGCTCAAGTCATCCCTTTGACTGAGAAGTTGCACTAAGGTGTCTCTATCCATAGCTGCCAAGCCTTAATAGTCGCATTAAGCCATACTAATTGACTTAGTACTTGGTTTTATTTTTAACTTTAAACTTATAAGTAGACAAAAGACTCTCGACGATAAACCTTATTTAATCGTTAGATACACATCTAAGTTATTTAGTCAATAGTCTATGCTCTAAATTTAGATGGGTTTGCCCTGGGGAGAGGGGGAAGAGGGGGAAGAAAAAAATTCTGTCAGAATTGGTATGATTATTGCACTTTAAAATTGCAAGGATAATTATCTATAGATTTACTATTTTAAGCAGAAGCAGATTTAAATTATGCTCAACATCTTAATGCCGTAGAGCCTTAGCTATAGTTATTTACTACTTCAAAATATTTCATCTTATTGATAATTTCCGAAAAATTCAATAGCCTTTTGTAGTTGTTTGGTCAAGTTAAACAAAATTTATTTTCTTCTTACCTGTTTGTTATACTTTCTCACATAACTGGACACTAGAATGTTGATAGTGGCATTAAAAACTGAAATAGCATCTGAGTGTATCTAGAAAAACTAACTCAAATTCTAACTGCGGTATTTATAATTGTGGTAATTATATCAGCTAATTTAATTATTTAGCGAGTAAATAACTGAGCGTCAGTTTTGAGTTAAGGTTATGACAATTGAATATAATTTTATCGCTGCGTTGATGAATGTTTGCTGCCAAATTTCGCGTAATATACATTGCCCGCGAACCGTTAAAATCTACTCTGATTCGATAGTTTCAAGGAATAAAGCGTGCAATTAATTATTGTAGGCTAAATCTGAGTCTGGAATTGTACCCTAATATATCTGACTATTTGGTATAGAAACCAAAATCACGAACAGCATTTGAGATAGTGCTGTTGCATCGATATATCAACTTCTGATTATTCATAATTTTCTAAGGTACCGATAAAGCTCAGATAATCCCTCAATCAATCGGAAAAACCCTCATGAAATACAAAGCGCTCCTGAGCTTTAGCCTCAGCTTACTCATTGTGACTGCTGTTGTATCATCGTCTTTACAGATAAATACTCGTAAAAAAACAACACGAGATTCTGAGCAAACTTTACCTGAAAGTTCAACTCAAAGCCTTCCAGACTCAATTAGCATTAAAGCCGTTGGAGATATGGTTCCCGGTACAAATTTTCCGTCGAACAGACTTCCGGCTAATCCTAATCAATTGTTTCCCAAGTCTGTTAGAGAAAAGCTCCAAGGGACCGATATTTTGTTTGGTAATTTTGAGAGTACCATAACCAATCATCCCAACAGTACAAAAGATATCAGTCGGGGACAAGTATTTGCTTTTCGTTCTCCTCCCCAACATGCCAAGCTTTTTGCTGATGTTGGGTTTGATGTGCTGAGTGTGGCTAATAACCATGCAATGGACTTCGGTACAAAGGGATTTCAAGACACTTTCGACAATATTACTGCTGCTGGGATGAAAGCAGTAGGTAAAAAGAATCAAATTCTTTATTTCAACGTCGAGAATGTTCCTGTTGCTGTAATCGGATTCTGTTTTTACGAATACTGTAATACTGTCCAAGATATAGAAAAAGCCAAAGCTTTGGTGGAAACGGCTCGCAAGAAAGCCAAAATCGTGGTCATCTCTATGCATGTCGGAGCCGAGGGAACCCGCGCTCTCCACGTCAAGAATCAAACAGAGTTCTTCTATGGGGAAAACAGGGGTAATTCCGTTAATTTTGCTCGCACAATGATTGATTCAGGAGCAGACTTGGTACTCGGACACGGACCTCATGTTCCTAGAGCAATAGAAGTTTATCAAGGGAAACTCATTGCTTATTCTTTAGGGAATTTTCTGGGATATGGAGTCTTTTCAACTTCATCCTATAAGGGTTACTCGATGATTTTAGATGTGAAGTTGAATCCAGAAGGAGATTTTCTCTCCGGTAAGATTATCCCCGTTCTTTTGAATAAACAAGCAATTCCTTATATCGACCAAGGATTTAGTACAGTGGGACTCTTGCGTTCTTTGAATCAGAGTGATTTTCCCAATACTCCTCTAGAAATCAACAACAAGGGTGAAATATTGCTGACTAATAAAAAATCGAGAAAAGCCGAATAAAGTAGTACTAGTACTCGGCCAAGATTACTTTGCGGGGTTAATTGTAAGAAAAAAATAATTTTCTCCCCAAGAACCCCCGCTTCCCCTGCTCCGGGCTCCCTCCAGCTTGCCCTCACTCGGCAATTTTGGTTTGGTGAACTACTAGGAGCTTGCGGTATTTTCGTCTTGTCGTTAATTTTGCTCAAATTAGGTTTCAGGAGAATTTTATGAACAGGAATCCCATACTTGGCTCTCCCTGCGGTAATTACGGGAGGGTATTTTTTCGGAAGACAAAATCTACTTTTGTCTGTAATCATTACTTAAATTCAGAGGCATTTTAATGCGTTATAACTTAGCATTGATTATTGTCTGTTGTTCCATAACTGTCGGATGTTTCGCTTACTTTAACTCAGAAGAAATATTTGGTGACACAATTGAGCAGTTAAAGCAAAAGCAGTTGAATGGTAATATTGGGCAAAAAGTTTCTAGTTCAAATATAGAAAATTCTCAGCCTGCTCCCGTCTTAGAGTCTACTGTAAAAAAGATTAGTTTCGATAATTACAAATCGAAGAAAAACAAAATCTCTAACACAGACTGCTATGAGCCATTCAACGAAAGCAGCTACATGAGCTTAGAAAAAACAGGAAGAAAAAATGCTCTAGGAAACCCACTCTATAGAATTTGCTTATACGCAGAAGGAAAACTCCAAGGCTCTTATGATACGGTTACAGGAAGAGCTTATAGCCAAAAAAGGAATCGCAATAAATCTGGAATACAAGCACCTGCACCTGATGGAAAGTATCAAGTAGCCAAACTGGTTACATATGTTCCTCTTCCTGAAGTGGGTGTGGGTAGACGTTTCGTGCAGATAGATCCTCTATTTCCCACTGGGCGTACAGAATTAGGTCTTCACTACGATCCTTCTTTTGAAAAACCTAATGGTCAAGATGGAACATCAGGTTGTATTGCTCTGACAAAGAAACAAGATTTAGACAAGGTTTTAGAATACTTTGGTACATATCAACCCAAATATATGTTTGTTGATATTAAATGAGAGTTACTAATAATACGCTTTAATTACTTTTAGGATGCTTCAAGGTGCTTCTGAATGTTGTACCAATTCGTTTTTTAACTGGCATAATTACTTTTATTACATGAATTACATTGCAATGCACAGAATTGCAATTCATTACCAGGAATCCAGAAGCGTAAAACGAGCGTGTCTTTAGACCTGGGATATAAGCTAGCGTGCACTATGTCCCGTGGTATTTTCTGCTTCCGGTAACGTGTCCAAAAAGTCTTCTATGATTGCAGTCATTGTTTTATCCTTGCTTGCGGCATATAACTGTAACTTATAGAATCTTCTTTCAGACAGGCGAATTTTTAATTGTTTTGGTTTCATTTTGGGTGAACAATAGGGATACGTATATGTTAATATAGAGCAAATAAAAAAACAAGGAGGTGATGTAGATGCTGGTTCTAGAATACAAAGTAGTTGCTAAAAAGAAGCAGCATCGAGCAATAGAAGAAGCTATCCGGACTACGCAATTCATTAGAAATAAATGTATTCGCTACTGGATGGATTCTAAAAAAGAAGACAAAGTAAATAAGTTCGCTTTAAACAAATATTCAACAGTTCTACGCAACGAGTTTAAATTCGTTAAGGATTTAAACAGTATGGCAGTTCAATCTGCTGCTGAGCGAGCATGGTCTGCAATAAGCAGATTTTTTGATAACTGCAAGTCTGGCAAGTCTGGTAAAAAAGGATTTCCAAGATTTCAAAAAAATAATCGTTCAGTTGAATATAAAACTTCTGGGTGGAAACTACATAAATCAAAGCGCCGTATTACTATTACCGACAAAAAAGGTATTGGAGAACTTAAATTAATGGGTAAATGGGATATCCATACTTACCCAGTTAAATCAATTAAAAGAGTTCGTTTGGTGCGTCGTGCTGATGGTTATTATTGTCAATTTTCTATTGATGTTGACAACTCAAAACAACTTGAGCCAACAGGAAATCAGGTAGGTCTGGACGTTGGGCTAGAGTTTTTCTACTCAGATAGCAACGGTAATACTGTCTCGAATCCTCGTTTTTTACGTAAAGCTGAAGTTAATATAAAGCGCGTTCAACGCAGAATTTACAAACATAAAAAAGGCTCAAATCGACGACGTAAATCCCGCGAAGTATATGCTCGAAAGCATTTAAGAGTAAATAGGCAGCGTACCGAGTTTGCCAAGAGACTGGCGCTCACGCTTTTACAATCTAACGATGTAGTAGCCTATGAAGACTTGAAGGTCAAGAACATGGTAAGAAACCATTGTTTTGCTAAATCCATCAACGATGTGGCATGGAGCGAGTTTAGACAATGGATTGAATACTTTGCGCGGAAATATAATCGTCAAGCGATCGCTGTAAGACCACACAACACATCTCAGCTATGCAGTAGCTGTGGAGTCAAGGTCAAAAAAGAATTGAAAGTACGCACTCATCGCTGTGAATGTGGGTGTGTACTTCAAAGAGACGTAAATGCAGCGATCAACATTCTTGCAAGAGCTACCGGAGGGCATCCGGGAAGTAACGCTCAGGGAGTTGAGACCTCTACTCTTCTTGGGGTAACCCTGGTTGAGCAAGTCTCGACGTTGAACTGAGAATCTCAGCGTCTTTAGACGCTGAGAGTGTCAATTCGTTAAGCAACTGTGATGGCTTCAAACCCCGACTCTTGGCTATATTTTCTATTTCTTCTTTAATTTTGCTACTAGTACGAAAGTTTATTTGTGTCTTTATATCCGCTTTTATCAGGGATACTTTTATTATGCATAGCATTGGACTACAATACCCAAAGCATCTATCCACCATTTATATTCACCGTAAACGAGGAGGAAATTCCTTAAATTACAGGAATAGTCGCAATTGTCACAAGATCCTGGTTGGTGCCGTACTACAAGCTGTGGTATTTTTCGTTTACAATCATCAATCAGTGTACAAGCACCCTACAAGAAAAATGTCAAGTTGCGTAAGTCCTACATTCATTAATCATTACTCCTCACTCCTCACTCCTCACTCCTCACTCCTCACTCCTCACTCCTCACTCCTTAGTGCTTCAAAGCCAATTACCAACCAATACATAGGGAGCCCAAAAACCAGGACGTTCGTAATTAGGATATTTTTTCAACAGCATCACTTGAGCGCGACGCAAAGCCTCTGCTTTCGTTACCTTGCTATTAGCTAACTCGCGGTAAAATTCACCCATTAAGATCGCTGTAGATTCATCGCTAATATGCCACAATGAAGCTAAGGTACTCCGCGCTCCAGCTTTCACTGATGCCCCTGCTAACCCTAGTGTGGCACGATTATCGCCAGTAGCAGTTTGACAAGCACTTAACACTAGCATTTCTAAGGCTTCTGAACGGCTTTCATCCCGACGACGTACCAAACTATCAAACTGGGTAACGTTAATCGCACCATCTGCGGCTAGGATAAAAGTATTCTCGGGTTTGGAACTAAATTGACCGTGGGTTGCTAAATGTAAAACATTAAAGGGAGTAGTGTTAACATTTTTTTCTAAGGTAGTGCTGGTAAATTCTTGGTCTAAAAGTTGCTTTGTAGATACCCCTGCTTTATCAATTAACTTAAACTCAGACTTAATTCCCGGTAATGGTGGAAACTTCTGAAATTCTGGCGGTGGCTCTACTAAACCGGCAGCGAGAACGTTGAGTGGTTGTTCTCCTAGAGGTTTGGGTGTCAGTAATTGGAGTCCCAAACTCAGAGCTACTGCGTATTTCTCCACCAGATATTGCTCGCCATCATATAGTGTAGCCATGGGAACGTTACGTAAGGCTCCATCTAGTACAAATACTAGGGTTTCGACTCCACTATTTTTTAAATCTGACTCAATATTTTTGATTAACCAACCATATACTTGCTGTGAAAGCATCTGTACTTCTTCGGTTGTATCGGGTTCTAAAAGATATTTCTGCAACTGGGTGAGAATGCTTTCAACTTCCCTCTGGGATTTTTTAACTGCGTAATTGCGTAGGGGTTTATTAGGAATTTTTACGATTACTTGTAGTTGCTCTGGTAAAATAATTGGGTAAATAATGGCAGCAGTAGGGTTATCTTGGTCTACTACTTTATCTAACACTACTGTTTGGGCATCTATACAAGCTTGGCGAAAATAATCATCTAATTCTGCTAATTGCAGCGATTCAATTCTTTGTCTGGCTTTGTCTAAAGTCTTTTCCTTGGGATTGCTTTGCTGCGAATCTAAGAGCAATGCAACGGATTCCCGATATACTGGTTCTACAGTTTCTTTAAAGGAATATTGGATATCTCTATTTACGGCTACTAAGTCGCTGCGGAGAGTCTGTAAATCATTTACCGCTGTATCGTAAGATGCGATCGCACTTTCTATTTTTCCCTGCTGCTTCAGCAAGCGTCCTAATTGCCAATGCCAACGGTAAGATATATCTGGGGCATTTATCGTTTGGGCTATGGTAAGTGCTTGTTGGGTAAGTTCCCGAGCATTTGAAAATTGTTTGGTTTTTTCGTATACGGTACCTAGAGTGCCAATGGCAAAGCTTTCGGCTCGCTTATCTGCGAAGTTTCTGGCTTGTTGTACGGC
The DNA here is from genome assembly GCA_050042755.1 of Rivularia sp. (in: cyanobacteria). Lineage (GTDB taxonomy): Bacteria > Cyanobacteriota > Cyanobacteriia > Cyanobacteriales > Nostocaceae > Rivularia. The sequence goes on from JBHJJJ010000334.1 coordinate 8,794, forward strand.
TGTTGCGGAGATTTGAGCAATTTTTTCGGGGTTAGTTCCCAATTTCAGCAAGCTTTGGGCTAAATGAAGACGGGCATAGATATTTGTTTGAGAAGGTGGTAAATTGCTAAGTTGATTTTCAATTTGGGGTAATAATGCCCGTGCGGTTTCTGCTTCCCCGGTGCTTACTAACAGACTAAATTGATTAATAGTCCCTTGGATTTTGGTAATTGGGTTGGGAGTGGCGATCGCAGCTTGCTGATAGAATTTGATTGCTGCGGAAAAATCTTGCTCTACTCGTACTGTATTACCTAAACTAAATAAAGCAGCGCTGACATTCTCAGGTGAATCCAATTTTTGAGCGATTTCCAGACTTTGCTGCAATACCTGACGAGATTGTTTTAAGTCTCCTGCTAACTGTAGTGCATCTCCTAAAGAGCGTAATTCTAGTGCTTTGGTTATAGAGTTTGGTTGTGCTTGTACCTCTTGTTGTAATGCGGTTAAAGTTGTTAAACTCCGACGGTAAAATCCCAAAATTTGCCACGCTTGGGCTTGGTTAATACGACTGCTAACAATACCACTTTGATTATTGATTTGTTTATATATACTTTCTGCACTTTGCCAAGTCTTCAGGGCTTGTTCTGTTTGTCCTAGGTCTAGTTGAATGCTACCTTGAATATCGAGGATTGGTGCGACGATTTTTGGATTTTTGATTAAATTTAGACTTTGGGTAATTGCTTGTTGAGCTTGGTTTAATTTACCTAATTTTTGATATGCCAATGCTAAGTTACTTAATGCCACAGCTTGCCGTAATTCATCTCCTTGGTTGCCATAGGTTGTTACGACTTGTTGCAATATGTTGACAGATTCGGTAAATCTCCCTGTTTCATATAATTGTTTACCTTGTTGTAGAGATGCGATATGTGGTGTTTTTATAGTTGCTGCAACAGGAAAGTTAATTATGCAAAAGGCTGTTACTAAAATTAAGGTGATGAAAACGGGGAATTTACGGATATAATGGTAGCCTTTATTAATTTGATTAATTTTGTATTTCATAAGAATTATTTTTTAAACGCAGAGGGGCGCGGAGGTATGCGCGGAGGGGCGCGGAGTTTTTATAATTCTAAAAAAGATATCATTAGATTTTCTACCTCTGCTCTTAATGTAATAAATTATTAACTACAGGAAATTGCAGAGGATTTATAAGAATTTTGGGGAGATTCCGCGACAAAGAAGATATCACCATTTTCATCCACTACCATCTTCTGCGCTTCGATGATTCTCGGAGTAGATTTAGTAACTGCTGGTGCGTGTAGTTCATCTGTTCTGCTATCAGTGATTTCTGATGGTAAATCAACCCAATTTGCGATCGCAGTTCGTTGGCGCAAAGGCTCGTTGGGGTTAAGTGGCAATCCTCCTCTTCCCGTAGCGATAAAGGTGCTGGCGTTTTGTCTGCCTCTGGGAGTACAAGCTTGGGAGATTTGTTCAGATGCATCTACTAGATTGTCGGGTAGTTCAATTAAACCACGATTGGGGTCTATATCTGGATCTGTAATTGTAAAATCACCGTCTAAATTCGGGTTTTGTTGAGAAATTGCCGTTATATTGCTGCTGGGTAAATTATTTGGGTTAAGTTCTTCTGGGTTGTCAGTTCCCAGTTGCTGAATTAATTCGTCTCTAGTTAAAGGTGCGATCCCAAAAATATTATTGGCGTTGATTGAAATTTGTCCGCCGCTACCGCTAAAGGCATTGGCTGTAATATCGCTATTTTCATCGGGGAGAGCAATAATAAAGCCATCGGGAGTATTAATGGTAATTCTACCACCGTTTCCAGGCGCCGCAGCAGTACCGGCAGAAGTCGAAACTTGACTTTGATTACGTAATAATAAGAAATCTTCTAGATTGAGTGTTATATTCCCGGCATCGGCTGTGGCTAAAGTTTCACCAATCAGTTTCGCTTGGTTATTTAACTCGATTTTATCGGCATTTATTTCTAAGTTTCCAGCAGTACCCGTACCGATGCTGCTGACGGTAACTTCTGCATTATCCTCCACCAGTAAACTTGGTGTGGTGATGAATAAATTTCCGGCATTTCCTTCTGATTCAGCACGAGTAAACAAGGTACTTGTTGCGGGGATATTCTCACCGATGACACCCGTGCCGGAAACTGTAACAGAATCGGTGGCATTAACATTTAAGATACCACCATCGCTGCTAGCAAAAGAACCAGCCGTGACTAATCCCCCATCTTGAATTACCAATTGGCTGACGTTTAAATCTACCCTACCTGGATTATTTTCTGTAGCAAAGTTATTCGCTGATATTTTTCCGCCGTTTTCTACTGTCAGCACTCCAGTATTAATGGTTAATCTACCTACATCCCCAGTTGTTGCTCCCGGCTCGGCAGAAACAAAAATACCGCTACTACCTCTTACTTCTGTGGCAGTCGCTGAAGTACCAGTGAGGGTGATAAAATCTGTAGCGTTAATATTTACATCTCCCCCGCTACCGCTCTGACGTGCTGCGCTGGATATCTGCGCTCCTCCTGTAAGAGTGAGTTGGTTGGTTTCAATTGTTAATTGTCCAGCATTTCCGGGGTTTTCCACGTCTGGTTGTCCAACTTGAGCAAAAATTCCGCTGGGAAATGCATCATCTGCTGTAGTACCTATCAGTTCGATATTATCTGAGGCTCTAATAAAAATGTTTCCTGCATTTCCTCTATTGAATGTGGAAGCATCGATTGCAGCTCCATCCTGGATAATTATTCGTCCAGTTTTAACTTCCACATTACCACCATTACCTGTTCCTTCAAATACCTGAGAAGCAAGCAGAGTGGGAATATCACCATCCGGTAAAGAACCAGTACCTATTAATTCCACAGATTCAGAAGCTGTAACTAATACATCTCCAGCTTTGGCTTCACCGAAACCAAAAGTTGCAATGTTTGCACCTCCACTCAGTTTGACTGATTCAGAAGCGTTAATAATTAAATCTTGTCCCGGAATTGAACTTTCTGTATCTGCAAAAATTATTGACAACTGACTAAGTTCGATATTTCTACCGTTTACTTGAATGTAACCTCCACCTGTTCCGCTAGCATCAACAGCAGCTTCTTGAGAAAGAGTTATATCTTGGAAGTTTTCAACACCTGTATATCCGAGTGCAAATCCTGTTTCTACTTCACTCAAGTTTACAAAACTATTACCTGCAACGCTACCTAAATCTACTCTTCCTTCTCTTGCGGTTAAATTACCACCTTCGAGAGCAATATTACCACCAACTAATGCCAGAGTTTTACCATCGGCAACTTTTAGTCCAACAGGTAATAATGCATTATTTATTTCACCATTGGGGCTAGCTTGGGAACGATTTATAATATCTTGCGGATTGGAACCAAATTGTAAACCCAGGGGAACGCTAACTGTTAGTAAAGGATTATTATCGCTAGTAGTGGCACTAAATTCTGTTCCATCTAGAAACTGAATACTATCTGCCGTAGTACCAATAAATGAACCACCAATATCTAAAGTGGCATTTTCACCAAATACAATTCCACGAGGATTAATCAAAAAAAGATTGGCATTACCTGTACTTGTAGTGCCATTAATAAACGTTTGAATCGTACCGTTAATATTAGAACTTGAGCCACCCGTAACCCGTGTAATAATATTTTGAATATCAGCACTATGATTAAAACGGGCAATATCATTTAGTTCTACAGAAAACTCTTGAAAACTGTGAAACAAATTGCCGCCACGCTGGGTACCTTGTTCAATCAGCTTAATATTTCCTTGGGGGATAACTTGAGTATTGACGGGTAGCGTTTGATCGGGGACAATTTGTGCTTTGACAACATTCGAGTTGAATAAGGAGAGTAAAATACTTCCTTTAATGCATAATAATTGGAAAATAAAAGTTTTCATAAATTAATTTTTAATAGATAAAATAAATTAATTGCGACGAAGTTCTTTATATGCAGCAGATTTGATGTTAGTTTTAGGACTTCCGCAACTGGCCGCCTTTTTTGTGGTGGTTGTACACTGATTAATTTTAAAGGTAATAATAAGGCTTATGGTGTCACGCACTAATTAAAGTGTTGTGACGATAACTAATAAGAGCATAATATAACGAATTACTCTTACTGTGAGCGTTAAAAATTGTAACAATTTCGTTTTACTAGTGCTTTGTCCTACTAATTATGATAAGTTTTCTTGCATACCACGGGGTTGAAAATCCCCGCTCTTTTAGCCAAAGTCCTATAAATCTGACCGAACAGCACCATTGTCGTTAAGCCCTAATACCCGCCTTGAAATTAATTTCAGGGCTGCAAATACAAAGTACGTTAAAACGCACTAAAACCCTTGGAAAGTCTGATTTATCAGACTTTGTGTATTAGCCTGAGAATTTATTCTAAGGCGGGTGCCCTCGAATGGTACAAGATGTGAGATTAATAGGACTATAAAACTAGTATTCCACCACAATAAATATGATGGGTGAAGAAAGGGAGGGGGGAGAGGGGGAAGATGAGCCACTCCGTTGCAGAGGAACACGCACCGTTGTAGGAAGTGGCGTGGGGAAGAGGGGGTAGAAGAGATTTTT
>JBHJJJ010000335.1:0-14960 GCA_050042755.1 Rivularia sp. (in: cyanobacteria)
ATGGTTAAATCTACGCTAGGAGGGAAAATCTAAGTACTAGATGCTGATTCCTCCATTTTTTTTCGGAGACTTAGCGGTCTCATATCAGTCCAGACTTCTTTAATATAATCTAAACATTCTTGTTTGAGTCCATTTTTTCCAGCATCTCTCCAACCAAGAGCATTTTCACGCTCTGATGGCCAAATGGAATATTGTTCTTCATGATTAACTACAACTTTGTAAATTGTCGTATCTTCTTTGTCATCTTGATACATAATTAACCTCTTGATATTTAACTAGTAAGTGAAGGTAGAAAGAAGTAAACCCTAATTAAGAATTATTTTTTAGAAGAACTTTCAGATACTTGTACTTGGACTGTTTCATAAACAGGAATCTCAAATTCAAGAGTCTTTTGACAAAATTCTTTCCACTCAGGTGTTACGTTATCAAAGATTATATTTTCGTCTTTGAAAATTCCATCTGTAACTATATAGTTTTCTTGAACATAAAGAAAGTCATCATCAGTTAACTTACGATTTTTCTCAACTTCATCTGCATCGATAACCTTTTTCTCTTTTCTGGTATTTTCACTGTATTCTTTCCATTGATGAAATTTCCGTAACTTATTTAAAGAATAAGCTTTGCAGTATTTTCCCATTTTTGCCATAATAAACCTCATTTGAATTTATGGTTTTCGATTGTTCATACATTATAGTGTTATAATTATTTATTTGCTTTTTTCATTTTGATAAATTCTATCAATATCAAAGCTCCAATGATTAAGCTAGATAATATTTCAGTAATAGTAAAACTATAATAAACTCCATTTACACCAATTATCATACTTAATAATAATAGTAATGGTATAAACAAAACTATGTGTTTTAAAAATATAAAAAATGCGGCAATTTTTGCATTACCTGTAGATTGAAATAAAGTTAGGCTACATGACAAAAAAGGAGCCGTAATAAGTGTAAAAGTAATTAATCTAAAATTGAATAAGTTATTTCTAGTAATATTTAAATTTGGTATTGACCAGCGAAGAAAGAATGTTGGAGACACTTGTAAAGTCAGCCAAGTAAGAACGAATAATATAGTTCCGGCAAGACAAAAAATGAAGTAAGCTTTTTTTAGTCGTTTATAGTTTCTTGATCCATAACTTATGCCAATTACAGGCTGTAGTGCTTGCAAAAGACCATTTAAAGGAGTAATCACCAAATAATACAGTCTGACTGTAGCTCCAGCAAAAGCAATATCACTATCTGTTCCGTAGTCAGCAATAGACTTAAAAATCATTATCTCTTGAATTATGCCTATTAATTCCATAAGCATTACCGATGCACCAACGGATAATATTGGTGATACTAGATTTATCCCAAAACTGAACTTTCTAGAATTGGATGTAATTGAACTTTTACTATAAAAAATAAAATATGCGAAATTCACAATAACATGAACTAAAGCTGCTAAATTAGTAGCTAATGCTATACCTTGAATACCAAAGTTGAGAAATTTTACAAATATTATGTTGAAAAAGAAGTTAGTAGTTACAAATATAAAAGAAAAAACAGTTGCAAGTCTGATTTTAGCTTCAGATTTGACAAGCTGATTAGAAGCTACTGCTGGAATAAAAAATATAGAACCAAGTATGTAGGTTTTAAGATAGCCAACTCCATATGTAGCTACTTCTCCATCTCCACCCATGAATGCAATTAATTCATCACCGAATATATATCCTATTGCAGCAATCAAAAATGAAATGATTATACTTATTACTGTTAAATTACCTAAAACTTTGGATTCAGTTTTTATATCTTCTGAACCAATAGCTCTACTCATAACAGAAGCAGAGCCTACCCCAACCGATACAGCACATCCAGTTACAATAGATGTCAGTGGCAGTGCAAGTGAGATACCTGCTAGAGCATTTTGTCCAATCAATTGACCTGCAAACAATGCATCTAGGAAACTGTTTAAGCCAACGAGCAGCATCCCTAAGATGCCAGGAATTGATAACTTGAACATGATTGTAACAAGGTTACCATTGAGAATTTCGTTTGTAATTTGGGATTGCTGCGCTGTAGACATTGTTACTATATATACGCCATAAACACTAAGGTGAACATTATGAATCAATTACATCAGGTAAAAGTTTTTATAAAACTCAAACGTTTTCGTTTTTGCCCTGTTTACTTAATCATGTCTACCGATGGTTGTGACTGTCCTTTATGTTCACGTAGTCCACGTATGACCATTTTCACACCGCTAGCAGGGTAAGAAATTAGACCTTCAAATTTAGGATGTTCTGGGCGATTACTGACTAACTCTAATTCATAATGCGAAAGAATGGTTGCTAATACTAGTTTCATTTCAAATAGGGCAAAAGTTCCGCCAATACACACGCGAGAACCACCACCAAAGGGTAGAAATTCGTAGGGAGAATATTGTTTTTTCAAAAAGCGTTCTGGCTGAAATTCTTTTGGCTCTGAATACAAATCTTCATGCTGATGTGTTGAGTAAATATTACCAATAAGTATTGTACCGGGGTTCAACTCATAACCCATCACCTTAACGCTCGATTCTACCAACCTGGGAAATGTAAATAACTGAGTAGGGTAAATTCGTAAAGCTTCGTTACAAACTGCGCTGAGGTATGGTAAGGTCATAATACTCATCGGGTCTAGGTTTTCACCAAGACTATCGAGTTCGGAAAGTATGCGATCGCGAACATGAGGAAAACGGTGAATCCAGTATAAAGACCAAGCAAGTGCAGTTGACGAAGCATCCTGGGCTGCGAAAAGAGGTGAGATTAATAAGTCTCGTATTTCCTCATCCGTTAACAGATTACCTGCTTCATCCTTTGCTAATACTAGTTCAGAAAGAATACCACTGCCTAAATCCTGTGTTTGCTGGCGACGCTCTTGAACTTCGGTGTAGAGCAAATCAAAAAGTTCTTGCCGCAGGTAAAGCAAGTATCCTTGCGGACTCCATCGACCTAAATCTCGTTTCCCGAAAGGTAAATAATCAGCAATTTTTATTGATGGGGATAACATCTGTTTCAAAGCCAAAGAAAGCAGTTCCTTGAGTCTGTTGTAGCGCTCTCCTTCAGACAACCCCATGACAACTTCTATGCTTACCCGTAGAGTGATATCTTCCATTGTTGGATAGCCAATGAAAGCTTTACCAATTGGTTGCTGTTGCATAACCTTATATGTAAGGTCACAAATTCGCTGTCCGTGGGTTTGCATCCGCGCACCGTGAAAAGCAGGTATTAAAAGCTTGCGTCGATGTTTGTGGCGTATTCCATCAAGTTGAAGTACTCCTTGTTTTCCAGTCATCAAGGCGTAATCCCGGTTTAATTCGCCACTAGCTGAAATTTCTTTGGTGTTTGTAAAAATCTCCTTTATTCCTAAAGGATTACTGATATAAACTGTTGGTGTCGAACCAAACATTATGGTAATGATATCACCATAACGTTTGTAAATAGCATCCATATAGCCAAAGGGGTCAGCATTCAATTGCAGAGCTATCAACCAAAAAGGAATTTTTGGTCCTGGAGGTAATTTATTAAGCATTTTTACTGTCATTGTTTATTTAAATTGTACATAGAATTATCGATACATATTCTCAATTGTTTAGCCAATTTTTGAATATGAGGTTCAACGAAAATCGAGAAATGGTCTCCAGGAACATCAATAAATTGAATTGGTTGACTAGAAAATTTACCCCAACCTAATAAGGGGTCATTAGTATACCATTCTGGATTGTCAAAATCATGAGCTATTTCTTCCGACGCTCGAAATAGAGTTATAGACTGAGGATAACAGAGGGGAACATAATTTCGCATCGCTTGAACATGAGCTTTGAAAAGTTGGTAATAACGGAGAAAATCTTGAATTTCGGCATCGCTAAAGATGGAGTTTGCCTTTTTATTAATTAAATTAAGTTGCTCAGTTAATGGCAAATCTCGAAGTTCTTCAAAAGGTAATGAAAAGTCTATATTATTATCGGTTTTTATTGATTCAGCTATGCGGAGTAAAAATTTTGTATCGTCATCATCTGTAGGTTCAATGTTTGTTTCTGGTAATATAGCATCGATAACAAGTACTAAACCTACTGTTTGACCCTGCTTTTGTAGTTGTTGGGCTATTTCAAAGGCTAGTACACCACCGTAACAATGACCACCTAAAAGGAATGGACCATTTGGTTGTACTTTACGAATTTCTTGCAGGTAGCGAGTTGCTGTCTCTTCTACTGAAATAATTTCCGGTTTATCTTGTTCTACATTATCTTCCAAAGCATAAAATGGATAATCTTCACCAAGTCTTCTGGACAAGTTAAAGTAGTGACTAATATCTCCACCAGCACCATGTATACAGAAGAAAGGTATCTTAGAGCCGGAAGAGTTAATTGCTACTAGAGCAGAACCAGAACTTTGACGGGATGGCTGACTGACAATGGTTGCGAGTTTTTCAATTGTGGGATTTTCAAAAAGAGTAGATACTGGAAGATTATGTCCAAATTTGTCTTGAATTTGAGCCATCAACCGGACTGCTAAAAATGAATGACCACCCAACTCAAAAAAGTTGTCTGTCACCCCGATAGGACTAGTATTAAGAAGATTTACCCAAATTTTTACTAAAGCTAATTCTGTAAAGTTTCGGGGAGCAATAAATGATTTATTCGTATTTTGTCGAATAATTTCATTATTAGGTAGCGCACGTTTGTCTACTTTGCCATTAGGTGTCAGTGGAAGTTCATCCAGTACAAAAAAGGCAGATGGTAGCATATAACTAGGTAATTTATGTTGCAAATATGGCAAAAGTTGTGCAAGGATATCTTGTTTATTTGTTACAATATAGGCAATTAAGCACTGATTATCGTCAGCATCTTTGCCCTGTATTACAACCGATTCGGAGACATCTGGATGTTGTGTGATTACTGTTGCTATTTCACCTAATTCTACTCGAAAACCTCTGATTTTTACTTGTTCATCATGGCGACCTAAATATTCAAGATTTGCATCTTTAAGATATCGTACTAAATCGCCTGTCTTGTAAATTTTATTTCCTGGAATAAAGGGGTTATCGATAAATCTTTCCTGAGTTAATTCCCAACGGTGTAAATAGCCTTTTGCTAACCCATCGCCACCAACATACAGCTCACCAACTATTCCTATAGGTGTTGGTTGTAAATCTCGATTTAACACATAAATTTGAGTATTATCAATAGGACGACCAATTGGAACACTGTGCCCTTGATTTTGTAATAAACTAGTGTCGTAGTAAGTCGCATTCGCCGAAACTTCCGATGAACCGTAAAGGTTGATGAGCTTTCCTTCTGGTATCAATTCTTGGAAAGTTCTGACTAAATTAACAGATAGTGCTTCTCCGCTAGTTATCCAAAGTTTTAGCTGCGATAATTTCTTAACAAGATGACTGTAATTATCAACGAGTAAGCGCAGTAATGACGGTACAAGTACAATACGAGTAACTTTATGATGCCCTAGAGTTTCTATAAATAATTGCGAGTCTAGTACATTTGCGTTGCTGATGATTACTGTAGGAACTCCTTGAAGTAAAGGAGCAAAAATTTCCCAAACCGAATCGACAAAGCTAATAGCTGTTTTCTGACAACAAACTTCTCCTTGGGTAAAAGGATATGTCTTCCATAACCAGTGTAAGCCGTTTACTGTACCGCGATGAGTCCCCTGAACTCCTTTAGGTGTTCCACTTGAACCAGAAGTGTAGATAATATAGGCAATATTATCAGATGAAGAGATGTTAATGGGGTTTTCTATACTTTCTTGAGCAATTTCGTCTTTGTGAATATCTAAGCAAATGGTTCTAGCTGAAGATAAAGATATTTTTTCTAATATCTCATGCTTGGTAATTAACAGCGATGCTTGAGAATCAGAAAGCATGTAATTTAAACGTTCTACTGGATAACTTGGATCGAGAGGAATATATGCACCACCAGCTTTGAGAATAGCTAAAATTCCCACTACCATATCTAAGTCGCGTTCTAGACATAAAGCAACCAGCGTTCTTTTTGTTACTCCCTGTTTTTGTAAGTAATATACAAATTGATTAACTCTATGGTTAAGCTGACGATAAGTTAGTTTCTCAGATTCGCTAATTAATGCTAAAGAGTCAGGAGTTTGCTTGACTTGTTCCTCGAATAATTGATGTAAAGTTGCATCTTGAGGATAATCTGCACGAGTTTGATTAAACTTAAATAATAATTTTTCTCGTTCGGAAGAATTTAGTAGCGATAATTCACTAAGACGCTGTTGTGGATTTACAACTATATTTTCTAATAAAGTTTGGAAATTGTTGATAAATTGGGTTATTGTTGCTGAATCAAAAATATCCGTATTGTATTCCAAGCACCCTGTTAATCCGTCTTCGGATTCAGACATTGATAGAAAAATATCTAATTGAGATGTACCGCTATCAAACTCCAAAGTACGTAAAGTTAATCCAGATACTTCATGCACGGAGTTAGGAGTATTTTGCAATACAAACATAACCTCATAAAGCGGATTTCGGCTTAAGTCTCGTTCGGGTTGTAATTCTTCTACAAGCATCTCAAAAGGCAAATCCTGATGTGCATAAGCATCGAGAGTCACCTCACGAACTCGATGTAAAAGTTCGCAGAAACTAGGATTTCCACTGAGGTTATTACGTAACACTAAAGTATTAACAAATAAACCCAGCATTGCTTCTAATTCTGCACGGTTGCGGTTAGCAATTGGAGAACCAATCAAGATGTCTTCTTGGTTTGTGTAGCGGTATAGTATGATGTTAAATGCTGCCAGCAAACTCATAAAGAGAGTGCAATCTTCTCGCTGACTTAATAGTCTGAGTACATTTGTCAGGGATGCTGGGAATCTAAAATATTCCTTAGCACCACTGAAAGTAGTAGTATTAGGTCGCGGATAGTCTGTAGGTAAGTGAAGTGCAGGTAACTCACCTTTGAGTTGTTGCTTCCAATAATTTAACTGGGTTGCCAGAAAATCATTTTGGATGCGATCACGCTGCCAAACTGCAAAATCTGCATACTGAATTGGGAGTTCGGGTAAGGGGGAAGGTTGATTTGTTGAGAAAGCAGCATATAGCGTCGATAATTCCCGTAGAAACACACCCCAAGACCATCCATCTGTGATAATGTGGTGCATGGTCACAAGCAAAACGTGTTCTTCTTGACTCAAGGGAAGTAAAGTTGCCCTAACTAGCAGTTCTTTAGCTAAATTAAAGGGTTTTTTTGCTGAAGATGCTGCAAATTGTTTAACCTCAGATTCCCATTCTTTACCAGATAAATGTTCCAGGTTAATAATAGATAAATCCCAATTTAATTCGGGAGCAATTTTTTGTACTGCTTCTCCATTTACAAGGCTAAAATTTGTCCGCAAGACTTCATGACGTTTGAGAATTTCATTTAAGCTTTGCTCTAATGCTGTGATATTAAGATGTCCTTGTATATGAAAAGCGATAGGAATATTGTAAAAAGGACTCCCGTGATAAAGTTGGTCAATAAACCACAATCTTTGTTGAGAAAAGGATAAGGGAATATTTTGACAGTCTTGACGTTTGGGAATAATATCAGCTTGAATCTTCCCTCCCTTCCATTTTTCTAGAAGGGCTTTTTTCGCTGGTGATAAATTAGAGTATTTTTTATTCATAAGGAATAATTATTTATGAATTTTTCTTGACATTCATAAGGAAACAATCGACTTTATCTGAAGTTTCTATCACTCTGGGAGGAGAAAATAATATGATATACTTAAACATTTGCTACAGATAGAAAAATAGAAAATAAACAATTAAACTCTGTTTTCTTTCTCCTGTATCTTGTCTACTCTCCCCTATCAAATTTGTAGTATTTATTTTTCTATTTCATAGAATATCTGAATCCAAAGATTCAGATATTATGAATAATTGAGCTATCACAATCTCCTTTTTGTCATTTAGCTTTCCTTGTTGTAAAAATCAGGATTTGAGATTATTCTCTACAGAAATTTCCAGAATCGGAAAGATGAGATAAGAGGGCTATGACGGCTTCCGACAAACAAAGCAAGGCTCGGTTATAGAAGTCTCATCTCCAAAATCTCTGGAATCATAGACACTAATTTCGATGAAACCCACATTTTCTAAAGTTGACTTAATTTCTGATACAAAATATTCTTTCGTTGGTGTAATAGTGTCTGTACGCTTCCAAATTCCATTTATCAATTCAAAAATGGTGACTTTTATCTCTCGTATCCTTTTTTCTTGGTTATAGTTGTATGTTTCAATATAGGCAGATTTATCACTGACTTCACAGATTCTTATACTTTCAAGATTTGGAGCATCTTCACAAAACGTGAAGTCCGCAGTCGGCATGGTAAAAACAAAAAGGCTATTATCATGCATCGCTTTATACAGGTTTTGAAATACAGTTGTTAATTCCTCAAGGTTTAGGAAAAAGTTGAAAACGCCTATTGAATAAACCCCGTCATAAGTGGGTGGCGACTGAAACTTACGAATATCACTATGGATGAATTTACTTTCAGGTGCATTTTTTTGAGCTAAACGCAACAGTTCCTCAGATACATCAAGTCCAGTCATTTGATAACCTCTCATATGCAGCTGTTGAACTACCTCTCCGTGAGCACAACCAACGTCGAGAATATGTGCTCCTTTTGAGAGGTGTTGTAGCATTAATTGCTCTAAACCTGTTAGGGTCAACTCCATATTTATAGGGAGAGTTGCATACACTGAAGCAATAGGATCGTGATTTGCATCATTATGAGCTAAAGACATAAATTATTTTTCCGGTTCAAAACTAAAAATTACAAATTAGATAGTTCGAGAATTATTCTTCAAGATTCGCTAAAAAATATTCTGTCTCTTCCTCAGATAGTTCTTCTATCTTTGACAACAGAATTTGCTCAAGCATTTCTGCTTGTAATCGTGGTATCATTGCTGATGATAAAAGTTCGCGCAGTGGTAAGTCCACAGGAAATTTTGTTCGCAATCGAGAAACTAATTGAGTTGCACTAAGGGAATCTCCCCCTAACTCATAGAAGTTATCGTAAATACCAATTTCTGCAATTCCAAGTACTTCTTGCCATATTTCCGTAATTTGTTCTTCCAAACCATTTTTCGGAGCTACATAGGAATTACTAAGGCTAGGTCGAGAGTAAAGTGAGGATGAATCGAGTTGATTAGAAGATTTTAAATTCTCCTTATCATTGAAGTTAAATATATGACTTATTCTAGCATTAATATCTACTGTAGAAATCACAATTTGAGTTTCTTTTCTTAAATAAAATACTCTTTTAAATACTTCTATTGTTTCTGTTGGAGTAATAGCTAATTCTAATCCAGATGCTTGTTCAAGTGTTGTTTGTTCTTGATTGTCATTCAGTTTTAATTTATCCCAATTTATAATATACCACGGTAAACAATTATTCCGGTTATGTCGGTTAATAAAAGTATCTATTAATTGATTGCTTACCGAATATAAACTTAATCCAAATCCTCCTAAAATAGAAGATAAAGAACTAAAAACGATACAAAAGTCTAAGTTTATATTCTGTAATACTTGTTCTAGTACTGAAATTTTATGATGTTGTAATTTGAATATATTTTCTAATTCTATTTTCGTAATTTCAGGAATGGAAGCAAATATATTTTCGCGCTTTATTCCAGTTGAACAAATAACACCATTAATTTGTCCAATATTTTGATCTGTAAGGATTTGATACATTTGATCATAATTAATTTTATCTGCACGCAGTATTAAAACTTCTGTACCGTTATTCTCTAATGCTAGTAATTCTTGAATTTTACAACTGACTTCATTTTCTTGAGTATGAGTTTCAAGCCATTGCGAGAAATCATCTTTTTCTGGGAATGTAGAATCCTCAATAAATATGAGTTTTGCTTGAAAAGTTTTTGCTAAGTATTCTGCAAGCACAACTTCAATAGCTTCTAATCCACCAGGAAACAGGTAAGTACCTTGTTTTCTTAAAGGTATTTTGTCTTCAGCTACTGACTCCAAGTGAACTGGTTCAAATGTTTGTACCCAACGGTAGCGATCGCGATAAGCAATTACATTATCTGAGGATGCAGAAGTTAACTCATCGAAAAGTTGGTTAACAATATTACTGTCGCAACTTTCTTTTACTTTCTCTAGCTCTATGGGGTTAGTTAAAACAATATCAATACACCGACAGCTAATATTAGGATACTCTTGCGGAATGACTTTACATAAGCCTAATATCGCTGCTTTCTCTGGGTCGAGTTTTTCATTACCATTAACATCTTGGATGTTGTTTGATATAATCCAAAGCTGTAAGCTATTGCTAATTTTTAGCTTACTAAGGCTTTGAGTTAAAAATAATAAACTTTTAAATTCTGAATAGTTACCTAATTGATTTGTTTCATAAGAATTTACGCTCCATAAATAAGCAATGTTTTCCGGTTTTTGCTCTAATGATACTAATTCTTTAAGCAAGATATCATAGTCTTCACTGATAAACGGATTAATTGTATAAATGTCTTCACTTAATTTTATAAACTGTTCTCCTTTTTGAACAGTAATGACATTTATATCTTGATTTTTAAATACATCAACCAATTGCTTGCCTATTCCCAAATCATCTACAAAAAACAGCCATTTTTGTTGTTTAGATTTTATTTGCTCTGAAGATGAATTAGGTTGTAAAGAACGTTTCCATGAAGGGACATAAAACCAGTTAGCAATATCTTGTTTATTATCTAATGCTGTTAGTTTTTGATTTACAGAAGGGGAAGGGAATTTGGCCTCAATCCAGTACCTTTGTCGTTCAAAAGGATAAGTTGGTAAAGGCAAACGATGACGATGCTCTTTCGTATAAAACTCCGACCAATCTATTTCTACACCACCAAGCCATAACTGTCCTAATGTTTGTAATAAAAACCTAATATCTGATTGTTGCTCTTTTACATGACGTAAAGAAGTTAATACCTGTTGCTTAGTATTTATATCTAAATGTTGCCTTGTCAATGTGCTTAAAGTTCTTCCTGGTCCCACCTCCAAAAAAACACCTTCAAATTGCTGTATTAATTTAGATATGCCATCCGAGAATCTTACAGTTTTTCGTAAATGTTGGCACCAGTAATCTGGATTTGTAGCTTGTTGTTTAGTAATCCAATCACCAGTTACATTGGAAATAAAGCGTATTTCTGGTGGATTCAGTTTAACTTTTTTGAAAACCTCACCAAATGCTTCTAAGATGGGTTCCATCATCACAGAATGGAAAGCATGAGATGTATGCAACAGACGACATTCAACTTCTTGAGAAGATAACTGCTTTTCTAAGGCCGCAACTGCTTCGTTGGTTCCTGAAACTACACAAGAAGATGAACTGTTAATTACTGCAATCTGTAGATACTTTTTATATAACCTCTGTGCATCCAACAGTAACTGCACATCTTTTTCCGGAAGCTTAATTGCCAGCATACTTCCTTTGGGTACTTGTTGCATCAACTGTCCTCTTTTTGCCACAATTTTTAAGGCATCTTCTAAAGAAAATACACCAGCAATAGTTGCCGCAACATATTCTCCAATACTATGACCAATCATTGCTTCTGGACACACTCCCCAAGATAAGAGTAACTGAGCCAAAGCATATTCTGTAACAAATAACGCAGGTTGGGTAAGAGATGTTTGTTGTAATTGCTTTGAAGCAGTTTCTATCTGTTCCTGTTTGGGGTAAAGTTGGGAACGAATATCAAGACCGAGATGGAGTTGCAAAATTTTGGAGCAGATATCTACGTGTTCTTTAAATGTCGGTTCTACTTCATACAATTCCCGACCCATGTTTGCATATTGTGAGCCTTGTCCCTAAAACATGAAGATAACCTGAGTGTAACCAGGCTTGCAGTGATGATTCAAAATATCTTGTGGCTCTCGGCTGTGAAGCGATTTCAGCCCATCATTTATATCTTGACAAATTACCATGCGGCGATAGTCAAAATCTCGGCGACCCACTTTCAAAGTATAAGCTACATCAGGTAGAGTAATATCGGGGTTTCGATCCAAATAATCGCGCAGTTGTAATGTTGCAGTGGCTAAAGCGGTGCTGGTTTAGGCTGAGAGTAATAATAATTGGTAAGGACGCGAAGGACTCGAAGCTTCAATAGTTGGAGCTTCTTCTAATATTACATGGGCATTAGTGCCACCAATGCCAAAAGAACTTACACCGGCTCTGCGGGGTGTACCGTTGGATTTCCACTCTGATAACTTATTATTAACGTAAAAAGGACTATTGGCGAAATCAATCTGGAGATTTGGTTGTTGAAAATGCAAGCTCGGAGGTATTTGTCTATTTTTTAGTGCTAGTACAGTTATAATTAATCCTGTTACCCCCGCTGCTGTATTCAAATGTCCAATTTTGGTTTTGACTGAGCCGATAGCGCAAAAGCCTTTTTCATCTGTACTGGTACGGAAAGCTTGTGTAAGAGCTGTGATTTCAATTGGGTCTCCTAGAGGAGTTCCTGTTCCATGTGCTTCAATATAATTGATGGTTTCTGGTTCAACTCCAGCTAAAGCTAGCGCTTCTAAAATCACCTCTCTTTGACCATCAACACTAGGAGCCGTATATCCAACCTTCAAAGAACCATCATTATTGATAGCTGAAGCTTTGATTACTGCATGAATACAATCGCCATCAGTAACAGCGTCCTCCAATCGCTTCAAAACTACAACACCTGAACCGCTACCGAAAATAGTTCCTTGAGCTTGAGCATCAAAGGCTCGACAATGTCCATCAGGAGAATTAATATTTCCTTCAGTATACAAATAACCAGTTTTTTGTGGAACTTGTATCGAAACACCACCCGCAAGTGCAATATCACTTTCGCCATTTAACAAACTTTGACAAGCTAAGTGGACTGCAACCAATGATGTAGAGCAGGTGGTTTGAATATTTATACTTGGTCCTTTAAGATTTAATTTATAAGAAATTTGTGTAGGTAAATGGTCTTTATCATTGCCAATAAAAACTGAGAACTCATCGGCTGATTTTATAAAATCCTGATTGAGATATAAATTTGATAATAAATAATTACTGACAGTAGTACCAGCAAAAAGACCTATTTGACCAGTGTAAGTTTCCGAATCATAACCTGCATTTTCTAAAGCTTGCCAAACACATTCTATGAAAATCCGGTGTTGCGGGTCTGTAATTTCTGCATCTCTGGGGGTAAAGCCAAAAAATGAAGCATCAAATAAATCTATATCTTCTAATACAGTACCCGCTTTTACATATTGATGATTACTCAATAATTCTGTATCTACTCCTGTAGATGCTAATTCTTCATCAGTAAAAAAAGAGATTGACTCTACACCATTTTGCAGGTTTCGCCAAAAACTATCGATGTTGTTCGCACCAGGGAAACGTCCTGCCATACCGATAATAGCAATTTCATCTTTATCACTAAGACTATTAATGAAATTATTTTTATTTTCCATTTGCAGTCCTTTTTTGTGAAGTTTACTTGAGCTTTTATAGCCTATAATCTGCGAATTCAGTCATTTTCAGGACTTACGCAATTGTCACAAGCAGCTATGTTGGTGCGTGACACGAAAAGTTCATTATTACGTTAAAAACCAGTCAAAGTGTCACGCACCCTACAATAAAAATGTGCCAGTTGCGGACCGTCCTATTTATTAGATTTATGCTTTGTAGTACGATAATTTTGCCGAGCTTCTTTGCGACGATTCATTGAAGCTGTGCGAGTTTTATTTTGACGAGTATTTTCTTGAACAAATTGTTGTTTCTCTTGTAACTTAGTCAAATGTTTGGCTAAATAGTTGATGGTTGGATATTGAAAAATATCAACTAATGAAAGTTGCTCAAATATTTTTTGCAATCTACTATGAACTTGAACCAAAAGCAATGAATGACCGCCTAGTTCAAAGAAATTATCATGAATACCAACTTCTTCAATACGAAGAACTTCTTGTAAAATATTGGCAATAGTTTTTTCTATTTCAGTTTGAGGTGGTAGATAAACCGCTTCCAGTTCAGGGCGTACTTGGTCGGGTATAGGTAGTGCTTTGCGGTCAACTTTGCCATTAGGTGTTAATGGTAGCGCCTCTAAGGTCAGCAAAGTATTTGGAATCATGTAGTTTGGTAACTTTGATTCTAAAAATTCCCGTAGTTCGGTAATTGTCAATGTTTGTTCTTTTTGAGCAACTACATAAGCAACTATTCGTTGAAAATCTAGTGAGTCTTCCCTAACTAGTACTACAACTTCTCGCACTGCTGGATGTTGGTTGACAACAGCTTCAATTTCTCCGAGTTCAATGCGAAAACCACGAATCTTGACTTGATGGTCAATACGCCCTATAAATTCGATATTACCATCCGGCAGCCAACGGGCTAAGTCGCCAGTCCGATATAATCTTGCTTCTCCTGCCGTTTTAGTTTTATCATTGTCCTTCGTAAACGGGTTGGGGATAAACTTTTCCTGGGTTAACTCGGGCTGATTCAAATACCCTTGTGCCAGTCCATCTCCTCCTACATATAACTCACCCGTAACACCTTGCGGAAGAAGACTGCCATATTTGTCCAGGATGTAAATTTGCGTGTTTGAAATCGGTTTTCCAATGGGAATGGTATTTTTTTTCAAATATTCTTCTAAAGCTTCTCCCATATCTGTTTCTAAATTATCCGCCAACTGCAAATGTATGGCTTCAACATACTCCACAGCAGCTTCTGTATCACCTTTGTCTTTACTTCTCGCTTCAATTTGATTGGCAATTCTTAGTTGATCCTCAAGAACACTCTGCAAATCTTTAGCAGTCGTATTTGGGTTCGATAAAACAGTCCTAAATACAACGATTTCTTTGTCTTCACCATAGGCACTGTCCATCAAAGTCGTCTTGGATACAAAGGTCAGTCCTTGTTCAAACTGTTCCTTTTGTATGTGTGTATTAAGTTGATT
>JBHJJJ010000336.1:0-8286 GCA_050042755.1 Rivularia sp. (in: cyanobacteria)
GCCTTAAAATTGATTTTAAGGCCCGAATGTGGGCTTAACGACAATGGTGCAAGATATCAGTTAAGAGATAAGCTCAGTCACTTAGAGCAATTGAAGAAGCTTATCTCTTATTTACAACTGAGTCATACAGAGGGCCAAACTAGGGAAATATTTAGCCATGCATGCAACCTTACCGAACTCTATACTTTAATCAACTCTTACGTTGCTTACTGTGATACCGATGGCTCGGCATTCTTGCAAACTTTAACTATAGCCTTAACTTAAACTTAATTGAGCAGTTGACTAATGTTAATGTTTTATTATTAACAAACTAGATTAAAACTTGCTTTATTTTTTTTAGATTGCCATAGTGGTTTTTCATTAGTCTGTACGATATCGTACTTAATCCTCAAATTTATTTCGATTTAAGCAAGCGAATATACTCATTTTTGATCACATGATAGCATTCGCAGGCTGTAGCTTCTAGAGCTTCGCGATCGAGAATACTAATTTTTCCACGAGTGTAACGAATTATTCCTGCTTGTTGAAGAATGCCGGCTGCAACTGTAACACCGGAGCGACGAGTACCTAACATTTGAGAGATAAATTCTTGGGTAAGGTGTAATTCCGAATCGACAACGCAGTCTTGTGCCGTGAGCAGCCAACGAGCAAGTCTTGCTTCTATGTTGTGTTGGCGATTGCAGGCAGCATTTTGCGAAGCTTGGGTAAATAACGCCTGGGTATAAAGTAATAGAATTTTTTGCAGTTCTCCTCCCCTGTTAAACTCGCTTTTAAGCACTTTAGCATTTAGCTTTATTGCTGTACCTTCAATTTGCACTATGGCACGGCTCGTAGTAGAATGTCCTCCTAAAAAAACAGGTAAACCCACCATACCTTCCTTACCTATTAATCCAACTTCTGTTGTGGAGCCATTTTCCATTATCGAAACTAAAGAAATCATAGCCAAAGTAGGAAAATAGACTTCTGTCATTGTTTCTCCAGGTTCGCATAAGACTTCCCCACTCATTAAGTAAATATTCTCTAAATGAGGAACAAGTCTTTGATATTCCTCTAAAGGTAAAGCCCCTAGCAATTGATTAACTGTTGTACCACCAATATCTTCGGACATATGAAATCAAACAATCTTCTTGATTAAGCCGCATCTGGAAAAATGCCTGACAACACAAGAAGAATAAAAAATTATCTGAGTAGTGTGCGGAGGCATTTTTCCGATAAATTGCCTACAGTATCAGCAGATTGACAATAGAATCTCACTGGTGGATTCTTTAAAACACCAGACAATTCAATCCTTGATAATTCCAAATCCTAGACACAAGTACCAGGGGATTTAACTCCTTGGGAGAAGCGCTCGCTGCATTGTCGCAACGGGAATGGTAGTAATTGGGAAGGAAAATCTCCTCTTAACCAAGTGTCCTCAAAATCTAAAATCCTGTTAAGGTATTACCTCTGCTGACACCATATCTCTGTAAAGAAAAGAATACCTCGATCCCAGAAATTATCAGTACGGTATCGTACATATGAACGGCAAAGATAAAGAAAATCTAAAATTTAAGAATTTAAGTGTTAACCTAGCAATCGCTTGAACTCGCTTGTAATCAAGCCATAGCATTCACAAGCCGCTTGTTCTAATTCTTTTCTTTTTAAAATAGTTATCTGTCCCCTCCTGTACCTGATTAAACCAGCTTTCTGAAGTGCGATCGCCGCTTCTGTAACGCTAGCGCGACGAACTCCAAGGATTTCGGAGATAAATTTTTGGGTGAGTGGCAACTCATTTTTTTTGACACAGTCGTTAACACACAAAAGCCAACGAGCGAATCTTTCTTCTATGAGATGATGGGATTTACAAGCAGCAATTTGCGACATCTGAGTTAATCTTGCTTGCGTATAAAGCAAGAGCTTTTTCTGCAGTTCTTTACCTCTTTCAAATTCACGTCGCAGTATATTACCATCCATTTTCATGGCAGGACCTTCAATTTGAACTATTACGCGATTTGTGTTATACATATCGCCCAATAATATGGGAAGTCCTACCATTCCTTCATTACCAACCAAACCAATTTCTGTGGTTGAACCATCTCTCATAATCGAAACCAAAGAAATCATTGCTCCTATAGGGAAATAAACTTCTTGGATCAATTCTTTTGGTTCATAAACTATTTCTCCTAAAACCAGACTGACAGGCTTTAGGTAAGGAATAAGGCGCTTATATTCCCCAGGAGGTAAAGCCATGAGCAGTAGATTAGCCGGCATCTGAGGCGAATCAATCATGGGGATTAAAAATCTCTTTGGATGAAAATTTTACTCAGGATAAACACTATTCCCTAAAATAAATCAAAATTCAAACTTTAGAGAAAAAATACTTTTCGTATTTTAGCTATACCGTTATAACGAAAGTAAGAACTGTAAAGCTTAGATAGTCATTAAATTTGATATTGTTCTATCGCTATTCATAGGTTCTTTTTTTAATTATTCCGTAAATTGCAACTGATTCAGGTTTGTATTCCTAAATTATTCCTCAAGATATTGTTGAAATATACAACGCCGGATAATTTACCATCTATTAAAGCCTACTCTTTTTAGAATATAGTTCAGTTATAGATATTTTAAGATTTATAATCTTTTTTTAATAAAAAACCACAATCTATTGCAATGTTATAAATTTTTCGGCGTTGCTGAATTAAGTAGGTAGGCGTAAATCCTTCTCATAACGATAATTTTTGCCACGTATCTATTTAAGCTATGAATTATATTTACCTACACTTTGTAGCAAACATGAAACCCGTGCACAGAGGTAGCACTGCACTTTCCGAAAACTTTGTGAAATCACAACTTCATATTCTGATTAAGCAATGCCAATTTTTCCATATCTAATAGCATCCGGTTAATTCGAGTTGCGTAAATACTTAAGCCTTATCAAACAGGATAGTGTAATATTTGAACCATTAATATACTCTCAAGTTATAGAGCAATAGGAGTCAAAAATAATACACATTATCATTTATTGAATCAATCTTGAAATGCAGAATGTTGGTTTTTTGATACAAATGTTCTATGGTCTGATTAATTTATGCCATCCAAAATATAAAATCTTCAATTTAGTAATGATTCTAAAAGTTAAATTTATAATCGAGGTTTTTGTAGCTTCCCGATTGTGAATAATGCAACTACAGTACTTGCGACTGCTAAGATAGCGGCGATAAACATTATTAAACGAAAGCTGTCTACATAGGATAATGCAATTGCTTTTTCTAGTCCATTTTTTAACTCATCGCTGATAGGATCGGGAACCCTTGCTGCTGCTAAGTTAATTCTTTCCTTTCCTAAAGCTTCCCATACTTGAGATGGTACATTCAACCCCGCCAAACGTCTATCAAGACTATAATTAAAAGCATTAAAAACAAAGATATTAAAAACGGCGATCGCCAATAATTCCGCAACACGAGAAACTGCATTGTTGATTACCGAAGCGGTACCAGCTTGACGTTGTCTAACTCCACTAATAACAGTCTTTGTTAAGGGAGCAAGACTAATTGAAATTCCCAAACTTAGTACTACAGTAGCGGGGAAGAATGCGATCCAGTAACTACCTCCAATTCCCGGAATTGTAAACAGCATAAAACCAATTGCTGCAATTAATGGTCCTACTACTAAGGGTAATTTATTGCCATAATGAATTACAAAATAATCGGACGAATTTGACATAAACAATATAACTAAAATAAATGGTAAAAATGCTGCACCAGCAGCGGTTGGTGAATAACCTTGTACTTGAATTAAATTAAAAGGGATAAAATATAAAGCTCCTCCAAAAGCGGAATAAAGTAATAATGTGAGTAAATTCACACCGCTAAAAGTACGAGATTTGAATAAAGATAAAGGTATCATAGGGCCGTAGATATTAGCCTCTAGAAAAATAAAGGCACCTAAAATAACTATTCCAAATACTATACAAACGATTACTAACGGATGAAAAATACCTAAATGAGAAGATTCAATTAATCCAAATACCAAGGCTCCCAAACTCAAAGTTGCTAACATTGCCCCCCAATAATCAATTCTGATAAATTCACGTTCGTGAGTTTCAGGAATCGAACGAAATAGAATTGGCAGTATTATGATTGAAAAGGGCAAATTGATCAAAAATATCCATCGCCAAGACAGATTTTCTATTAACCAAGCGCTAAAAAATATGCCTAATGCTGAAGTTATAGCCGTAAAATATGACCAAGTAATAATAGCTTTTCTCCGCTGGCGAAACTCAAAATAAGCCCCGAGCATTGCTAAATTTCCCGGGATAAATAATGCAGCACCGATTCCTTGAAAAGCACGAGCTATTATTAATTGATTAATATTAGGGGATAATGCGCACCATCCAGAAGCAAGAGCAAATAAAGTAATTCCATAAGCATAAATCAGCCGTCTTCCAAATCTATCTCCTAAGGAAGCACCTACCAAAATCAACGCAGCAATAAATAAAGCATAAGATTCTATTACCCATTGTACTTGGACAGCAGTTGCATTAAAACCTTGTTGCAATGCTGGTAGCGCTATATTGACAGCAGTGCCGTCAATCATTGCCATACTCGAGCCTAGTATAGTCGCTACTAGTACCCAGCGTTCGGTAATATGAGAACAAGAAGTAGAGCATCGTTTTGTATTGATGACTCCAGTGTCGCATGGCTGCTTAACAATATTTGACATTTCAAGCTACTAAGAGCGTTACTCTGAGAATTTTAGCGGAATTTGTTGATTATTCTCTACTGAATATAAAATATTATGTTTGTCAATGTTTCGATCGCTATCTTGAACTTTGTGTAACTACTTTTTAAAAAGATGCGATCGAATTTGTTTTTTTAATAAGAATGAGATATAAAAAGTTGATTTAATTTAATAATTTGCATTTAATGTCTTTAGGACTTACGCAATTGTCACACAACTCGGATGGTGCCGTACACTGATTGCCTTATTATTACGTTCAATATTAGTGAGTGTACGAGCACCCTACAGCAGAAATGTGCCAGTTGCGTAAGTCCTGGTCTTTTTTCACTCATCTTGTTTTATAAGAGTATAATTTATGAAAATGTTCCTGGTTTTTATGAATATAAATAATAAGAATACTGGTATAAATTTAGATAATATATTTAGATAGAAAATATTACAGCGCTTACTTAATCTCACTATTCACTACTCACTACTCCCTTGTCAAAGGTTCCCATAATAATTTTTCCTACGTACCTACTTATAAACAATGTTTCTGGTATATTGATGCAAATAAAAGGTATTTGAAAATGGCGCAAAAAATACAGTTTTTCAAGCAGGAACAGTTTACATAATTGATTAAAGATATTTTATAAATTATGAGAAAGTAAATGAAAAATTTTAGATAATATATATATATGAAAAATAGTTAATCTATTAGATCAGTAAAAATTAAGAAATTTTTTCTGAATTTTACCTATGTTTGATTAATTACATGATTTCAGGGGATGTAAAAAGATATACAAGTTTTATCTTCGTGCTTATGTACAGAGAGTCAAAACAAATATCTGAATAAAAAAATTGAATAAATAAATAATTTATATATTATTCACTTCTCAATAAAATTTTAGTAAAGACAATGTTTATAAAGTCATAAATAAAACTCTAAGACTTTCGTATCCTCTTATATATCCTGCTAACTATAAAGAATTAAATCTTGCTTTTTTAAGAGAGCAAAAGCGGATAATACAATAATTAGAAGACAAAAAAGCTTCTCAAAGATGATCTCAAAAAAACTAAAATTGTTATAACTTCTCTACAAGCCATGAAATCTCCAGAATCTGAAGCCAAAGTTCAAAAAAATAACTCTACAAATACTATAAAATCGCCACGATGGTGGCAACGTTTGCTTTTGATACTATTACCTATAGCTTTAACAGTTGGTGGAATAACAATACTTTGGCGTTTGCTTGCTCGCCAGAAAAATTCACCTCCGAGCACTACCGTACAACAAGTACCAGTATCTGTGAAATTAGCCGAAGTACAATTCGGGAACATCACAGAAAGCTCAGAATTTATTGCTAGTCTACAATCGCTACGCTCGACTAGTCTTCAAGCGAATATTCAAGGTAAAGTATCCCAAATATTTGTCAAAGAAGGAAACCAAGTTTTAGCCGAAACACCTTTATTACAAATAGACTCCAACAATCAGCCGATTAACATTAGTAATAACAATACCAATAATACTGCTGTTCTAGAAACGACTCAACAACTACAAAATGCTCGCACTAAACTCCAAAACTTAGAAGCTCAACGACTATCATTACTACAAAAGATTAGATTAAACCAAGAAAACTACGAGAAATATTCTAGTTTAGCTGCAGAAGGTGCTATATCTAGACAAACTAAAGACGAATATGCCCAAAAACTTGAAGCAGCTAAAACAAATTTTAAGAATTTAGAGGTGAATATACAAAAGGGGCAAGCAGTTGTATCGAAACTAGAAACAGCAGTTAAATCAGCACAAGTAAATGCTTCAAGAAATATTGTACAAACGAACATACCGCAACAAATTCAACTGTACAAAATTAACGCTCCCTTTAAAGGTACCGTAGCAGATATCTCAGTAAAAATCGGAGATTTGGTAAACCCTTCAACCAGAGTAGCTACCGTAACTCAAAATCAACCACTGGAAGTTGATATTCCAGTTTCTCTCGATAAAAAATCAGAGCTACGTAAAGGAATGATCGTAGAACTAATCGACTCTAAAGGTGAAAATATTGGTACAGGAAAAGTATTTTTTATCTCTCCAGAAGATAATAATACTACTAATACAGTATTAGTTAAAGCTTTATTTGAGAATGGAAAAGGAAAAATGCAAGCGGGGCATTTTGCTCGAGCAAGAATTAATTGGAATCAGCATTCTGGCTTACAAATTCCCGCAGAAGCAGTATTTAGTATAGCAGGTAAATCTTTTGTATATGTAGCAGAAAAACTGAATTCAACTATACCAAACTCTCAATTGATAGCTAAACAAAAACAAATAAAACTAGGTAAAATTAGAGATAATAGATACCAAGTAATTGAAGGATTAGAACCAGGAGAGAAAGTAGTTGTTTCCAAATTGCTAAATATCAAAGACGGTGAGATTATCATGGCTCAATAGTTGGAATTTTTATACGCCCCTGCTGATGGGGTGAATTGTATTTAGCTATTGACAATTGAGAAGAAAAATAAGTCCGCAGTGACTTAAGGTAGCTTACGGTATTTCGATCGAATGGTTTTAAAGACAATGAATATACGAAGCCATAATGTATTTGATTACAATACAATTTTGATACGGGAGCATCCCAGTTTTGAACAAATATTTTATCCGACACCCGCTCATGGGTGCAGCTACACAAATAAAGCCTACCTGAGGGCGGTTTTGTAAGATTAGCTTAGATTTACAGACTAGAGGCTTTTTGCCGCTATTGAGATGCTCCCTCTCCCACAACTAGTGGGAGGCTCTTACCTTGAGGAAAAATTAGAGTTGGTACTTTACGAAGCGTAAAATAGACTATATAATTGCTTTTTCTTATTCTAGAATGACTTATTCTGATTAGATTATTCGTCATTTAGGTTATATTATTCAGCCTATACCTAAAATCCTGGAAATGTCTCCACCAAGGGTTTCTCGATCGCCAAAAGCATATATCATACAGATAAATTAACAGAAATTAACAATGGTAGAACGTCCTATTAAAAAATCCGAGCGCCAGGCAAAAGCGGATACTGAAGGCAATTCAGAACAAAAGAGTTTTACACCTCCGGTAAAAGTAAATCCTGCAGATAAAGATAATCGCAAAGGTAAAGACGATCGTAGAGATAATGATAATCGTAGAGACAAAGGAAAAGGTAGAGGTAGAAAATCCTCTGGAAGAGATGAAATCAAACCCCCTGTTAATCCTGCCTTAGCACGCCCTCCAAAACCTTCTAAGCCTCCTGTAAAAGTTGAAGCAACTTCTGAAGAAGCTTCCGAAGTTGCCGCACAAGAATCTCAAGATTCAAACGAGGTAGGATCCTATGTTGCTGTTAGCGAAGAATCTCAGAATACAAATGATGAGCAAAATAACTCTTAACTCGTGCTTTTTTAAGAAGAAGGAGAGTGTGAGTATCTGTGAAGAGAGGGTTTTACAACAGCTACATAAAAGTTAAACAATCTTATATTTTGTTGCACTTTTAACAGGGTATTATGGGGTTATAGTTTAACTTTTTCCCAGCCAGATACGCCCGATATCTGCCAGAGGATAGATATTGGCACGCTTG
>JBHJJJ010000337.1:0-18554 GCA_050042755.1 Rivularia sp. (in: cyanobacteria)
CTCCCCCTCTCCAATTTTTTAAATTACTCAAAGGATTATCATGGTTAGTACTCCAGATATCAATTCTAAAATTTCATCAATAGCTCGTCCCGATAATTTGGGAAGATTCGGAAAGTTCGGAGGAAAGTACGTTCCCGAAACTTTAATGCCCGCATTAAGTGAGTTGGAAGCTGCTTACGAAAAGTATCGTCAAGATCCCAGTTTTCAAGCTGAATTAGAAGGTATATTACGAGATTATGAGGGAAGGCCAAGTCCATTGTATTTTGCGGAACGTCTGACGCAACATTACGCAAAACCTGATGGTACGGGAGCGCAAATTTACTTAAAGCGAGAAGACTTAAATCATACCGGTGCCCATAAAATTAATAATGCTTTAGCTCAGGTTTTGTTAGCGAAACGGATGGGTAAAGAGCGGATTATTGCGGAAACTGGAGCCGGTCAACACGGTGTTGCAACTGCTACTGCTTGTGCTCGTTTTGGTTTAAAGTGCGTTATTTTCATGGGCATTAACGACATGGAAAGACAAGCACTTAATGTATTTCGGATGCGGTTGATGGGGACAGAAGTTAACCCGGTGGAAGCAGGAACTGGAACTCTTAAAGATGCAACTTCTGAAGCAATTCGCGACTGGGTAACTAATGTAGAAACTACTCACTATATTTTAGGTTCCGTCGCTGGACCTCATCCTTACCCAATGCTGGTACGCGATTATCACGCTATCATTGGCGTGGAAACTCGCAATCAATGCCAAGAAAAATGGGGAGGATTACCCGATATTCTTCTAGCTTGCGTCGGTGGTGGTTCCAACGCAATGGGACTATTTAATGAATTCGTTAACGACGAATCCGTGCGTTTGATTGGAGTTGAAGCAGCAGGTGAAGGTGTTGCCACCGAGAAACACGCCGCAACTTTGACCAAAGGCAGAATGGGAGTATTACACGGTGCAATGAGTTATTTGCTACAAGACAATGAAGGACAAGTCATTGAAGCACACTCCATTAGCGCCGGTTTGGACTATCCCGGAGTTGGCCCGGAACACAGTTTCTTGAAAGATATAGGACGTGCCGAATATTACAGCGTTACCGATGCAGAAGCATTAGCAGCATTTAGAAAAGTTTCGGAGTTAGAAGGAATTATTCCAGCATTGGAGACTGCTCACGCTTTTGCTTATCTTGAAAAACTCTGCCCTCAGCTAGATGGCAATCCGTACATTGTTATTAACTGTTCCGGTAGAGGTGATAAAGACGTACAAACCGTAGCTAAGGTAATCGATCTTTAAGGCGTGTTTTCAAATCTAGCTCTCAAAATTAATGTGGTGAAGTAGTAGTTCAAATCATCTATTCCAACCTATTGTAGAGACGTTATATATAACGTCTCTATGCAGTTTCGGGAAAAATAAGCCACTAGTTTTTTAGTCTGCACGGGCGGGCTTTGTAATTGTAGCCCTAGCCTTATAGGGTTGGATTAAGAGCAGAAAGCCTACATATATAAATATTTTTTAGCAACGCTTCATCTTTTTTCGAGTCATTGCTAATTTGTTTGGTGAATAAACAATAATTCAAAAATTACTAATTATTAATTACCAATGAGTAACTTAACTCAAAACCCAGTTAACAATTCTCAAACTCCTGACACCTCCCGGTGGTCAAATTTATTACAACAGCTATTAGACAAACAGTCTCTGAGCGTCAATCAAGCTACTGAATTAATTGAAGGATGGCTTGCGGATGATATTCCTCCCGTACTTTCCGGCGCAATTTTGACTGCAATTCAAGCTAAAGGTGTTTCCCCCGATGAGTTGGTGGGAATGGCTCAGGTTTTGCAATCCCAGTCGTTGGGAGGAATTGAAAATAAGGAATCTCAATTCCCATTAATAGATACTTGTGGAACTGGGGGAGATGGTGCTTCTAGCTTTAATATTTCCACCGCTGTTGCTTTTGTCGCTGCGGCTGCGGGGGTAAAGGTTGCCAAACACGGAAATCGTTCGGCTTCTAGTAAAACGGGTTCCGCCGATGTACTGGAAGCGGTGGGTATAAATCTTCAGGCTAACTCAGAGAAAGTACGAGCAGCAGTTGATGAAATCGGCGTGACATTTTTGTTTGCACCCGGTTGGCATCCAGCTTTAAAGCCCGTCGCTCCTTTGCGGAAAACTCTCAAAATACGTACTATTTTTAACTTGCTGGGTCCTTTGGTAAATCCCATGCATCCAACGGGACAAGTTATCGGTGTATCGGATCCATTTTTAGTGGAAACAATTGCGGGAGCCTTATCGCAATTAGGAATTCGTCGGGGAATTGTAATTCACGGAAGAGAAAGGTTAGATGAAGGGGGTTTGGGTGATGTGAATGATATGGCGATTGTTGAGAATCAGCAAGTAAGGTTATTGGAATTGACGGCGGAAAAATTAGGTTTAACTCCCGCACCAATTGAGGCTTTGCGAGGTGGAGAAGTTCAAGAAAATGCCGATATTTTAAAAGCTGTTTTACAAGGAAAAGGTACCCAAGCGCAAGAAGATGTAGTGGCTTTAAATACAGCATTAGCGCTTTATGTTGGTGAAGCAGTTGATGAAGGAAATGATATTTTAGAATGTTGTGTTAAGGGTGTTGTTAGAGCCAAAGATGTTTTACAAAGTGGTGAAGCTTGGAAGAAGTTAGAACAACTTGCTGAATTTTTGAAGTGAACATTATCGTTATGACAGGTACCCATGAGAATTTCTTTATCCTAAAAAAAATCTCATGGAACCCTTGACAAGGGAGTAGTAATTAGTAAGTAGGAATAAGCCTTGGAAGCTACTCCCTACTCCCTTCATAACTTTAGATATTAAAAACGCTTCAAAATGTCTTTATATCTACCATTAGCCAAGGTTTCTTCTACAAGATTTCGTTCTTCAGCAGAAATGTTGTTTACTTTCTTAGAATCATAAACATTGAATTTTGCACTTACCTTACCCTTGCTGTCAAAAGTATAGGATTCTCCACTACTAAAATAGCGCATTGCAACAACTCTACCATCAGGAGAAAACCAATATACGGAACCAGCATCCGCTTCAGTAGCGTATTCGCTAGCTCTTACAATCCTATCGCCTTTTTTACAAATTTCATAATCGATATATTGTTCGGTTTTCTTAATTTTTTGACAACCTTGAGTTATCGCATCTAAAGATTTTGATACGGTGTTGTAAGAAGTTTCATCAATGGTTAGGCTTTGAGAAGAATAATTTTTTTCTGGTCTATTTTGAGAAGTTTTTTGAGGTGAATAAATTTGATTATTTGTCGCTGTTTCTTGAGGAGCGGAATTTTATTTTTGGGGTATATTTGCTGCTTGTACTGTATCATTTTCCTGACTTGTAGCAGGATAATCTTTGCAGCTAAATAATATTAATGTTACCAAACTCAGAGATAAAAGTTTTGCGATTTTCATACTGTTAATAAGTTCGATTATTTCTGTAATTATTTATTCACGTCACTCACTCTATTTTCAAGATCGAAGTAAGACAATAGCTAACAACCTAAAAGAATCTGAAAAAACAACCAGATTTATTATACAAAAAGTAAGTATTGAGATTTTATTGCACTAAATCGTAGCTAGGAACATACATTTTTACTTATACTCAAATCTTGCACCATTGTCGTTAAGCCCTAATACCCGCCTTGTAAGCCGGAGGCGCATCGAACAGAGAAATTAATTTCAAGTCTAATATACAAAGTACGTTAAAACGTACTGAAAGGCTTACCCAGTCTGATTTATCAGACTTTGTGTGTGAGCCTGGGAATTTATTCCAAGGCAGTTGTTGAGAATGGTGCAAGATGTCAATATAAATACTTCAGTGTAAAGTCTTTAACTATATACATGAATTAAATATATTTTATATACCCTTACATTATTTTAGTATCATTTTTATGATTAACATCAGTACTTTTCCTATTTTTATTCCCAACATCAAGAAATGATAAATCGTTGATTTTTCGGATGACATTTCTTCGTAAGTGGAATTACTATATAAATATGGTTGAGGCAGAGAAAACAATCTGAGATTCAACCAGTACTAAGTTAAAACCGCAACTCAAAGGAGATAACTTAAAGAAGTAATATAAAAAGCAATATTTAACATCAATATAAAATTTCAATTTCCTTCTCTTTATTGTTTTATTTTGAGTAGATAAGTAACTAATTGCAGCGATTAGGTACTTTTATCTACTCATTTTTTTATGCTTTTTCAATATTAAGTAAGTCGGCACCAATAAACCGCTAGCTATATTAGAAAATATAAACTGGCTCTAAAGTCTCACCACTACTCACTATTCACCATTCACTAGTTACTGCATAATTTTATCTGAAGATACTTAGAGAATAAAGTATCATTTCCACATAAATTTTTAAGTAGTTTACCTATTTTTATTACTAACATCAAGAAATGATAAATCATCGATTTTTAGGATGACATTTCTTCGTAAGTGGAATTACTATATAAATATGGTTGAGGCAGAGAAAACAATCTAAGATTCAACTAGTACTAAGTTAAAACCGCAACTCAAAGGAGATAACTTAAAGAAGTAATATAAAAAGCAGTATTTAACATCAATATAAAATTTCAATTTCCTTCTCTTTATTCCTTTTGAGTAGATAAGTCACTAATTGCAGCGATTAGGTACTTTTATCTACTCATTTTTTTTTGTTTCATCGCTTATTCAATAACGTTTCTAGGTTGAGTTGAGAAAGAAAGTTCTAATCCATCAGGCTAGTAGTGCACCTGCGTAAACTTTGCCTGGTAATATGAATGTCTATTCACTACTTACTACTCACTACTCACTGGGCTCCACCCGTCAATTTTGGCTTGTGAGAGTACTAGGTTTGAAAACACGCAATCTGTATTATTATTCATGACTTACGCAATTGTCACAGGAGCCTGTTTGGTGCGTGACACGAAAACCTTATTATTTCGTTAAACATCAAACGAAGTGTCACGTGCCCCTACAAGAAAAATGTGCCGGTTGCGTAAGTCCTATTATTATTGAGGATGAGAGGTGAAACTTCTACCCCTCTTCTCTTGGGAATATCCAACTTCTCCAAGAAGAATTACGAAACAATACCCGCAATTCGCTTACTCAAGCTTTTTTTAAATCCCCGCACTTTATCGTAAGTTTGAGGTCCGAATAGGGTTAAGATGATAATAACAACCAAAAGGCGTAGATGCATTAATGTGAAAAGTAGTTGAGGATAGTGTTGTACAGCCTGTTGACGGTAATATGTTGCTTGTTTATGGTCTTCTTCGTCAATTGCACACCAAGCTGCAAAGATATTCATCCATCCATAGCTGCGTTTTTTTAAATAAAGCAAGTTTTCTGGAGTGTCTCTAAAGGTTTTTTCAATTACCCGAGATAGTTGAGGAATGATGATTTTATTGCTTTTCGTTGTATTCTGAGGATGTCTTCGATATAGAGTTAAAGGCTCTTTGATTACCGCGAAGGGATAACAAGCAGCAATGCGAGTCCACATATCCCTGTCTTCACCAACCCATAAGTCTGAATCGAACAAGCCTACTTTATCAAAGCATTCAGCGCGAATCATTGTACAACTTCCAGTGGATATCATATCTCGAACCACTATTTTTTCCCATACATTTCCCTCGAATTGAGAAATTATTGAGACTCCTGTAGGTTTGCTGAATTGATCTATAAAAGCTGTCCAAGTGTAAACTAAACCTACAGTAGGATTATTATCGAGACAAACTACTTGTTTTTCTAACTTTGTCGCTCCCCACAAATCATCAGCATCAAGAAAAGCGATATACTCCCCTTGAGCCTTGCGAATTCCCGTATTTCGTGCTGCTGAAACACCTTGATTTGCTTGGCTTATCAACTTGACGGGTACCCTGCCAAATTTTTTTCTCCTCAAAAAAATCTCATGGGAGCCTTTGAGTCGCGACTCTGTTATTTGTGAAACCCATTCCACAATATCATCCGAACTACCATCATTAATAATCAATATTTCAAAATCGGTGAAAGTTTGCCCAAAGACACTTTCGAGAGTTTCCGGCAGATAACTCATCGCGTTGTAAGCTGGAATAATTATAGAAATTTTTGGCATAAAGCTAAATTTAGGTGACGGGTACCCATGACAGGTAATAGGTTAAAATTCTCCCCACCTCCTAAATTTTCACAGTAGAAACACGGCGACGTATGCTGTAAATCAAAGATTGAATTCGGCTGAATCCATTGTTTCCGAAAATTTGAAAAAGTGCGATCGCCAAGTTTAAACGAATGAATTTATGGGAAAAAATAATAGGAGAATAATGTTTAATTGCTTGATTACGAAAATAGGCAGCTTGGTTGCAATAACCTGTTTGTAAGGCTTTCCAGCCTAGATAAATATTTGTATGGGCGTAGGTACGATTTTTTAAGTAGGATAATTTTTGAGGTACCGCTCGAAATACTTGCTCAATACAATGTAAATCTTGTTCGAGCATTTGCCAATTTTTGGTTGTATTATGTGGATGTTGACGGTAAAAAACCAAGGGTTCTTTTATTAGTGCAAAAGGATAACGACAAGCTATACGTACCCAAAGTTCCCAGTCTTCAGAGGAGCGTAAGCTATTATCAAAGTTTCCTACGGTTTCTAAACAGTTACGGCGAACTGTTACCGATGATGTAACTATTGTATTTTCCTCTAATAATGCTTTTAGAGCATCACCTTCTATATAAGATATAAAAGTTCTTCCTAAAGACTTTCCTTTTTCATCAATCAACGTCATTGCTGTATGAATTAAGCCCAATGACGGATTTTTTTTTAAACATTGCAATTGTTTTTCTAATTTAGTTGGTTCCCACAAATCATCAGCATCAATAAATGCTATATATTCTCCTCTTGATTTTTTTATCCCTGCATTTCTTGCTGCTGAAACACCTTGATTATCTTGAGAAATTAACTTTACTCGTGGGTCGATTATATCAGCAGCCCATTCTATAATATTATCGGAACTTCCATCATTAATAATTAAAACTTCAAAGTTGCGAAAAGTCTGCTTCAATACACTGTCTAAAGTTTCTGGCAGATATTTGATGGCGTTATAGGCAGGAATAATTATAGAAAAATATGACATTGAAATAAAACCTCTTTCTTAAATATATGTTTTAAAATATATTATGTAATTTTAGATATTTTTGCTTCCCTATTTAGGTATAATCCTATAAATTACCATCGCATAACTACTTCAAATAACAGTATCTATCCTTCCACATTTAACCGTTGACCTTTAACCTCCTCCATGATTTTAATTGTTTCTAAAATCAGATCGCGGTATTTTAAAGCAATAATGTCCCAACTAAATCTAAAAGCATTATTTCTAGATTTTTGTTGGTAATTGTTTTTCAATATTTTTCTTAAAGCATCTGCATATATTTTTGGATTCGTAACATCGCAAAAAATACCACTATCACCAACAATATGACGGCGCATTTTATCATCGGTTGCAACTACTGGTAAACCGCTCGCCATTGCTTCGATATAAGCTAAACCGAAGGGTTCATTGATAGAAGGAAGGGTAAATATATCGGCACTACGATAAACTTCGGGCATTTTTTGAAAAGGAAAGGTACATATTTTAAAACGGTTTGGACCAAGTAATTTATCGCATTGTGCTTCATAATAATCTTTATCAGGTCCGTCTCCACACAATAATAAACTGACTTCTGGTAAACAAGAAACAGCGTTAATTGCTAAATCTACCCTTTTATGATTATTACGATTTAAAGAAGCAACACACAAAACTAGTGGTTTTGTTAAACCGAATTCTATTTTACTTCCTTGAGGAGTAAATTGTTCTAAATCAACTCCATTGGGAATAACACTTACCCCTTGCATTGGTTTAATTTTGCGAGTAAATGCAGCAGTTTTCTCATCTAAAACGACTAAACTGTCGGGAGAAAAATGTAGATTGCGCCTCAAACATTTTCCCTGGGCTAATAAACCATTATGCTCGGTGTAAAGTATGGGAGTACCTTTTATAGCACGTACTGCAGCAGCTATTGCTAAACCACCATAATCATTACAAGGGAATATTAAATCAGTAGAATTAATTAAGCAGCGAGTGACACAGGGTAAGAAATTAGTTAGATGTTCGATAATAATTTCGGGATGATTGGCAAAGCGGTGTACTAAGTTCTTAATCAACGGTTGGTTGATAAAATTATAAGTGTAAGCACGAGGAATACCTCCTGAGGGATGAGAAAATTCACCGCATTCAGCGCCACTTAAAAGTTCTACATCAAAGAAAGCAGCAAGACGGCGAGTCATTTCGATTGCAAAAATTTCCGATCCACCACTCCAATTAACTCCCACACTCGGATGAATGATAGTAATTTTGTAAGAATGTTTTTTATTTTTTACATCTTGCTGCCGAGCCGCTCTTTTGCTTATCATATAAGAATCCGGTTTCATTTCTGTTAGCAAGGGAATAGGGAACAGGGAATAGGGAACAGTTCAGAGTACCGATTTTTTTCAAAAATCTATTGGGAATCCTATATAAAACCGAAACTTAAATGTTAGGTTACGCCGCAAATATTATTGTTTATTAACCATTAATTTTATTGGTGTGCTGCGAGCCAAACCTACAATTTTTTTGAATTTTTTAACTATAATTTGCCATCCCAATAGATACTGAAGAATTATAAATTTCAACTAATTTGTCATTTAACTTATCTATGTTGTAATGCTCTTCCACAAAAGCACGGCCAGCTGCACCCATATTGTTCCAAATTTCTGGATTTTCAACTAGATAATTTAACTTTTCGGCTAATGCATCTACATCTCTCTCCGGTGTTAGAAAGCCTGAAACACCATTTTCAACTAATTCAGGAATACCACTATGCAGGGTACTGATAATTGGTAAGCCCATAGCCATTGTTTCCATTAGCACTACAGGTATACCTTCTCGGTCGCCATCAAAGCTGGTTACACTGGGAGCCAGCATAATATCTGAATTTTTGAGAATTTCGATTACTTCTTGCTGCTGTTTCAAGCCAACAAATGTCACAATACGATCTACACCTAGTTCTTTAATTAACTGCTGCAAGCTTTCTTTAAGCGGACCATCACCTACAATAGTGTAATTAAGATTTGTTTTACTAGAAGCCAATTTTGCAATTGCACGAATTGCATATTCGACACCTTTCTTTTCAACCAATCGAGCAATTGTTACAATCTGAACTACACCGTTAGCACGAAGTTTCCGTGCAATAAAGGAAAATTTACTGCAATCAATTCCCATTCGATGGACAATTATATCGCCATTACAACCTAATTCAATTAATCGACGTTTCCAAAGTTCGCTGACTGGTGAGAAAATATTCCCTAGTTGAAATAATAAATCGTATGCTCGTTCACCCTTATTTTTCACATAATTAGTTACATCAATACCATGAAAAGTTGTAATTACCTTTCCTTGAATCGCGCCGATATCACGCAAAATTACACCCGCTAAGCCATTGTATCCAAAGTGGCAGTGAATAATATTATAGGATTGCTTCTGATGTTGCATAAGTATTGCCATATACAACAATCTCAGAGATATGGCATTCTTTCCATATTTGAAAAAATTTAGCGATCGCAACAGAACAATCGGGTTTTTATGGAAGTTAGCAAGCAGTAATCTTATACCATTTAGTAGACGTAATAATTTATTCGTAGGTATATCATTGTAATAAGTTCTATTAATTAGAGAATATTTTTCTACGTCTGGATGTACTTTAAGTTCTTTTCTTGAATCATCAGCATAAATATCAACTTCATATCCACGATCTATTAACCCTGTAATTTGATTTAGAATAAATGTTTCGGATAAAGCTGGAAAAAATGTGACAATAAAAGCAATTCTCATAATTTATTAAGTTATTAGTTTTTCTTCAATTCGCTTCTAATTAGTTTATAAAATTTTGGGGTTCAGATGAACTTATACCGGCATTATCCAAGCTTCTGTGAGAGGTAAATTCCACCGATTGACTAGTACCGCTTGCGTTCGTAAGAAGTAAAAAGTAAGAAGTAAGAAGTTTGATTTTCTGAGCTTTTCAGCCATTTTTAATGGTTGCCTTATTTAAGCCGTGGTGTACTAGTGCTTCACCTGCGCGAATATTCCGGGTTAATAATGAAAATAATAAATAATTTTCTACCCCACGCCACTTGCCACAACGGAGGGTACCTCCGCAAGGCAGTGGCTCATCTTCCTCCTCCCTCTCTAAACGACTAGTTTTTGTATCAAAAAACCCGCACCGGCACCAATAATCTGTGGCGAGGTACGGGCAATTTAGCTGCAGGCTTAATGTAGGGTTAAATTTTGTTTTTTCTGTTTCAATCACTGATAATATTGTTCAAATGCTGTTTTAACTCTTTTGGCTGATTCTAAAGCACGCTTCTGCTCTTTTTTCACATTTATCGCCAGTTTTTGTTTAATTTCTGGCAATTTTTCAATAAATAATTGAATTGAAGCTATTATAGATTCCTGTTGAACATTTTCAATATCTTGAACCCATTCACCCATTTCTAATCTTTGAAACAATTCTTTTGTTTTAAACTCATAGGCAATAGGAAAAACGGGTGTTCGGGCAACTAAAGATAAAATTGCCATATGCATTCTTGTGGCAATTACTAGATCGTAAGAATTTAGTATTTTTATTAACTCTTGAGGAGCATGAAAATTTCTATCTACATTCACTTGCTTCTGAATTTCTATAGGAAGTGACTCAATAATTTCAACTGCAACTTTTGAGTCATCGTTCCAATAATCAGGAATACCTTGACAAGTAGATATATAAGTTATTTCAGCATTATATTTTTCCACAAGATACTTAGTCACTGCACTTAAAGACTCGCGAAATATATTCATGCCAGTTTGTGCATCAGTAGTTTTAAAGTATTGCCAATTTCTAACTGAGACAGCAATTTTTAAAGGAGAGTTACCGATAGAATTAGTATTAAAATGATTTTCTTGCTCTAACTTCTCTGTAAATGCAAAAACGACATCAGAACTTACATGAGCTTTTTTAATATCTACTTGAATATCTTGTAAATGTTTAAAAGAAGCCTCATCTCTCAGCAATATGAGTAGCGAACGATTA
This sequence comes from Rivularia sp. (in: cyanobacteria), assembly GCA_050042755.1. GTDB lineage: Bacteria > Cyanobacteriota > Cyanobacteriia > Cyanobacteriales > Nostocaceae > Rivularia. The sequence goes on from JBHJJJ010000337.1 coordinate 11,109, forward strand.
AATATCTCTCTAAAATTAGATTGATAGTTTTTGTTTAAAAATGGACCTAAAGACTGTGTATAGAATACCAGGGGCTTTTGCATTAGTAATGATATTCGATAATCAAAAATTCTGCTCTTAAGTGGATAATTTTCAACTAAATATGTACCACCTGTACTTACAATTAAATCGGCAGAACTATAATTTTCGATATCTTGTAATTCATGATTATCTAGTAGTAGCTTCGTAATCCAATTAAATTTATGTTGCCAACACCAGGCAGCAAAATAGAAGCGAGGTGGATTAATACTTAAAAAAAACTGCAATATCTTTTTGAAGAAAAGTCTTAAAGCACGACTTATAAATGAATCTCCTAAATATTTCATAGTAGGAGTTTCTGTTTGCATTTGATAAATTAATTTTCTAAAATTTAATTGAGGATAATAGCGTTTCGCAATTTCTGGCTGGCTATCGTAAACAATAAATTCAGTATCTTGACCAAATTCACCTTTTAGCAGATTAATAATTGATAGAAGAATTGCTGCATCTCCTCCATTGAGAGCAACTGTATTAGTTACTAGTATTTTCATGTTTCACTATGTTTATTCAGGTTCATATCAAGTATTAAATTTAAGCGGATATTCTCTGCAAAACTAAGTTAGAATCACTTTTGACAATTACTATATCTGAATGATTTTTTAAAAATTCATCAACTGCTTTTTGACATCCACCATAGTCATAATAGTCATCAAGAACTAAATATCCTTGAATACTTAAAAGTGGATAAATTCTTTCTAGACATAGACGAACTGGCTCATACCAATCGCAGTCTATATGTGCAAAGGCAATACTATCTGTCGATGTAAAATACATTGTGTTCTCAAATAAACCTTTATGTAAGGATATTTTTTTCCCATCTACCCTTAGAGCTAAAGATTCAAAATTTTTCACTACTTGTTCATATAAATTGTCTATATAACCATAGTAAATATCTTTACCACCTATACCTTTTGATTCACCCTTTTTAATGATTTCATATCTTGCTTTGCTTTTTTGATCATCTTCATCAGAAGGGGGAGGGATCATCTTGAAGACATCATATCCGCGAAAATTTGCATTTTCCGGCATCATACTAGCAATAATAATTGCCGAACCTCCCAAAGCAATACCTGCTTCTAGAAAAATCCCGGATACAGAATTTTTTTTGAGGTCTTCTAGACATTCTTCAAGGTTGATAATTTTCTCACAGGAAAGATATGTCCAATGGTTCTGCTGAACTTTACGTGATATTTGAGAAAGTTTCGCTGACAAATTATAAAGCTTGAATTTGTTAATTACTTTTTGTAGCATTTTTATAATTAAGTACTAGTATATTACAAATTTATTTTCTATTTTTTAATTCCTGTAGCAAATATTCGAGGAGGACTCATCATACTCCATATTTTGACATCCGAAAGCCCCTGCATAATTACATCCCTGAATGAATGTATTGTAAATCTATAATAATCATGTGGTGCGTCATGAATAGGAAATGTCATTGTTGTACGTTTAATGAGATCTGGTAACTTAAATATTGACGCAATCCTTCTAATCCTATTACCTGAAGGTTTTTCAATTAATCCTGGTGCGTTAATAATTAAAATTCCCCCTGGAGCAAGCACGCGTTTAATTTCATTGCAAGCCAGCCAGAAATCAGGGATATGTTCAAGTGTTGAAGAGGAAACAATTAAGTCAAAGGAGTTATCCTCAAAAGGCATAGATCTAGCATCGCCAGTTATAACTTCCACTCCAGCAAATGAACCAGATTCTTGCAAGTTAATTCCCATCTTTTTAGGTACTTGTTTGAGTTCATCACAAGTAAGAATTCCGTGTCGAGTTGGTAGGGCACCTACTTCTAAGGCTGCTTGTGGTAATTTCTCTAAACTCCGAAAAATATGGCGGTACTGATTTAAAACTTCATCAATCATAAGAATTACTAATTATTTAGTTATACAAATAAATTAATCTACACAAATATTCTTAATATACTATTTTGACTACATATAGATCTTAAATTTTTTCTCGTTTTTGTTTCAGAGCTTTTATGATTTGCAGTATTTCCAATAAAGTATGTTTCCCATTAGGAATAACTATCCATATTCCAAAGTAAAGCAGACTGTACAAAATCAAATCTATAACCAACGCGATCGCATTATTTAAACCAAATGCAAGTAACCGATCGATTCCAATTAATGCAATCGCCGCACCGATAGAGGCAAAAGCTGGTAAAAATAGAGTTTTTGCTAATTCCGTCAATCGTAGTGGTGTTCCTTTGTAACAATAAGTAAATCCAGCTACTAGAAAAAGTGGTCGTGATAATCCATAGGCAGCAGCTACACCAATAGCTCCCCAGCGAACACCGATAACGAAGAAAATTATATTGAGAATTGAGGCAACTACTCCCCAGCGTAATTGACGATCAACCCTACCCAGAGATTGATAAACCCATCCTATGCCCACACCAATTGTGGCATTAAAAGCGGCTGGCATGAGAAACTGAAAAATGGGTACTACACCTAACCACTGTTCTCCAAGGAGCATAAGGATTACTTTATCGGCACAAGCAAATAGAAAACCAATTATCGGCATCCCTAAAGCGCTTATCAACAGAATCGCCTTGTAATAATACCTGCAATACTTCTGAGGTTCAGCTTGGAGACTACTAAGCGCCGGAAGAGCCACACTTGTAATTGGAGTGTTGATTTGCACAATTGGCAAAAGCACCAATTTGTAAGCTTGAGCATAAAAACCCAGTTGTTGCGCACCCCAATACTGGCCAATTAGTACATTGTCTAAGTTTCGAGAGAAAAAGTTGACAATATTAAAACCAGTCAGATTGCCTCCAAAGGCTAGCATTGAACGAATATTAGAATTTTGCACGGGTAAAGAAGGCCGCCATTTACAGGCAATCCAAACCCCGATAGCGTTAGTAACCGCAATTGCTAATTGCATGATTACTAGTGCCCAGTAACCACCTCCATACCAAGCAGATACAATAGCACCGAGTACGCCGATGGACATTGATATAACTTCAATTTTGGCGAGGCTAGTAAAATTCATCTGCCTTCGCAGCAATGCTTGGTGTTGCACAGTTAAGCCACCAAAAATAAAGCTACTTGTTAAAGCAAGAGTAATCCAAGTTAAGCGTGGTTCACCATAAAACCAGGCAACAAAGGGTGAGGATACTGCAACTACTAATGCGGTGGCGCAACTGATGGCAAAGTTAATCCAAAATAAGGTGCTAACCTGTTCGTGATCGATTTGTGCCTTTTGGATTGTCGCTGTGGAAAGACCTAAGTCTTTAAATAAACCGGCAAAACCAATAACCACCGCCACCATGCCAATTAAACCGAAATCTTCAGGGGCAAGCAAACGTGCCAAGATAACAGTGGAACCCATCTGTAAAATAAATTTACTAGCCTGAGCGGCTATTGTAATTGCGCCACCACGAACTGAACGACCTTTTAGGTCTTTTTTTAAATGGTCGGTACAAAAGTATTTTTGATTATTTACCTTGGGAAATATTTTTTTCATTAACTCCTATGCTTATGCCTTAAGCAGATTATAAATCTCTGCTATTACTTCAATTTCTAGATAAATTAGTAACTGATAAAGTTGAATTATTAGAGGCTATAGGTGTGTAAACCCGAGTTAATAGTTTAACCCTTTAAACTATTTTCGATTTCCTATCTAGTGAAACTACCAATAAACTGCCGCACGACCTTTAACTGCTTTAGAACTTGAATATAGCCATTATTTCCAAACCAGCGCATCAAAAATATAGCTATAGTTAAACGAAAGTTTTCTCTAGAAAAAATTAGTAGAGGATCGTGCTTAAAAGCTTGAGCGCGAAAATATTCTGCTTTATTGCAATCCGGTGCTTGATTTTGAATACATTTCCAGGCAAATAAAAAATTAACAGCGCTATAACTTTTATTTCGTAAATATAAAAGTTCAAAGGGAACTGATTCAAAAGACTTTTCAATTATCAGGCGAAAATTGTCTATCTTCTTGATATAGTGTTGGGATTTATTATTTGGATGATGACGATAATAAACTAAAGGTTCTTTAATCGCTGCGAAAGAATAATTCCTCGCAATCCTAATCCACATTTCCCAGTCTTCTGCAAATCTTAAATTTTGGTCGAAAACTCCTAGTTTTTCAAAACAATCGCGACGTACCATTGCTGCACTACCAGACCATACAATATTACCTTGCAGCATTTTTTTCCATACATTACCTTCTGAATGATTGCTATATATTTTTCCTAGATCGTTGCCTTTTGCATCGATTGATGCTACCCATACATAGACCAAACCAACATCTGGATTATCGTCTAAACAATATACTTGTTTTTCTAGCTTGCTTGGTTCCCAAAGATCGTCAGAATCGACAAATGCAATATATTCCCCTTTAGCATGAGCAATTCCAGTATTTCTTGCGGCAGCAGCACCTTGATTTTTTTGAGAAACTAGCTTGACTCGATTATCTGTAATTGTATTTGCCCATTGTTCTATGCTATCGGAACTACCATCATTGACTATGATTACATCAAAATCAGTGAAGGTTTGCTTCAACACACTCTCTACCGTTTTGGGAAGATAGGTCATTGCATTATAAGCAGGTATAATTACGGAAACTTTTGTCATGATATTTTTCCTACTTAAATTAAGTCAAAACATTTTTACGTTATTTCTTTCGATTTTTCGACAGTCTGAGATTGTGATAAGTCGGAGACGTTCCGCTTTGTGTATGCCAAAATAGAGTGCGATATACCCACAGAATTTACCTCTTTTTATTTTTTACTCATCCTCAAATACAACCACAAAATCAAGGGTGAAAAATAGCAATCTATTTTTAATGATTTTATATTTAGTAATACCCGCAGCTTTTAGTCTTTTACACAAGTCACTTAATGACAACAAATACATATATTCGTCAGCAGCCCATGCTTTACCAATAAAGTGCAAAAAACGGTCAAAGACTTTCTTCGGCAAAAAATGTAATAGCGGTATACGTGTATGGACTTCAATAGGAAAATATCTATTTGGAGTCGTAATAAATCCTCTTTTTGCTACTCTTTTAATCTCCTTCAAAAAACATATTTGTTCTTCTACATCACCCACATGCTCTAAAACCGCATTTGACCAACAAATATCAAATTCTTTATTGCTAATTGGAAAAGTCTTACCGTTATATGTCACGATTTCTAACTGTGGATATCGTTTTGAAGCTTGTTTCTTTTTGACTGCAATTGCTGATTCTGGTACTTGAAAATCAGCATCTTTTCTAGCGTGAAGAAATGCTTCAGGTGTCTCTAAACATAAAGCTGTTATCTTTTCGGTATGAGGATAATGTTTCTCTAAGAAGTTATCTGTATCGCTATATTCTTCTTCACTGAAACCAATATCTAAAATATTATTTTCAGCAGTAGGTTGAATTTCTCGGATAAAAGATTCCCATTTACGTTTGCGATTCCAGCCAGATACTTTGTAAGCGAAAGACATATGATAAACTCCTGCGCACAGTCTATATTTTTGTAATCAAGAATAGAGGTAGAGGAGCCAGTGCGTTGCCGAGGAACACGACGGTTGTAGCAACTGGCGTGGGGTAGAGGGGGTGGAAATAATTGATTCTTAACTCCTAACTCCCAACTCCTAATTCCTCTCCATTTTCCAATATTTTGCTTCCCAACCTAATACCGCAAACAACAAATACCAGTAGAAAAACAAAGTTGTATGAGTCCAAACATTATCAGTAGCCATTCCCACAAGCATTGCCACAAAAATAGCTATCATAATAAAAGATAGTCTGCGGCGTGGACTTAGTAAAGGAGAATTCAGCAAACATTTAATTAAACGAAGCATTTTCACTCCTAAGAATACTAAAAAACCAATTAATCCGATAATTCCTCCTTCTGCTAAAAACCGCAGATAATCGTTATGAGCATAGTTTTGATAATAAGTTATATATTTACTTGTACCCAATCCATATCCTAAAATCGGTGATTGTTTCCAAGCATCTATCAAAAAACTCCATTGGGCAATTCGCCAATTTGCACTGTTTCCATCCCCAAATGCTAATAATATTGTTCGCGATATATCTAAGTCTTGATTAAATAGTGGAGTTTCTAAAAGTGCATTGAGCTTTTCATTCCCGAATTCAGTACTCGCAAATACATAAAATACAACTACAATAAATAAGACCCCTCCAATTAATCTTAAAAGGTTTAATTTAGGTGAAATCAAAGCAATAATAAATATGGTAAACATGAATAAGCTGGTTAACGAGCGAGTCATTACCATTAAAAAGGCTATTAAACCTAATAACATCATCCATAACCAGCGGTTACGTGCATGACCTAATTTCCACAGAGTTAAGCAAATAAATAGAAATAAAAAGCTTCCAAAAGCGCTAGGATGACCAATTGTTGAATTAATACAATTACAAGCAAGCACGGGAGGAAGAAGCGAAGGTGTGAATAGCTGTAATAATCCAACAGTCACCGGTACCAATGTGCTAAAAAATAAGGTAGAAATCGCTTTTTGCGGATGAACTCTTCCTTTTAACTGCATTACTAGCAGATAAACCATCAACCAGGAAAATATCCGTACCCATTCTCGAATACCGTCTATTAAATAGGCTTTTCCTAATAATCCCCAACCAAATACTGGTAGCGCTACCCATATCCCTAAAAATGCAACCCATCCTGCAAAAAACCAGAAAAATTTATCCGTATTAATCTTTCGTCTTAATAAGATTTGAACTATTACATAAAGTATTATCAGCCCATCTAATCCAACCGCAAAAGCAGCGGGTACTTGTTGTGCAGAAAAAGGATCGAGGGAACTACGTAAAACTAATAAAGTGAATACTGCTTGCTCAAATCGAGCGAAAAAGAACACCAGTACTGCTACTACACCCAAAAGCAAACCAATATAAATAGGTATCGCACCAGCCCCAAACCCTACAGCTACACCAATTACAACCCCTGCCAATCCCACCAACAGTGACGTATAAAAAGAAGGATTTAATTCTTTATGATTTAACATTTTCAGTTCTCAATCACTTTTTGTTAGGGAATGGAGAGCAGTTGTAGAGACTTCCGCAGTGCTACGTCTGTTATTGAGCTCGCGGAGTTAAGAGCTCGCGGAGTTAAGAGTAAGAAGTTAGAAGTTAGAAGTTAGAAGTTAGAAGTTAGAAGTTAGGAGTTAGGAGTTTTGACTTTTAACTTCTCCCCATCTCCCCATCTCCCCCTCTCCCCCCTCCCCCCCCTCCCCCCCCCCCCCTCCCCCCCCCCCCCCCCCCCCTCCCCCTCCCCCCCCCCCCCCCCCCCCCCCCCCCCCCCTTCTTCTCCAACGTAAAAGGCAAAACTCCTAACTCCTAACTTCTTACTTCTTACTTCTTACTTCTTACTTCTTACTCTTA
>JBHJJJ010000338.1:0-8490 GCA_050042755.1 Rivularia sp. (in: cyanobacteria)
AGCAATAACTCCGAAAATGAAACATAAAATCAATTTTCCTTTGCCACCTTGAGCAAATTTAATTACTGATTTCTGCCACTTGGGGATAATCCATTCTTCAATGGGTGTTTCTGTTTCTTGTAAAATCTGTTGTGCTTGAAATGCTGTGATATAACCTTTTTTTGGATTGCCAATTTGATGATAAACTTGTGCTAAGAGTTGTAAGGTTTTTGCTTCACTAAGCTTATCGCCAATTTCACGTTTAATAGTCAGTGACTGTTCGTGGTTATCTATTGCTTTTTGGTATTGTTATAAGGAAGAGTAAGACAAACCTAAATTATTAAGAGAATCTGCTTCACCATTGCGATCGCCAATTTCACGTCTAATAGCCAGTGACTGTTGACAGTTATCAATCGCTTTTTCGAATTCTTATAAGGAAGCATAAGTAAAGACTAAATTATTCAGTGAATCCGCTTCACCAGAGCGTTCGCCAATTTCACGTCTAATAGCCAGCGACTGTTGATAGTAATCAATCGCTTTTTCGTATTCTTCTAAGGAAGCATAAACATTACCTAAATTATTCAGAGAAGTGGCTTCACCAGAGCGATCGCTAATTTCACGTGTAATAGCTAGTGACTGTTGATAGTAATCAATACCTTTTTGGTATTCTTTTAAGGATTTATAAGCACTACCTAAACTACCCAAAACAACAGCTTCATTATGACGCTCACCTATCTCTTGAAAAGTTTTCAGCGTTTCTCGAAAATATTCAATGGCTCGCTGAGATTCTCCCAAAGAGTTGTAAGCCTGAGCTATATGCGTTAAAGCACTAGCTTCTCCATTTTGTTCTTTAATTTCTTTAAATATCTCTAGCGAGTTATTATTTCAATCAATCGCTTTTTCATATTGCTTCAATGAATCATAAGCATTTCCTAAATGTGTCAATGCCCATGCTATTTCCGAGTTATTCTCTTGTGAAACTGGTCGCCATTTTTGCAGTAATTCTTCGTATAACTCAACCACAAGCGAATTTTGACCAACACTTTTGAGTGATTCACGCAAATAATTTAATAAGTAAAAGGCTTGTTCATACTGCTTGAGTTCTAAATGGTGATAAAAAACTTCTAATGCTGGTACTTCATCATTTGATTCTTAATATTCAAGAGCTATTTTTTGCGCCTGTGTGAAATCATCAGATTTTGTCTTTATATATTCCAAAATCAAAGGATGAAATTTAAAACGCTTCTCGCCATCTTCGTCTCGTTCTTCTTGTAACAATGAACGCCTAACTATTTGCCGCAATTCTTGTTCTGAAACCTCTTCATCGGGTAATTGTGCTGATGCTGCGGCAATATTAAAAGGTATCCGATAAACGCTGACATTTAACAGTAATCTTTGTAATTTCGTACTCAAACGATTAAAACTAGCATCAAAAACTTGGCGCATCACAGTTTCAATTCCTCTGTGATCTCCTTTTAGTTTGTCGTCAGTCAATAACTGAGAAACATCAGCTAAATTATATTTTTGCAAATAGCTAATTTCTGGATGTAACTCTTCTTCTTCTCGTAAAAAGCCGGCGATAAATTTGAGTATTAGGGGGTAACCATAGGCTTTCTCGACTAATTCTTCTAATTGTGCATCATTACCAATGATTTCTAAACTTTTTAACAGCGAAACGCCTTCTGTTGCTTGTAAACCTGATAAATGCAGCCATTTAGTTTTGATTTCTGATAATTTTGGACGCTCCCTCGTCGTCACCAAAATTTTGCTTGTACCACCAAAGTCAAACCATGCTTTGAAAAATTTTTGGTAATTATCATCCAACCATTGCCCATTTTCTTTGAACAAACTTTCTAAATTATCAATAATGAGTAAATATTTTGTTTCTCGTAGATAATTTACTAACTTATCTACAAAATCCGACTCTGAAATATCTTCTAAATCTTTTCTTGGTATCTCCAACTGTAATAAAATTCTTTGCGCTAACTCGCTAAAAGTAATTCCTCGTCGGGAGACATCAACCCAAAATTTATTTTCAAACTCGCTGCTTTCATGTTCGTAAATTTTGACAGCGAGAGTTGATTTACCACAACCACCCAAACCAGCAATGCCAATCAAACGGATTTTATCATCCGCCAGCCATTCCCGGATGCTTTCAATCTCTTTTATGCGCCCTACCCAATAGTCTAAACTAGGGCGCATATCATTAAGGTTAAGTAGATTTTGCTGGATTCTATCTGAACAGTATATCTTATCGCCGATATGTCCTACTTTATCGGCTTCAATTTGATAACCTTTACTATTATGGTGGTTATTTTGATTCATGCTGATTTTTCAAGTAACTTGCTTCAGCCAGGATTAATTACATCACCAATGTGTTCAATTTCGTTAGCACTAACTTGATAACCTTTAGCATTGTCGAGGTTATTCTGATTCATAGTTGTTGTTTCTTCATGCTTACTTTGGTTAATTTGTTGCGCCAGAATTCTAACTTCTTGAGCAAATGCAGGCTCAAGTGTCATGAAAGCATTTAAATATCTAGCAGCCTCTGGTAAATCAGCTTCTGAACCTTTTTCAACAGCTTTTATTGCTTTTGTTGCATCTGGGTTTCCTTGAAACTTACGCCGAATTTTATCTTGTAATCTTTTAACTAGCTCACCTACTCCCATTTCCGTAACTTTGCCCACAGCACCTTGTATGATTCCACCAAAGGCAAGTTCGATAATCTTGGTTGCTGTTAATTCTATTGCCATATTTATTTGAGTATTTTTATCTTATTTAGTATTGATTGTGAGTAAAATACCATACATAGTATTTTTTTGCAGGAATAGGATACGAGCTAAGGTATTTTATAGGGAAATCTACAGTAAAAATTTGACGATTTCCTCAAAAATCTGTTTCTCTGATATTCTGTACCATTCTCAAAAACCGCCTTGGAATAAATTCCCAGGCTCAAAAACAAAGTCTACTTAAGTAGACTAGCTATGACTTTTAGTACGTTTTAACGTACTATGGCTAACGCCACGCTTCGCTAACATATACGCAGCCCTGAAATTAATTCACAATCACCTTGGAATAAATGGGAATCGCGAGAAGACAAAGTCCACTTAAAGTAGACTAGGAAAGGCTTTGGGCAGATTTTTTTCTCTCTCTTTTCCTCTTCCTCTGCGCCCCTCTGCGTTTCCTTCGCGCTCCTCTGCGTTAAAACCATTACTGGAGACGTAGCATTGCTACGCCTCTACATATAAAAAACGCAAAGCAATTTCTACTTTGCGCTTTATGTTATCAATATCCTTTCCAAACGAAAATCCTAAATCACCTCACGCAACTACTCCGCTCCTTCAATCGGCGCAAAACCTTGACGCTGAATGTTTTCAGTTATAGTACGGGGTTCTAAAAACTGTAACAGATAATCAGGACCTCCTGCCTTGGAACCAACTCCAGAAAGCTTAAAACCACCGAAAGGTTGCCGGGAAACGATCGCACCTGTAGTATTACGATTAATATACAAGTTCCCTACTTCAAATTCTGACTGTGCTTTTTCAATATGAGAAGGTGTTCGAGAATAAAGTCCACCGGTTAAGGCATAATTAGTATTGTTCGCAACTTCTAAGGCTTCCTGAAAATCTTTTACCTTAATTACTGCGACTACAGGACCAAAGATTTCTTCCTGGGCTATTATTCCATCAGGTGGCACATTTGTCAAGATTACCGGACCGATAAAATATCCGTTTTCCGGTGCTGACATTTCTAGCGCAACTTCTGCTTCTGCTTCACCCTTTTCGATATACTCGCGGATTCTCGATTGAGATTTCTCATCAATTACAGGTCCTACTTGAGTACTGGGTAATTCAGCTTCTCCAATGTTAAGGGATTTTGTGGCTTCTACAAACCGTTCGATAAAACTATCATAAACGCTTTCTACTACTATTACTCTCGAACAAGCAGAACATTTTTGTCCGCTGTAACCAAATGCTGACTGCACTACACCGACAACAGCTTGGTCTAAATCTGCACTTTCATCAATTATTATTCCATTTTTGCCTCCCATTTCGGCAATTACCCGTTTCATGTGCTTTTGACCGGGTTGTAAAATTGCTGCGTCTGCGTAAATTTTACAACCTACTTCCTGAGATCCTGTAAACACAATTACGTGCGTGTCTATATGATTTACTAAGTACGAGCCGACAACGGAACCCTTTCCGGGGACATATTGAAATACACCTTTTGGTATTCCGGCATCTACCAAAACTTCGGTGATTTTTGCTGCAATTACCGCAGAATTTTCCGCAGGTTTGAGTAAAGTACAATTTCCCGCAACCAAAGTTGCGACAGTCATACCAGTTGCGATCGCAAATGGGAAATTCCAAGGTGAAATGACTACGGCTATTCCCCGTGGTTGGTAAATATAACGATTATTTTCTCCAGCTACGTCATAGTTGTAACCTTCATCTAACCGTTCCATTTCGGCAGCGTAGTAGCGACAAAAATCTATTCCTTCGCTGACTTCGGCATCGGCTTCCCGCACTGGTTTACCAACTTCTAAAACGATAATCGCTGATAATTCGGCACGACGTTGCTCCATTAAATCGGCAGCTTTGCGTAATATATCAGCGCGTTGTTTTGCGGATGTTTTACGCCAAGTTTTGAAGGCTGTTTTCGCCGCTTGCATTGCCGTTTCAGCTTGTTCGATATTAATTAATCCAATTTTCCCTACCACCTGAGAATAATTTGAGGGATTAACCGAATCAACTTTATCTTCAGTTTCTACGTACTCCCCATTAATTAAAGGTAAATAAGTTTTCCCAAGCTGTTGTTTAACAGTTTGAAAAGCAGCTTGAGATTTCTTTCTCAATTCTGATTCTGCGTAATCGCTATCGGCAGCTGGATGGAAGGAGAGGGGGGAGGGGGTAGAGGGGGAAGAAGTTTCTAGCTCGTCTTTGATGACGGGAGGGGAAATTAATTCTTCGATGGGACGATTTTCCATATTTTGCCGTAGGAAGGAAGAATTGGCAGTATTCTCCAATAAGCGGCGAATTAAGTAAGCCATTCCCGGTAATAATTCGCCGTAAGGGCAATAAACCCGCACTCTATAACCCTTGTCTACCAAAGATTTGGCAATTTTATCCCCCATGCCGTAAAGGACTTGCATTTCAAAACTGCGCTGGGGTACCTTTAAACTTTGTGCAATTGCTATCGCTTTTGCTTGGGATCTGACATTATGACTTCCTATGGCAGCATATATATATTGATGATTTTCTAACAATAATTGAGTTATCTTTTCAAAGTTAATATCGGTGGCGGCTTTATCGTTGTAAACTGGTTGCTGCCAATGTTTTTGTTCTGCTTTAATAGTCTCTTGATCCCAATAAGCGCCTTTTACCAAACGAATTGTAATGGGATTGCCGCGCTGTTTTGCCCATTCAATCAAGCTTTTCGTGTCTGATTCACTATCGCGTAAATAAGCTTGAATTGTCATGCCAATATCTTTACGCTCTTTAAACTCTTCTTCCATCAAGAGTTTCTTCAAAATATTCAAGGTAAGATCTTTGTAAATATATTGCTCCATGTCGAAGTGGATGGCTACACCCAAATCCTTGGCATGACGCAACAAAGTACGAATATGGGAAGTTACTTTCTCTTCACTACCTTTATCATCCAACGGATCGAACTGGGAATAAAACGCCGTCAATTTTACCGAAACCTGTACCTTCGATAAAGCTTCCCCATCAGCTTCATCAATTAACGGCACAGTCTTCCAATTCTTGGAAGCTTCAGCTAATTGTGATATCAATTCCATATATTTTCGTAAATAAGACTCGGCTTCAACTTCCGTTATCACCGCTTCACCCAATAAATCCACGGTGAAAGCCATCTTTTCTTTACGCAGTCTTTCAATACTTTTCAATACTTGCTTGATACTTTCGCCAGCGATATATCGATGAGCTAAGGTTTCTACACTTTTAGAAACTGTTGTAGCAGCGACTTTCCCTGGCATGGAATCGGGATTGGCAAAGTTTAACATTCCCTTCAATGCTGAAGGCAATTCCACCGATTCATCACCAAGATATTCCTGTAAATGTGCTGCAATTTCCGGGTTACTTCTTAAAGCTGGGAGAGTATCGATAAACCTAAATAACTGCACTCTCAAACCAGGATTACTCATTGCCCATGCTAATAACTTATCATCAGGACGCATTTGGTCGCGCAATGCTGAAAATAAAGAACGATTTTCCCCGGTTGTACTTAACAATTGCCTAGCAATTTCTTGTGTTTTCTCTTCGTAGATGTCTTTTTCAACCTGTAATACCACTGATAGCACTCTCCATATAAAATATCGGGCAAAGCCCCTATATTCTATTTTGGCTTTTAAATTTTGCTACCACCACATCCCGAAGAAAAAGTTAAGGATTTTACACTTACATCTCATCCCTGACAGAAATACAGGCTTGATATATTTTTAGAATCGAAAAGAAGTTTGTTCAGAAAATTTTCTACTTCACAGATGTACTTCCTGCGCCACCAAATATTATAAATGCATCGCAAGAACAATCAAAAAAAATTGATATTAATATCTGTCAAAGATATAGTTAAATAATTAGTAAGAGAATGAACTGGGTTTCTCAATACCTCAAATATTACAACTTATATCGGATGGTTATGCCGATTAAAATCACCAATTTTATTGCGAAAAGATTGCAATTTTAATCAGTGTGTTGACAACGTATAATTTTTTTTAATGCATATATATTCAATTATTTTATGTTTAAAAAGGAAGTGCAGTTTGCTTTCTTCATAAATCGTCTTAAATTAAGATGGCAAAGTTGTCTATACAAGTTAAGTCATCTATGATGAATAACATTATGGTCGAATGCTACCGAATAATTGAATTACTAAACGGTACTCCAGGGGGGAGAAGTTACCTTGGAGAAGATACCAGTGAATCGAATGTTAATCAATATGTAATTAAGCAATTTCTTCCACCTAGTAAAGATCCTCAACTGTTAAAAATCTCTTATAACGTGTTAGAGACGGAGACAAAACCTTTAGATAATCTAGCACAACAATACGATAAAATTCAGAAATTAATTACTTTTTTTGAAAAGAATAAAAACTTTTATTTAGTCAGAGAATATATTGCCGGTCTACCTTTAAATAAAGAGATATTTCCGGGAAAAACTTTAAGTTCGTCACAAGTACTGAATATATTATTAGAAGTATTAGAAATATTAGTATTTATACATAGTCGCGGGATGAGTCATAGCAATCTCAAACCAGCAAATATAATTCGCCGACAATCGGACGGTAAACTAGTTTTAACAGACTTTGGTGCGCCTCAAGAAGCAGTATCGAACGTTGTTAGTTCTTCGGAATACATGCCTATAGAACAAGTTCATGGTAATCCTCAATTGAATAGCGATATCTACAGTTTGGGCATGATTGCGATTGAAGCGCTAACGGGTTTACCAGCAAGTCAAATAACAACACAAAAAAGTCACAGAAAGGCAACTGCCGAAAAAATAATTTGGCACCCCCGCGGCTATAAAGTTAATCCCAAATTTGTTAAAATTATTGATAAAATGGTGCATTTAAATTATCAAAAGCGCTATCAGTCAGCAAAAGAAGTATTAAACGATTTAAAAGAAATTAATCAACCAGAGTCAAATCTAGTATATCAACATTTATCAGGAAATTCTAAATTAGTAGCCGGAATAGGTAGCTTTATTGTAATTGGTGCAGCAAGTTGGTTTTTCTTATCGCCAAGAAATTTTAATTACGCCAGACAACTATATCAGCAAGGAATAGCAAACTACGAGAAAGCTGAATACAAACAAGCAATTAAATTATTTTCCCAAGCTATTAATATAAATCCAGAATATTCCTCAGCTTATAATTCTCGAGGAGATGCTCATTATCGTTTAGGAAACTACGAAAAATCCCAACAAGATTCTAGTGCAGCAATTCGTCATAATCCTAAAGATGCTAATGCTTATTACGATAGAGCATTTAGTCTTTATTCTGTCGGAGAATACAATGGTGCAATCGTAGATTATAACCAAACAATTAAACTAAATCCTGAATATGCAAGTGCTCATTATGGGAGGGGACTTGCTCGTTACCAAATCAGAGAAAATAGTAAAGCGATCGCTGATTTTAATAAAGCAATTGAAATCGAACCAAAATTTGCTTTGGCTTACTTTCAGCGGGGAATGATTCATCGTGAAATAGGAAATAAGATAAAAGCAATCTCCGATTTTGATTCAGATATCAAAAACAATCCTAATCATACAGCAGCTTATTACGAGCGCGGTAAAACTCGTTACGCACTGAATGAAAAAAATGCCGCAAATAAAGATTTTACTAAAGCAATTGAATTAGATGCAAAATTTGTTGAAGCTTATGTAGCTCGTGCAGATGTTTTCAATGATTTGGGATATCCCAAACAAGCTTATGAAGACTACGAAAAAGCTATAGAAATGAATCCCAAAAATGCCAAGGCTTATATTCATC
>JBHJJJ010000339.1:0-5574 GCA_050042755.1 Rivularia sp. (in: cyanobacteria)
TTGTTACAAAATAATCCATCTTTTCTTTAAAATTGTTTTGCATAGTTACTTGTAAGGTGACAAATGTCACCTTTATACCGGTCAAATTGGTTTTTTAGTGATAAGTTTACTGTTGTGGTTAGTTGTAACGATCGGTAAACAAATTAAGTTGTTTATTTAACGCTTTCTTATATTATTCTCAGGTATGTATGTTGTTTTTTTAATACTTACAGATAATTGTTGTAAGAAACCATAATTCCACTCATTTTTGATACTCAGTACATATGCGAACAATTACAGATTCTGTCTATAATCAATCACAAACACCAGCAAACCAAGCTTATTCGGAGGCTTCCGTACCGCTAAGTGTATACCGCCAACTAGCAGCAGAATTACAAGCAACTCAAGCAGGAATACATCAACTTAATGTTCAAAATGAACATTTAGCACAAGAAAATCAAGTACTTCGTCAAGAAATCGCCAAAACCGTTAATGCTGTTTTACACCTACAAAATATAGCTAATTCCGAAGTAAATATTCCTCACAATAGCACCTCTTATGATTCTTTTAATCAAAGATCGGTGGAAGCAAACCAGAGGAAAAGGGCACCACAACAAAAACGTCAAAACGTACCGCCAAAACGAGTCAAACGCCGACGTATATCGCCACCAGTCCCTACTCAAGTAACTGAATTTATAGAACCCATACCAGAACAAGTATTTATTGAGGATGAAGTTGCAAACTATTATTACACTGACTCTTCAGAAGTTTCACAAGTCAGGGGTTGGTGGTTAATTTTTGCAATTGTTCTAATTATTCTGATGGGTTTTGGCGCGGGTTATGTGGTTGTACGCCCTCTTTTAGAGAATCACACACGCAGCCAGAATTAAATTTAATATTTTAAATTTTGTGCTTGAGAATTTTGATTTTTAGAGTTGGGATTGATTCTAAAAGCTATAAAGCAAGCCGATTACCATAATTGTATAGTAACCGGATACTAAGCTGTATCTGCTCTATTTCCCATGAAAATTGGAGATTAAGCCTGAGAAACTTATTTATTCTATGCCTGATTAATTATAATTAATTCCTATCGCCAGATAAAATTAATACGTGTAAGTAAGTCGGCACAAATAAACCGAGCTATGTTACAGAATGTTAATTCCCTTCAAATCCTCACTTCTATTCCCTACTCCCTTACCTGGCATTATTATTTTTAACGCCAACCTAGTTAGTCATAACTAATTTTATCTTCTTGTTTTAACTCAATCCCCGCTGAAACAAATCGGTAAAAACAATCATTTGGGGTATCCGAATGCAACTTTTAAGGAAGATAATCAACAAGAGACTCTTGGTTAAACCCTTGTCAACAAATCCAGTTTTAGCGATTAGCACATTTATTAATGATTCCGCCCGCATACTCATAATTGCTTGATAAATAGTTGCATTATTATTTTTTGCATCTAGCAAATGGTACATATTAATTGATAGTAGTTTGCCAGTTACCGTCAAAGACTGGGGATCTGGTTAGATAGATAAAGCTAATAAAAGCAAGGAGATATAAAAATGAAGAAAGTAGAAGCAATTATCCGCCCCTTTAAGTTAGATGAAGTGAAAATTGCTTTAGTCAATGCCGGTATAGTTGGTATGACAGTTTCCGAAGTACGCGGATTTGGACGACAAAAGGGACAAACCGAACGTTATCGCGGTTCTGAGTACACCGTCGAATTTCTGCAAAAACTTAAGGTAGAAATCGTCATAGAAGACGCTCAAGTCGATATGGTAGTAGATAAGATTATTTCTGCCGCTCGTACTGGCGAAATCGGCGATGGCAAGATTTTTATTTCGCCAGTAGAACAAGTGGTGCGGATTCGTACAGGAGAAAAGAATACAGAAGCAGTGTAAGTAAAGTATGAAGTTTGAAGCATGACGTTTGAAGCGTTGTAAATTCATTCTTCATTCTTTACACTTCATTTTTTTTATGGTTTTAATTTCTTTAACTGAGGAAGTAAACCTGCAAGTGCTTTGCCTCGATGACTAATAGAGCGCTTCTCCTCTGGAGTCATCTCGGCAAAGGTTAATTGCGAATCCCGAACGTAAAAAACTGGATCGTAGCCGAAACCTCCATTACCGCGAGTTTCACGAAGAATTTCACCGCGACAAATACCTTCAGATTCTAGAACAATAGTACCATCAGGACGAGCAATAGCGATCGCACAAGCAAATTGTGCCACTCTATTGGTTTCGTCTCCCAATTCTTTTAATAACCTGCTAATACGTTCGCTATCGGTAGCACCATAACGTGCTGAGTAAACCCCCGGTGCCCCATTTAATGCATCTACTTGCAAACCAGAGTCATCTGCTATTGCCCAATTATTAGTAGCAATTGCAACGCTCGAAGCTTTTAGACAAGCATTCTTGGCGAAAGTGTCGCCAGTTTCTTCAATTTCTAATTCTTGGGGCTTGAGAACTAATTCCCAACCCAAATCCGCAAGGTATTTTTGCAGTTCTTTTAATTTACCTGGATTTGATGTGGCTACAAATAGTTGCATAAGTAAAACGTAAGAGCTAAAAGGTTAGGAGTGAGGAGTGAGTAATTAGGAGTTAATATTTCCCTTTGTCCCCTTGTCTCCCCATCCCCTTCCTCATCTTCTCATCTCCCCATCTACATAAACGCGATCTTTGGGTGTGAAAGGAGTAACTATCACTCCGCCCAATTTTTCGCCCAAGCTAAGGTTTTATGTACCTCATCAAGAGTAGATGCTTCGCAGTACAAGCGTAAAACTGGTTCTGTGCCGCTAAAGCGAATCATTAACCAACTGTTGTCATCGAGACGGAATTTGTAACCGTCAATTGTCTGAGTTTCTACCACTTTCTTACCTGCAATTTCCGATGGTAGTTCACTTTGTAATTGTTCCAAAAGACGTGCTCTTGCTTCCATTCCCGACAGAGGTAAGTCTATGCGATCGTATGCTGAACTAAAATTAACTTGGTTTTGTAAGTAAGCGTAATACTCACCCAAATCCATGGACGATTCAACGATTGCTTCTAAAACATATAATGCCGAAAGCAAAGCGTCTCTTTCGGGAATATGGCTGCCATAACCAATTCCACCGGATTCTTCACCACCCAGCAAAACAGTTGCATCTAACATTCTATCGGCGATGTACTTATAACCTACGGGGGTTTCGTACAAAGACAAATTGTGTAGTTTCGCTACCATTGGTATCAAATCCGAGCCGCTGACAGTTTTAACTATTTCGCCAGTAAACCCCCGCCTTTTAGTTAAATGATCGATTAGTATCGGAATCAATATTTGCGAACTTAGAAAGTTGCCGTTCCCATCCACAGCTGCAATGCGATCGCAATCTCCATCAAACACCAATCCCACTGATAAACCTGACTGATTGGCTTGGCGATGATTTTTGATTAAATCTATGAACTTGGAAATATACTTCGGTAAAGGTTCCGGTGCACCACCCTCAAATAAGGGATCTCGATCGCTATTAATTTCTTGAACTTTATCGCCGAGAAGCATTGTTAATCCACCTGCAGATGCACCATGCATTGCGTCGGTGAATAAAGTCAGTTTACCTGAAGCTATGGCATCTCGAATCTTAGCAATATCAACTTTACCTTCTAATCCCTGAGTATAACTCTGCCAAGGGTTAAAGGTTTCCAGTTTACCTTCGGGTGAATTAAAAGACACTTCTTTGCTGAGCAAACTTTCAATTTCCTTCGTGATTTCCGGTGGTACAGATCCACCGAAACAACTTTTAACCTTCAATCCCAAATACTTACCCGGATTGTGAGAAGCTGTTATTACCAAGGCTCCCAAAGCATTCCGATCTTTTGCTGCCCAACTAAAAGCTGGAGTTGGAGCAAAATCTTCAGTCAACACTACATCAAACCCTGCATCCATCACAGTCTTCGCGACAAACTGAGCAAAATCTTCCGCCATGAATCGGCGATCGTAACCAACAATGATGGTACGATTGCCTACCATTTTTCCATATGTATATAATAATACTTGCGCGGCTACTGGCGCAACCAGGGCTAAACGTTCAAAAGTGAACTCATCGCCAATAACGCCGCGCCAGCCGTCCGTACCAAACTTAATGGGTTTACTGGCAACTGGCATCTTCAGATCCTATCTTTAAATTCTACTCGATGGATTCTAGCACTTCCTTCTAGATTAGGGTAAAAAAAGTTTTCCGTAAGATTATGAAAAATAAATAAAGTTTTTTATCGTTCTATGAAAAAATGTGTCGATAGTGC
Source organism: Rivularia sp. (in: cyanobacteria) (assembly GCA_050042755.1). Taxonomy (GTDB): domain Bacteria; phylum Cyanobacteriota; class Cyanobacteriia; order Cyanobacteriales; family Nostocaceae; genus Rivularia. The sequence continues at coordinate 4,255 of JBHJJJ010000339.1, forward strand.
TAATATTAATGATTTTATATTTTATTTACCAAATAGGACTGCACGAGGATCGCAAACGCTTCCAACTCGGACGTTTTTGTCAATGGATCTATTGATTTGTTTACACCGAAAAAATAACTGTAGCCAATGTGCCCTCTTAAAGTTTTTTTTGTGAATTCAACCGACTATTATAGAAGTTTTAGGTGTAATTTAGTACTAAATTACTATAAAATGGAAGCCTCTGTCGGGGATAGAAGCTTATTCCGATGGCGATTATCGATTTACGATAAAAATCTCTCCCTGAGTGCCTCCCTCAATTAGTTAGGTAATCATAAAGCCCGTCAGGGGAGTAATTTAGGGGCAGGGTTTAAAAACAAGGGCGATGGAGTTGTATCCAGTATCTCTGTGATAAATCGCCTGCCCCGGTGCCTCCGTTAAATATGCATCACGGCTATTTCAAGGGGATATCTCTGGGGCATAAGCAAGAGAACTCCTAAAATTTGAATAATCTTTTTTTCATATTCAGAAAATAAAATATGGAAGTATAGCTGTCAAACATCATTTCCAACAAGACAATTGCCGAGAAAAACTTTCATTCTTCTATTGAATGCAATGACTGGATGTTTGACAGCAAAACAAAAGGTATACACCCTGTTTCCCCTTAAAAATCATCCACAAGTTCGCTCATGCGTCTGATTAAAGGGTCCTCTTCTTCAGGAGGGGTATTAACTATAGGAGTAGGTACAGAAGTGTTATTTAATACTTCTGATACCCCTGATTGACTTGAAGGTCCAACGACTATACCTTGATTGACCATCATTGCCAACTGTGACACTTGCTGGCTAAGCTGTGTCAAGTGTTGTTCCATGGTCGCCAACCGATTTGATTCCCTATTAAAGAAACGTTTCTCAAGGTCAGCGAATTTTCTTTCTAGGTCAGCAATATGTTCTTCCACCTCAGATTGTGGCTTTGGTATTGCTGTTGCCGTTGGTTGCCCAGCTGCTGGTCGTACAGATTCCGGTACGCACAAAGCTTGCCATAAAGCTTCTTTACAGAGGTCGCTGAAAGTCTTATCAGGCTCTTTTTCCAAGTGCCTTTCAACTATATCTAACAAGCTTTCATCCGCTACCCCTGGATTGAACGTAACCGATTTAACTACCTTTTTTGACCATTGGAACATCAGTTTTAAGACCTAGAAGAGCGACTGGCAGATAATTGTGCCTCTCCATAAATATACTGCCCTAAAGCATTAGCTTGTCGGGAAGGTGCGGCTAAATGAGCATTAATTTTTGCTTCTTTAAGTAAGCGTTCAACGTCTTCCCAGAAAAATTCACCACCACC
>JBHJJJ010000340.1:0-23981 GCA_050042755.1 Rivularia sp. (in: cyanobacteria)
TGATTGAAGCAGTAATTTTCGATATGGATGGCTTGTTGATTGATTCGGAACCTTTATGGCAACAAGCTGAAATAACTATATTCAAACAGGTTGATATAATTCTCACTCATTCCATGTGTACCCAAACTAAGGGATTGAGAATTGATGAGGTTGTGGAATATTGGTACAAAAAATATCCTTGGGATAAATTATCTCAGCTGCAAGTACAAGAAGCTATTGTCAATAAATTAATTGAGTTAATTCATACTGAAGGTAAGGCTTTACCTGGTGTTAACGATGCAATTAATTATGTCAAAGCCAAAAATGTCAAAATTGCCTTAGCTTCTTCATCGGCATATAAAATTATCAATGCTGCACTCGAAAAACTAAATATAGCTGATGCATTTGAAATTATTTATTCGGCTGAATCTGAACCTTTGGGAAAACCTCATCCCGGCGTTTATCTTACCACTGCCGAAAAGTTAGGCGTATCTCCTCAAAATTGCTTGGCTTTGGAAGATTCCCTCAATGGAGTTTTAGCCGCTAAAGCCGCCCAAATGAAATGTATCGCTATTCCAGAAATGTCAGAGTTTCATAACCCGAAATTCGCGTTCAACGCCTCAGCATTGCGGGCAAACGCCGATATGATTTTGGAATCTCTAAAGCAGTTAGACGATAACAGTTGGTGTTTTCTTAATTCTTAATCGACAGTAGGTTGGGATAACTAACATCTCAAAAACAAAATTAGGAGCAACATCCTTATAATTACCAATACATTGCATAAGCAATTATAAGGACACCGCTCCTACAAATAAATTATTGCAAGTTAATAAATCTTAATCAGCAGTTGCCAATTCAGTTTCTGTACCACCGCGATTGCGACGACGAGTAAGGCTATTGAACAACATCAGTCCAATGGCTTTGATTAAATTACCTTCCAACTCTTGGAACATTTTCATGTTGGCACCAAAAGCTGCATTAGCTTCATCAACGATGCGGTCTGCAGTAGCATCGTCTATAGGCATTTCATCTAAAGCTTGACGATATTTTGCTTTAAATGCTTTTTCGTCGTCAATATCATCAAATTCGTAGAAAGCAGTACCCTCTCCATCGGTGAGATTCATGGCTGTTTGAGCAATGTTTTTCAGGATTTGTCCGCCGGATAAGTCACCCAAGTAACGGGTGTAGGAATGGGCTACTAATAATTCCGGTTCTTTTTGGGATACTTCGCGGATACGCTGTAGGTATGCTTCACCTGCTGGCGATAGCTTGATTTGTTCGCGCCAGATAGCACCGTAGTAGTAGCTAAGGTCTTGTTCTAAAGTATGCTTTCTATAGAGTTCCTTAAAATCTATTTTGGAAATAACTGGGTGTTTGGTGTGTTTTTCCAACTCTTCTTCCATTGCGGTGTAAACAAAGTAGAAGTTGCCAACTAACTTACGATAAGAATCTTTTTCAACAACTCCTTTTAAAAAGCACTTAACAAAACCAACATTTTCTGCCATTGTGTGGGCTTTTTTCGTACCTACACGTAATTTGGTTGCTAAATTGCTACTCATGCTAAATTTCTCAACAATAAAAAGGTTAACTAAAGGTAAAAGTTCAAAGTATGAAGTCTCAAGTGGGTGGAAGCTCGCAGAGGTAAATATGTTGTCTCGAATCTCCACGGTGGGATATTGATAATGTGCTTCATCCTTAAGCACCATAATTCGCTGCGATCGCATCTATATTTACTTGTTTCGACCACACCCCTCCATAACTAAAAACAACTACTAAAAAGTAACATTAGAACTAATTGATGATTATTTCTATTAAAATTTCTTAAGCACATTGGATAAATTCAGTTTTTAAGCACTTACAGAGAATAAAATTTTTCCGATGGCTTGCCCCTTACCCGGGAACAGGTGTAAATATAACAGGGTTAGAATTTCCGCAAAAAAATCAGCAGGCGATTTATCACAGAGATACTGGATCGAGCAAGAACTGCCTTAGTTGTAAAACTTACTTTTAAATTAAGGTTACCGGAAGGAATTTGCTAGTAATTACTCTCAACCACAAGACATTTTATTTCTTGGATCTGCTTAAGATATCTGGTTGAATTCTGTAAATATGGAATTTATGTTAACTTTAGAGCCAAAAGAAATCAGTTTCTTTATTCGTTTTTGTACTCCCGAGTATTCTTCTCTACCTCAAATTGGAAGTATTTATTATCACAATAGAGCATAGTAAATTATTCTGCAAAAATCTTGTGCAAATAGAACTATGAATTGACAAAATCTGCTTGTATTTGGGCGATATTATATTTGAATAGAGCAGAGACATTGATGCCCAGAAACTTTCAAATTTCCGGTCCGGCAAGCTGTATTACAATTCCCCGAAAGACTACTGTAATAAAGACCTAGGGCTATTTTTGTAGAGAATAGGGTTACATCGGCTTTTAAATATAGTAGAAGTATAATTTATCGCCATTAATTAATAGTTTTACAAAGATTTTAACTTAACTTTAAGGACTATTTGAAGAACTTTTGAATCTCATCAGTTAAAACACGGACTTGATAAAATCTTTATATTTGCTTGATGTGATTTATAAGTAACTTTGCTGAAAAGGACTCAAATTAGAATAAATTTATAGAAAGAAAAATCATACAAGCATATTAGAAAGTCCTGATGGAAAGGTATTCAATAGGAATTGTTCAATCAAGTATAAAGTGTTATTCTCCAGTGTGAGTGTGTGGAGTTTTTAAAAATATGGTATCATTTATAACTCGAACTCGCGGCAGTATGGGTGAAGATTCTGGTTCAGAAGTTAGTGGCAAGAATAAATCCTTTACAAGTAGTTTCGCGCAAAATTCCCTAGTACTACCGAAAACCCCTCTATTCGGTACGGATGGTATTCGCGGAAGAGTAGGCGGATTGTTGAGTGCGCCTTTAGCATTGCAAGTTGGTTTTTGGACAGGTATCGTACTACGTAGCCGGACTTCTAAACTTGGTCCGGTTATTCTCGGACAGGATTCTCGAAATTCCAGCGATATGTTGGCAATGGCTTTGAGTGCAGGTTTGACAGCCGCAGGGTTGCAGGTGTGGTACTTAGGTTTATGCCCTACCCCTTGCGTTGCTTATCTGAGCAGTATTACAGATGCTGTAGGTGGAGTGATGATTTCTGCAAGCCATAATCCACCAGAAGATAACGGCATTAAAATTTTTGGTGCTGATGGTATCAAACTATCTAAAGATTTACAGCAAGAAATTGAAGCGGGATTGCGCGGCAAGGCATCACCTGCTGTTAGTATTAGCGGTTGTGGACGGCATTACTCGCGTCCAGAGTTAATATCGGAGTATGCCCAGATATTAAAGGGACCGTTACATGGTAACGTGAATCTTCAAGGGATGAAGGTTGTTTTAGATTTAGCATGGGGAGCAGCAGTTGGTTTAGCGCCATCCGTATTTAAGGAGTTGGGTGCACAAGTCATCTCTCTTCATAATCGTGCAGATGGCGATCGCATCAATGTTGGTTGCGGTTCGACTCATTTAGATATATTGCAAGCAGCAGTAAAAGAAAACAATGCTGACTTGGGTTTTGCATTTGATGGTGATGCAGACAGAGTATTGGCAGTAGATAATACGGGAAGACAAATTAACGGCGATTATATTCTCTATCTGTGGGGAAATTCCTTACAGGAAAAGCAAGAATTGCCAGATAATTTGATTGTTTCCACTGTCATGGCGAATTTAGGCTTTGAAAGAGCTTGGAAACAAATCGGCGGTAAATTTATACGTACCGCAGTTGGAGATCGTCACGTACAAGCAGAAATGTTCCGCACCGGTGGAATGTTAGGAGGCGAACAATCTGGTCATATCCTTTGCCGTCATTATGGCATTACAGGGGATGGTTTGTTAACAGCTTTGCACATAGCAGCTTTGGTACATCAGGCGAATGTACCTTTATCTGAAATGGTAGATGGAAGCTTTGTCACTTATCCCCAACTATTGCATAACGTGCGTGTAGAAGATAGAGAAAAGCGTGTAGCCTGGAAAGAATGTCAACCTTTGCAACAAGCAATATCTCGTGCCGAAGCAGCAATGGGGGATGCTGGTAGAATATTAGTTCGTGCCTCCGGTACCGAACCCGTAATCCGAGTTATGGTGGAAGCTCAAGAAGCCTCTCTAGCCAATCACTGGACAAAAGAATTGGTTGATGTAGTACAGCAACATTTGGCAGCATAAAAGATTTTTGAGATTTAGAGAAGGTAAATATTAGTTGTTGGTTGTTAGTCGTTGGTTGATATTTGGAGACTTGTTTTTTATCAACTATCGACTAACTACTGTCCACTGAGAATGTATTAAATGTTAGTTGTTGGTTATTATCGACTCACTACTATCAACTAGTCATTTTTGATTTACTCATCTGAAATCTCAAATATAATATGGTCAAACCTAAGGTTAAAAAAAACAAGAATAAAAAAAAGCAGTCGAAAAAAGAAAAGCCGACGCTCACTCTCAAAGAAAGGTTAATCGAGAAACGCAAGGCGACTAAAGCGCGTCAAGAACTTACGAGCCTACTCTCCAAATCCGGAGGAGTAGGTATTGTTTTGGGAATTGCGGTATTTTTTGTTGGGGGGATTAAATTAGCAGTACCTGCTGTGATGGGAGTCATAGTAATGGCACTTTCTTATAAATACCCCCGTCAAGCTTTATTCGGGTTTGTTTTCTACGTGCCATTTGCAGGTACTGTAACTTACCTACTTGGTGGAAATGCCATACTTCAATTAGCCAAAGATGGTTTTTACATTCCTGCTGTGATATCACTTTGGCAAAAATGTAGTCAGCAAAATTTACCTTTTATTATTCCCAAGGGTATAAAAACGCCATTATTTATTTTACTCACTCTATGTATTTGCACGCTGTTGTTTATAAATGGAATGCAACAGTTTAACCCACCCCCTCCACCGCTATTTAAGACACCACCCAAGTCGATACCCTTGGGCATGGGAATATTGGGACTCAAAGTATTCATGGGTTACATACCCTTAATTACTTGTGGTTATTATTTGATTCGCAATAAAAAGGATTTTCTATTTGTATCGCGCCTCCAAGTCCTTTTAATACTAATATGCTGTGTGTTGGGAGTTATTCAATATGTATTGCTATATGTAGGTATTTGTCCAGGAACTCGCGGTGCTGAAGGAGTAGATTTATTTAAGGCAACATTATCAGCCCGATGTTTTATTGGTGGTGCTTTAGTTTTTAGTCCCAGTCAAGGGGTAATTAGGCTACCGGGTACCTTTGTCGCACCTTGGCAATGGGCGTGGTTTTTAATTTCCAGCACCTTCTTTACCTTCGGTACTGGCTTTAGCGATCCTTCTGTTATTTGGAGAATGGTGGGTTTGGGTTCTTTGGCGACAGTATTTGTAAATGCTGTTATTTCCGGACAAAGAATTGCCTTGGCCTTGGTACCGGCTTGCTTAGTATTATTACTAGTACTTACAGGTCAATTTGCGAACCTTAAACGCTTCATTCCCATCTTCGGTGGATTAATCTTGATTTTGACAATTGCGATCGCCAGTAATCCCGTAGTTGTTCAAGAAAGGCTAGATAGCTTCATCGGGCGTTGGAATGCTTCGCCACCCTACGAATTTATTACCCAGCAGTTTGAGGAAGTTTCTCACAATACCAAACACCCATTAGGAAACGGTTTGGGAAAGGCTACCAACTCCGCGAGGATAATGGGACGGACTAAATTAGTAGAAACCTACTATCCCAAAGTGATGTATGAAGTGGGTATTTTGGGAGTATTAGCGTTTTTAGGTTTTGTCACCAGCTTAACTATTTGTGCCTTCGGAACTTATCGCAAAGTAAAAAACCGTAATTTCCGCGGTTACGGAGCAGCTTTATGGGTGTTTATATTGTTTATAAGTTACAACACCTACTACTATCCTTTAGATGTCGATCCAGTTGCTGTTTATTATTGGTTTTTCGCAGGAGTACTTTTCAAATTGCCAGAAGTAGATAAGCTAGAGAGACTCAAAGAGGGAGAAAATCAAGAGGTGCAGAAAGTATCTACTACAAAGAAACGCAAGCAAAAGGTAGCAAAAAATCCGCTTTAAAAAGGATGGGGAGACACTTCTAACTGCTAACAACTAACTACCAATAACCAACAACTAATATATGACAGAGCCTTTAATTTCAGTAATTATACCGACTTACGGTCGCGAGGAAGCGTTGCGAGATAGCGTCGTGGATGTGCTTAAACAAGATTATTCCAATTACGAGGTTTTGATCGTAGATCAAACTCCAAAACATAAACCTGAAATTGAAGCTTATTTAGAGTCACAAGCCTTCTCAGGTAAAATTCAATGGTACCGCTTGGATTGGGCGAGTTTACCGGGGGCACGAAATTATGCCGTGCGCAGGTCTGCGGGTGAGATAATTCTATTTATTGATGATGATGTCGTCTTAGAGCCAGGATTTTTAACTGCCCATGCCAAAAATTACCAAAATCCAGAAATAGGCGCTGTCGCCGGAAGAGTATTAGACAGAATGAAAATGGAAGATTCTGCTAAAGGCTATACTCAAGGAGACGGTAATTACACTGAAATAGAATACTTGCCTCCCCAAGCAATGGATCCTGGAATCGCTTGGTACTACATTGATTTAGTACATACTACAAAACCCCAGGAAGTTTTAACCGCTCGGGGTTGTAATATGTCTTTTCGTCGTGAAATATTTACCAAGTACGAATTGCGTTTTGATGAAAGATTTCGCGGTAGTGCGGTGCGGGAAGAATCAGATTTTTGCCTGCATATTCGCAAGACCGGATATAAAATTTGGTACGATCCAGAAGCGCATTTAGTGCACTTAGGAGAAGAGACAGGTGGTTGTCACGATATCAGCACTCGTTCGACTAAATATCAGTTTAGCTTCTATCACAACCATTTCTTACTAGGGTTAAATAACCTGAGTGTAGCTCAAGCTTTGCGTTTTTACGCTCGTTTGTTTGACTGTCACGTACTGGGAAGGCCACCCTGTCATAAAAGTGGTTCGCCGATCAAAATTTTAACTCGCGGTGTTTTTTACAGTTTAGGCTTTTTTAAAGCTTTAGGAACCACGATTCAATCATTATGGAATGACGGTCAAATTTATACTCGACAAGATCAGCAAGTTGAGGCACTAGAAACAAGTTCTAAAAAGCCTGTAGGAACTTGTTGAAATAAGAGTTATTTAAACGAATGTAAGTGTTAATAAATAATATTCTTGCTCCCTCCCTGTTTACGGGGAGGGTTGGGGTGGGGTTATTTACAAGTATCTTTTGAGAAATATTTCATTTTATCGGGTTAGCTTTACCAACTTTAAAAAGTATTCTCTAAAATTATGAAAATATTAGTAGCTAGTCATACATATATAGTAGATTTAAATTGCGAGAAACTACGCGCTCTATCTCGATTACAACCGGATATTGAAGTAACTGTAGTTGTACCGAAACGTTGGCGGCCTGGGGGAGTTCAAAATAAAATTATCGAAACTCAATATCGTGATGAAGGTAATTTTCGTATTGTTCCCGTTTCTAACTTTAGTCAAAATCATCAAGGTTTACTTACTTTCGGTGCCGATTTAGTTCCTTTATTACAAAAATTTCGTCCCAATATAATTCATGTAGAACAAGGTTCGAGAGGGTTAGCTTATGCGGAAATGATTACTTTAAATGGATTACTGGGACTTAAGGCAAAAAATGTCTTTTTTACCTGGTGGAATTTACCATATAATTTAAAGTTTCCGATTTCTGTATTAGAAAATTATAACCTTGATAACAGTCACGGAATAATTTCTGGAAATCAAGATGGAGCCGAAATATTACGCGATCGAGGATATGAAGGACCAATCAAAGTAATGCCCCAACTGGGTGTAGATGAAAGTTTATTTACACCGAAAGCACAACCAGAATTAGCCAGTAAAGTGGGTATTGAACCAGGTGAATTCGTAATCGGTTTTGTGGGACGATTTGTACCTGAAAAAGGTATTATGACTCTTTTAGATGCTTTGGTAAAAATTAAAGAAAAAACTTGGATATTCTTGCTTTTGGGTAGAGGAGAATTAAAAGAGGAAATATTACAAAAAGCTACAGAAAAAGGGATAAAAGAGAGAATTTTGTTAGTTGAAAGTGTTCCCCATAATCAAGTTGCGGACTACATAAATCTGATGAGTACTTTGATATTACCATCGGAAACTACTTATAAATTCAAAACTTTAACTTCTGTAGGTTGGAAAGAGCAATTTGGCCATGTAATTATTGAAGCGATGGCTTGTAAAGTACCCGTAATTGGTTCTGATTCTGGGGAAATTCCTCACGTCATTGGCGATGCTGGATTGATATTTCCAGAAGGTAATGTTGAAGAATTAGCTAATTGCTTGCAACAGTTGATAGATAACCCCGATTTAACAGAAAATATTGCTCAAATGGGTTATACAAAAGCAATGGCGCAATATACAAATACTGCTTTAGCTAAACAGCAATTAGAATTTTATCAAGAATTGGTTGGTGGATAGTTAATAGTTGTTAGTGGATATTGGATAGTTGTTAGTGGATAGTGGATATTGGATATTGGATATTAGATAATTGTTAGTAGATAGTTATTAGCAAAATCAGGTGCGTTTTGTTCCGCGACAACGTATCTCTATAACTAACAACTAACAACCAACAACTAACAACTAACAACCAACCAACAATCAACAACCAACAACTAAAATTATGCGAATATTACAAATAGTTCCTTCAATTTCTCTCATTTACGGTGGCCCTAGTCAAATGATATTGGGACTTGCACCTGCTTTAGCACATCAAGGTGTAAAAGTTACTGTTCTTACGACTGATAGTAATGGGGATACGGGACAAAAACCAATGGAAGTTCCACTAAATTCTCCCATAGAACAAAATGGTTATGAAATCATTTATTTCAAATGTTCGCCGTTTCGTCGCTATAAGTTTTCTCTTGATTTATTAAAATGGTTAAATAATCATGCTAGTGAATATGATTTAGCTCATATTCATGCTTTATTTTCTCCGGTAAGTAGTACCGCTGCTGCAGTTTGTCGGGCTAAAAAATTACCTTATATTTTACGTCCTTTAGGAACCTTAGATTCCGCAGATTTACGTAAAAAAAGGGCATTAAAACTACTTTATGCGGCAGTTTTAGAACGTCCTAATATAGCAAAAGCTGCTGCAATTCACTTTACCAGCGAACAAGAAGCAAAAGTCTCCCATAGGTTTGGTACAACTACCAGAGATTTAGTCATTCCTCTTGGTGTCAAGCAAGTAGAGAAAAAATCTAGAGACGCAAAATTTTGCCTCTCCAGTCAATTTAATATTCCCGACAATAAACCTTTAGTGTTATTTATGTCGCGGATCGATCCTAAGAAAGGATTAAATCTATTAATTCCGGCTTTAGAAAAACTTTTAAACGAAGGGTTAGATTTTCACTTTATTTTAGCTGGAACCAATCCTCAAGATCCCGGTTACGAACAAAAAATTAAGTCACAAATTCAAAGCTCACCTTTAAAGGCGCATACTACCATTACTGGTTTCGTTACCGGCGAGTTAAAATCAGCTTTACTCGAAGCTGCCTCACTATTCGTTTTACCTTCCTATTATGAAAACTTTGGTATTGCAGTAGCTGAAGCAATGGTAGCAGGAATTCCCGTTATAATTTCAGACCAAGTGCATATTTGTCGAGGAGTCAGCGATAGTGAATCCGGGTGGGTAGGTAAAACAGAAGTGGAATCAATTGCAGATTTACTACGCTCCGCTTTGAAAACCCCAGAAGCAAGACAGCGTAGAGGATTGCAAGCAAGGAAATATGCATTGTTGAACTATAGTTGGGATGCTATCGCCAAAAAAATAGTTGAAGCATATCAAGATATTATCCAAGTTAACAGTTAACTGTCATGTTCATGGTACCTGTCATGGTACTGTTACTTAGAATGGTGCGTTACGGCATTATCAAAAATTTAACCTCAATAATACATAGGAGGGGCCGTAACAGCAACGGCAATAAAGCGGGAGGAATATCCACACCGCTTTTTGCCTCCCCTACCATGGAACTGTTCACTGCATTACTTTTATTACGATACTTATATGTTTAAATTAATTATGGGGAAGTCTTATAAAATACTTATATTTACGAATTTTGCTGAATATCAAAAATACGGTTTTAGTAAGGGGAATTGGTTATGAAAAATGAATATAAGGCTGAGCAAGTACAGTCTAATAAGCGACGCTGGCTTTTGGAGGCTTTATTCCCCGATAAAAAGTTTGATGGACAGTTTCAGAATCCGGGAACAGAAAGGATATTTGATTTTGATGACGTTATAGGAGCACAAAATCCAATTGCCCTTATCACTCAAGAAGTCGCTTATTATCCAGAAGGGGACGATCGCGATTTATTTGCAATATTTATTCCAGGGCTTGGACAACCCGAACATATATCTTCAAAGAGGAGTCGCAGATACGCAAATACTTTAATAACTGGCGTTGCGAATATGAATAATTCTTCATTTCTCAAACAAAATCCTCTTTTTGGTTTCATTAATAAATATTTAGATTGGATTGATGCTGCAATACATCGTATCGGTTTAGCAGGAAGTCCAGCAATTGAAAATACTGCAATTTTAATAGTTCATGCGATAGAAAACGATAAAAATCTCAATTTCTCCGGCGATAGTCATGGAACTATTTTGTTAGCACGTGCTATTAATCTTGCGAAAAGAAAATTTATTTGTAAACATACAGATTTTTGGAATTTTAAAGCAAGAAAAATTCAGGAAACAAAATGGGAAAATCGTACAGCACAACTGATGAATATTTTTGCGTTTGGTAACGGCTTTCAAACGTGGGCAAAAGGTCCTAAGTATATTATGGTTTCAATTGAAGGCGATGTAGTACCAGAAAGATTTGGAATTAACCCTGAAAAAGCTATTGAAGGAGGAAGAGAAGATATTCAATTTATCACTTTTGAGCGGATGTTTCCTGAAGGCAGTTTTGAAGCTCATAACATGATGTTTACAACCGAACTTTTGCGTCAGACTTTTATTAAAAATAATATCGTAATTGGTGATTTTGTCGATTTATATTTTCAACTGAAAGCTGGAACTTTAAAACTTGCTACAGCCCAAGAAGTATCTTGGCCTGACGATATGGAAGAATATGTGTGGAATCAAGAAAGTCTTGAGGCTATAAGGAGCTCGCGGAGTTAGGGGTTAGGAGTTAGGGGTTAGGAGCTCGCGGAGTTGGGAGTTGGGAGCTCGCGGAGCTCGCGGAGTTAGTAATTAAATATTAACCTCTGCTCAAAGAGCAGGACTATTTATCATAAATAAAAATACAGTCTGCGGATACTTCTACAAAATTACCCGTTTTAGCATCGCGAAAAAAATATCCGTCTGAACCTTCTTCAGAAATTGGTTTGATATTGGTTCTTGATTCATAAATTAACTTACCGCCAGAATAACATTTTACAGTAGCTCCTTTATTGGCAACATTGGCGCTAAATCTTTCCCATCCGGATTGCCAAGATGAACAACCATTAATGGTAAGTAGTAGGAGGATAGATGAACTGAGAAATAAATTTTTAGTTTTAAACATTTTTTAGTAGATTATAAATTATTAATTTCTTTTTCAAATTGAGTTTCTAACTGTTTGAGGGGTTCTTGTAATTCCGAACCGCTGACAATTACGAAAATAACAGATGCTGGAATTGAACCATTAACTGATTTACAAAATCTAAAATGCTTATTCTTATGGAAAACAAAAGTTACTGATCTTTCAATTTTTAGCTTATCAAGGTTACAGAAGCTTCAAGTGTTAGACATAAGTCAAACTTTAATTACCCAGAAAGCTTTTCAAACACTTCAAGATAAATTGCCCAATTGTTTAATACACTACTGATATTCCTGATTTACAGGCTTATTCTTTTCGGCAAGGTATTCGCGCTCTAGAGGTTATGTATCCCAAAAGCTAGCTTTTCGACTCTTAGCCATATTTTGAAATACAATTTTTTGCAAAACCCCGTCGCAACACAACATCAAAAATAAATTCATCCGACTTCATAACAAGCTATTATATCGTAAACGCTCAATTATCCAGATTATTAACGACCAGCTTCAAAATATTTCTCAAATTGAGCATTCAAGACATCGAAGTCCTACAAATTTTTGTGTAAATGTTCTTTGCGGAATGATTGCGGATTTGTCATCAACCTAAAAAACAAAACCTTCATCTTGACTGGCTTTAATGGCAATCTGCTACGTTTTGTTTCAATCTGGTAAAACCAAATCAGATAACCCGGTAATATGTGATGATTGCAAATTGGAATACACAAAACTTTCTGACTATCAGGAAATCTTGCTATGGCTCTCCGTTTAGGTGATACAGTACCAAACTTTACGCAAGCTTCTAGTGAAGGGGAAATTGATTTTTACAAGTGGGCTGGCGATAGCTGGGTAGTGCTGTTTTCTCACCCGGCTGACTATACACCCGTTTGTACGACTGAATTGGGCACGGTTGCTAAGTTAAAGCCGGAATTTGATAAGCGCAATGTTAAGACTATTGCCCTTAGTGTTGATGATAACGAATCTCACAAGGGTTGGATAGTAGATATCGAAGAAACTCAAAGCACTAAACTCAATTATCCGATTCTGGCGGATGACGATAAAAAGGTTTCTGACCTTTATGATATGATTCACCCAAACGCTAACGCTAAGGTAACAGTGCGAACGGTGTTTATCATCGATCCAGATAAGAAATTACGTTTGAGTTTAACTTATCCTCCCAGTACCGGACGTAATTTTGATGAGATTTTACGTGTAATTGATTCTTTACAGTTAACCGACAATTACAGCGTTGCCACTCCTGCTGACTGGAAAGATGGCGATGATTGCGTTATTGTCCCCACTCTTAAAGATCCAGATGTTCTCAAGGAGAAGTTTCCTAAAGGATACGAGGTAGTTAAGCCTTATCTACGAATGACTCCTCAGCCTAATAAATAGTTGTTTCGTTGAATAAGTTTCAATAAGTCCGAATGTAGAGACGTAGCATTGCTACGTCTCTCTTATTTGGTTTATCTAACGAAATAATTTTTAAAATAAATTTACCAACACCAAAAGCAGCCTTGATTGTCCTTCAAAATAGGAAATGTAAGTCCACTAAATTTAAATTATGCTTTCATCTCCTTTATTTTTGCAATTTCCTTCATCAATGACAGAAGAACAGTTTTTTGAATTCTGTCAAATTAACCGCGATTTACGCATTGAAAGAAATCAACATGGAAAAATATCTATTATGCCACCTACTGGCTCGGAAACTGGTAATCGTAACTTTAATATAGCTGGACAGTTATGGGTATGGTCGGAAAAAGACGGTACTGGTATTTGTTTTGATTCGAGTACAGGATTTAAGTTGTCTACTGGTGCCCATCGCTCTCCTGATGCTTCTTGGATAAAATTAGAACGGTGGAATAGTTTATCACAAGAAGAACAGAAAAGGTTTGCTCCTATATCTCCTGATTTTGTCATTGAGTTAAGGTCTGCTAGCGATAATCTTAAACCGTTGCAGGAAAAAATGGAAGAGTATATGAACGAGCCTGGAATTAAGTTAGGCTGGTTAATTGACCGTAAGCGTAAAAGGGTTTATGTTTATCGTCCGCAAATGCCGGTAGAATGCTTAGAAAATCCAGACTCTGTTAGCGGTGAAGATGTATTACCAGGTTTTGTGTTGAATATGGCTAAGGTTTGGTAAACATGTATTAGTTATCTTTAGAAGTTAAGATATGATAAGCTTCATTAATTAATCGCATCTTTTTTTGAGCTTGTGCTTGTTGTTGTGGTTTATTAAAAAATAAATCTGGATGCCATTTTTTGACTAAACTTTTATAAGCTTGTTTTACTTGTGAAGGTGAAGCATTAAGTTTTAAACCGAGAATACCATAGGCACGAATTAGCTTGTCTTGATCGGTTTCGGGTTTAGTTGTTTGTGTTTTCCGATCGCTTGTTTGATTACTTGTTTGATTACTTGTTTGATTATTTTTAAATCCAGATGAATGCATTTGCGATTTCATCTGTGCGATTTCTTCATCAATTTCCCAATTACGAAATGTTTTTTCCAAGTCTTCGGTATTTATACTAGGAGAACATTTTGGAGAAGATTTTGGAGTAGACTTTTTAAAAGTTCCTACGTCTTCTTTAACTCCTTTTCCTGAAAAACTATAGGCATACTGAGATGACGGTGGATTTACATTAGTTTTTTCTCTCGGGTTATTAACTGTTTGTTGATAAGTTTTTTTTTCAGTTTCTACCTTAAATTCCGGTGGTATAGAAATTCCAAGTGTTTTTTCTAATTCTTGATTTAAATTATTTAAAGTATTATGCCATTGTTTTAATTCTTGTCTTTTGTTGGTAATTTCTAAAGAATCTTGATATGCGGGGACAAACTTAATTACTTTTTCAGCTTTTTTTTCATATTCATTCAAAATCGATAATCCTTGATTACTTAATTGAATTAAATATTGATCGACAGCATCCAAACAAATTTGTGCTAATTTTTGATGTTCGGATTCGGGATTATTTTTTTCATCGCCTTCTTGTAAACCCTTATTAAGTAAATAAGCAATACTTCCACCGACAGCGGCTCCTATTGGGCCACCTAAAAACCAACCAATTCCACCACCAACCGCCACTGAACTGGGGTCATTAATATCTTTAGAATTACTTGATGGAGGTGGTACATTTATTTGTGGATGTGAAGGAAAAGAAATTGATAAATATTCTGGTGGTTGTTGTTTAAAAAAATCATAAGCTTGTTCGAGCCACTTTTCTATATCTGTCTTTAATCGTTCAAAATCGTTCTTTAAGATATTATTTTCCCAGATTGTAAAATTATTCTTTGTTAATTCAAGAGCGGCATCACCTTGATATTTATCGCGTAAATTTGCTAAATTAAACCAATTACGTAAATCGGATATACTTCGATCGAATCCTTTTTTTATTAATGTTTCCGCTTTAATTTTAATCTCAGTTTTAGCTTTATTTTTATCATCAAAAGATTTAATATCAGTTTTTAAAGGTGTAATTTTCGCCTTTAAATTTTTCTGAACTTGAGATGCCATCGCCTCAACTCTTGAAGAAGATATACTCTCGCCATCTTGTTTGAGATTTGCGGCGATATTTTGTAAAGCTGCTTCAAAAGCTACTAAACCGCTTGTATTCGCCGCTGCAACATCGCCTTTCAACCTCGCTCGTAAAGCTGGTAGAGCATCAACTCGATATAAATTACTTAAACCTGATGGTAATTGAGCGCGAAAACTTTCTGCAACAAACCGCAGACGGTTTTGGACTTGTTTTTGTTCTTCTGGTGCAAGTAAATTGAGAAAATTAGCTACAAAAACAACTGTTTTTATTCCCCTATCTAATAACCAATCGCGTAAATTTTCTCGTTCCTCCAAAGTCATTAATTTACGGGCATCAAGTAATTGTACTACCAAATCGGCACTTAATAATTTATCCTTAACTAAATTATTTTGTTCTTCTCTATCGTTAGTTCCCGGTAAATCAAGGAATTCTACACCTGTCTTTAAAAATGGATGGGGAGAGAAAACTTCTACAGATGCGACATCATTTCGCATCCTTCTATCATCATCGAGTATTGCAAATTCCTTTAAAATATCTGTACCGCTACGAAACATTTCTTTTCCATCTAGAAAAGTAATGCGAGTTTGTAATTCATTACCATATTTAACAGTAATTGCAGCACCTGTAGTGGGAATTAAATCAATTGGTAGAGTCTTATTTCCCAATAAAGCATTGAGCAATGTTGATTTTCCATGATTAAAAGGACCAAAAACTGCAATGCGAAAGTTAGGATTTATAAGATGATTGCTAACTGCTTCTACATCCCGATATAGTTGAGATGTTGCGTCTAAATTCAGTAATTTACTTGCAGATTTGAGATTCTCTACAAGTTTTTGATAATTTTTATTTTGTTGCATAATTAACTAAGATTTGGCGTTATTCCGTCAGATGTAGAGACGTGATATACTACATCTCTACAATCCGATTCCTAGGTAAACGACGTTAACCGTAATAAGCTAATAAATTACTGTATGCTGACTCAACATTTTGCAACTGTGTAAAAATATCTGATTCTAAATCTTTAAATCGCTTTAATTCTTCATCGCGGTTAATTTCACGGCTTTCTTTTTGCTTCAATAAATTATCTAACTCGGATTTACGAGCCGCAATATCATCTTCAATTCGCTTACTCACTTCTTTTTCATAAGCATCAAAACATTCTTTGACTGCATTATAAACGTTGGTGGATTGCTCTTGTGCTACTTGCGGTAGATATTTAACTAACTCTTTCTTCGCTGTTTTAACTAATTCCTTCCGCGCACCATCAGCTTGTACAACTCCCACACCTAAACCCAATAAAGCAAAACCAATGGGACCTAGAAAAATACCTGTTACTGCAGTAATTATCCCACCAACGCCAATCACAGTAAAGTAATTTAGTAAAATATTTTTCCAGTCAAAACCGGCACCAGCCATTGCAAAACCGGCTAAATTTCCTCTAGATAAAGATAGCAATCCCATCGCCCATTTTGCCCAGGTAGGAGAGTTATCATCCTCTGCTGTGTTATTAGAATTGATTTTGATAGCTTCTCCGGTTAACTTTTCGGTAATGCTATCAGTAACTCTGTTATAGGAAGCGCCATACTTTGCAGCACTTTCAGAAAGTTCTTTAAAAGATAAAGCGATATCTTTTTCAGCAGTTAAACTCCAAGCAGCTAGTTTATCGGTAATATATTGTTCAAAGGCTTTTTGCAGTGCAATATTAAAAGCTTCTCGTTTACCGCTACTTAAGAAATCAAATAAATTTAATTCTGGTTGATAGCGCAAGAAATCCGTTTCAAAAGTATTACCCAAATTTAAAACGTAACTGCGAAAAGAATCCGAAACACTTCTCGCTTGAGTCTCACTAGTATTTCTAATTTCTTGCTGAAATTCATTACCAATACTATTAAGTTTATTAAATTCCGGTTCTACAGAATCAATTCTTTCGCGCAGTTGATTGACATCTTGTTCTAATAAGGGAATCCGTCTTTCAATTGCTTCCCGGGTATGATAACAAGCTTGTCTTGCTAAAGTTCTCACCTGACGCAATTCAGCAACGGCTCTTTCTCTAGTTAAAAATGTATTTAATGCTCCCATAAATTCAGAAAAACCAGTTCCTTCTAATGAAGCATCGGGATTTTTTAAACGCTTGCGTAAAGCTTGAAGTGAAGAGATAGCAAATACCCTTTCGTCGTAAATATCTTGCCCGTCTATAACGCAATATTCAGCTAAATTAGCTTTAAATACTTTGTGCAATCTAACTGAAGCTTCTTGCAATTCTACCTCATCATCTGGATCGATTAAAGCTTCTTTTACTTGGTCCCAAGCATTTATTAAAAAGAAAACTGATAATCCTCTATCTTTAATATAGTTTTCTAAATAACGACGCTCGCCTAAAGTACAAGGTTGAGAAGCTCGCATGACAAACAAAATTGCATGACAATTATTAACATAACCTAAAGATAATTCATTTCGTGCTTCTGTATCATTTAAACCCGGACTATCAATAATTTCAATTCCTATATCTAATAATGCTAAAGGATATTCAACCACTGCATGACTAACATCGGGAAATGCTTGTTTCTTCTCTTCTTCTAACCTTTTTGCTTCCGCTGGATCGATAGTATATTTATGTTTAAAAGAATCAAAATCTAATCTCTGTGGACTTTTACCATCATTAAAATGTACAGTCACTGTTTTTTCGGCTCCATAGCGCAAAATAGTTAAAACAGCCGTACAGGGATTAACATCGCTCGGTAATAATCTTTCACCAATTAAAGCATTGAGAAAAGTACTTTTACCCCGCTTCATATCCCCTAAAACTAACAACCGAAATACACCTTCACGGAGATTTTTACTTGCGACTTTAATATCTTCAATATCTCGTTCTAAACTCAATTCACCCGAATTACTTGCAGAAGTTTTTTCTGCTTTTTCTATTGTTTCAACTATTTTGTCTAAAGAAATAGATACTTCCGAACGTACTTGGACAACTTTTTCCAAGTCATCCATAAAATTATGATTTTCAGTTTTTACATTCATGATTATTTCTTAAACTAATTAGATGTAAGATAAAACCTCACCCCCATCCCCTCTCCGCTATTAAGGAGAGGGGTGCCCGTAATGGGCGGGGTGAGGTTTTATATTCAATTTGACAAACTTACTTATCGAATAAACAAACTCTTCGCGATATGCCGCTTTACTCACGCTCTGTGTGTCGCAAAGGTTAACTTAACATTAATTAACCCGATTGTTCCTAAATAAAATAAATTCTGTGTCCAAAAAAAAAGTTATACAACAATTTTTATCAATATTTTACTTCCTTCTCAACTATTTGATTCAACCACTCATTTTTCCAATTAACTTTAGCTTCTAATTACCGTTAAATCTTTAGTTATTTAACCTGCAATTATTTTTCGCGATACGCCGAGCGTGAGCAAAGCGAGCACCCCCTTTAGAAAATCATAACTTTAGCATTATTATCAAAATAAATTACATCTTCTTTAAAATACCTCAGTGTAATCACTGCTTCAGAATATAATTTGTTACTAAAAAATGATTAATTCGGAGTTGATTTTTAGCGATTTCGATGGAGAATAATTAAGTACAGAATCTACTATAAAGATATTTTGGCGTTGCTGAAAAGAAGTATGAATTAAATTTTATGGATCGCCGAAAGCTATGTAGAGACGTTACACTGTAACGTCTCAAAATCTAAATTCATACCGGAATTCAGCAACGCCGATATTTTTATAGAATGCCTAATCGAGATGTACCAGTGACAATAGATATCTCCAGAAATGAAACACGGCAGGTTACTTAAGAATGAAGTTGAGAAAATTTACAAGAATATGGCTGTGAATTACTTGTTTCAAAAAGTAGTCATCGTCAATGGTACTCCCTTCGGGCTCTAAAATTACCGATATAATTTCTTCTCCCCCTGCCCCCTGCTCCCTGCTCCCTGCCTTCGACTAATGGTAATCTTCTAGCGGGATAGGAGTATTTAGGTTGAGTCTCAGAAGTTTATTGTGCCCCATGGCAAAGCCAGCAATTTCCACTCCAAAAATAACTTAATATAAGTACCGCCATAAGCCAAAATTCTTATAGTAGAAAAAACTGGTAAATTCAACATGGATATAAAAAACGGCTTTGTCGGTACTGTCGGAAACACTCCTTTAATTCGTTTGAAAAGCTTTAGCGAAGAAACCGGATGCGAAATCTTGGCGAAAGCAGAATTTCTTAACCCTGGTGGATCCGTAAAAGATAGAGCCGCACTATATATCATTGAGGATGCGGAAGCAAAAGGTTTACTCAAACCCGGCGGTACTGTTGTAGAAGGAACTGCGGGAAATACGGGTATTGGTTTAGCACATATCTGCAATGCCAAAGGTTATAAATGTTTAATTATTATTCCCGAAACCCAGTCACAGGAAAAAATGGATGCACTTAGAGCTCTAGGTGCGGAAGTTCGTCCAGTTCCGGCTGTTCCTTACAAAGACCCCAATAATTATGTAAAATTATCTGGTAGAGTAGCATCTGAAATGGAAAATGCCATCTGGGCTAATCAATTTGATAATTTGGCAAACCGCCAAGCCCATTACGAAACTACCGGACTCGAAATTTGGACCCAAACAGATGGTAAAGTTGATGGCTGGGTAGCTGCAACTGGTACCGGTGGAACTTTTGCAGGTGCATCAATGTTGCTCAAGGAAAAAAATCCAGATATAAAATGTGTTGTTGCAGATCCAATGGGCAGCGGGCTTTACAGTTATATCAAAACGGGTGAAATTAAGATGGAAGGCAGTTCCATTACCGAAGGCATTGGAAACAGTCGTATTACTGCCAATATGGAAGGCGTACCTATTGACGATGCTATCTGCATTGACGATCAAGTTGCCCTGGGGGTAGTTTACCAATTGTTGCGAAAAGAAGGTTTATTGATGGGTGGTTCCACTGGAATTAACGTCGGAGCCGCTGTAGCACTTGCAAAACAAATGGGACCTGGACATACCATCGTAACTATATTATGCGATAGTGGCTCTCGTTATCAATCCCGTATATTCAACCCCGAATGGCTAAAATCAAAAGGACTGGAAATTAACTAGTTAGTAATTATTCTAGAGACGTAGCAGTGCTACGTCTTTCCTAACCGTTAGGAGGTAGGAATTAGAAATTATTAAAATGTGACAATTTATATTCACCAAGTATCGGTGTTAAACACTAATTAACAACTAGCAACTAACAATAATCAAAAAGATGAAATCTGTTCAAGTTTGCCAAAATCGTGCTTGTAAAAAACAAGGTGCGGTTAAAGTTTTAGCAGCTTTTGAAGCTAATCTTGTTCCTGGAGTAACTGTAACAGGCCGCAGTTGTTTGGGACAATGTGGTAATGGTCCAATGGTACTAATATTGCCAGAAATGATTCGTTATAGTAAGGCTTATCCCTCGGAAGTCAAAAAGGTGATTAAGCGGCATCTATTAAACGATCAAAAATTCACACCGATGCTTTCTCATCAATTTGATTCCCAGATTAATGGTTAATTACTGGCTGATAAAAGTCTGTATATAGAAATGAATATTCAGCAGCTACGCGAATCTTTGAAAATTAAGTGGGTGAGGTACTACCATCAAAATCGTTCTTGGTTGGCAAAAATGCGAATTTGGGGAACTTATGATGGTTATCGTCGCCCTTCTAGCGGTTTTATTTTGGCCACTTTTTCTGTTTTAGAACCAAAATTAGATGAGATTTTCCCTTTTATACTTGAACTAAATAATAATCCCGACCAAATTATTGCTGCATTAGGTCTTAATTTTAATCCCGAGGAACAGTTATATTTAATTAAGGATTTAGATGAACCTGCAAATGACTGCCAAATTGACGATCGAACTGTGATCAATAAAGTTATTTTCGATACATTTAATGCAGAGAAAATAGATGATAGGGAAATTAACGAACCCCCACCTGAAGTTTTAACCGCTATTACTGAAATTGAAAGCTTTTCTCATCCACAAAAAATAACATCAACTTCAGCATCAGTGGAAACAGAATGGAAAAATTTTTCAGAAGAAAGCATGGTTGCTCAGTTAGAAAGTGAAGAGGAAGTTTTGTCTTTACTTACTATGTGTAATCAAGCTGAAGAAGGAGGAAAAATGGTAAAAGTATCACCTGAAACAGAACCCGAACAAGTCAAGCCAAGATCGAGCAAAAAAAACTCAAATCTTGCCTCTTGGATAGATGAATTTTGTCAAGGTGTTGATTGGGATAGAGAAGAAGCTATTTTTATTCCGTTTTAATTAATTCGGAGAAGGGAATAGGGAATAGTGAGCAGTGAGCAGTGAGCAGTGAGCATTTATCAATATATATTTTACAATTCTTAACTCTTAACTCCTAACTCTTAACTCCTCGCTCCTAACTCCTAACTCTTAACTCCTAACTCCTCACTCCTAACTCCTAACCGCTAACTTTTAACTTCTGGGTATTCATGAGAAACAAATGGAATTGAAATGACTTCTCCTTCTGTTTCTCCTATTGTTACTTTTAAACCCACTCCACCGGCTTTTGTGCGAATGTAACCTAATGCAAAATAATTTTCGCCATCTTGGGTACAGCTAGTAAGTTTTCCGACTTTTTCATCACCTACTTTGATTACTGTTCCAGTTTCAACAGCAGCATTTAAACGAATTCCCCACAAATTTTGTTTTACACCTTTGTAAGTATTTAATCTTGCGATAGTTTCTTGTCCGATATAACAACCTTTATCAAAAGAAACTGTTTGCCATAAACCTACTTCTAAAGGATTATAATCATCCGTTAATTCGCTTTCTGGTTGTGGCCTTCCTTGTAATATTCGCAACATTTCCCAATCGCGATCGCTAATTTCCAACGCACCAGCTTCAATGATTTGTTGCCAAATTATCTCTTTTTGATTTGTACTCAAAATTAAGGTATATCCCACAGAAGCTAAACCGCTACCTACAGCGATAATACTTTCTGTATCTTCCCCGCTTCCAGGGGGGATAGAGGTGTGGGTACCGTAAGGTTGTTTGATAATTGCTGAAACGCCCAATTTTTCTACAATAGCATCGCTTTGAGGACCGATAAGACTAAAAGTTACAGTTTCGTCAGTTATATCAGTTAAATTTACCTTGTCAGCGAAGAAAATATATTTATCCAACCATTGCATGAGATACTCGCGACGATTGGGAGAAACCAGCAATAATACTGCATCTTCAGTGATGTAAGCACTTGCTAAATCAATAGTGCGAGCAGTAGAGGTGACAAAAACTGTATCGCATCCTTGCCCTGGTTTAAGGCGTTCAAAATTGTTTGTACTTTGATTGTGTAAAAAGCGCAAACGATCGGTGTCTGACACCTTTATGCGTCCCCAGTGGCTGCGATTGTAGACAGCGACTCCTCTTTGTACTGCTTGAATAGCTGATACGGACATAGTAATTTTGGATTTATTTTAGCTCAAGCCGGAGTTGCTCCACGTCCTACCGCAACAGCACAGACGTGGGATGAATCCCGGATAAAAGCCTCGCCTTCTCAAATACAATGTTAACTCTTAGTTGGCAAAAAGTTGAATGTAGCGATGCTTCGATTGATCAAGCAGGGTGATATCGTGGTTGGTTAAACACTAATCATATCCTTAGGAGTTAGGAGTTAGGAGTAATGAGTAAGGAGTAAGAAGTAAGGAGTAATAGCATTTGACGTTCGACTATGTAATAAGTAATTAGTTGGACTTGATATGAATCGTGAAATAGACATTACTACTCACTATTCACTACTCACTACTCTCTTCTCATAACGATAATTTTTCCCACGTACCTAATTATATATTTATTGAATACAAACTTGTTACGAGACATCCTAGAATTAGCCGAAATAATCGCTGCATAATTATTATAGTTAATGGCTTTAATTAATACTTTATAAATAAAAATTAGACCAATTATGATAATCATTTGGCGTGCTGTAGCGATAGCGATTGTCATGATTTGGACTTGTGTCAATTGTTTTAGTTCTACAAGCGTTAGTGCAAAACCACAATCTGATTTTCAAAGTATAGTATGGCGTAGTGCTTACCATTCATCAATTGCAGGTGTATATAATCCCAAAACTCAGAAAATCAAGTGGAGACGAGGATTTTATGGGGGAATTGCAGGTGTATATAATCCCAAAACTCAGAAAATACAATGGAAACAAGCATTTTATGCCGGAATTGCAGGTGTATACAATCCCATTAAGCAAAAATTAGAGTGGAAACAAGTTTTTAATTCTGGGGTTGGCGGTGTATACAATCCAATCAAAAAAGAAGTGGAATGGAAGGTAGTTCCTTTTTCTGGAGTTGCGGGTGTTTATAATCCGGTAAAACAAAAAGTGGAATGGAAACAAGCTTTTAACTCTGGAGTTGCCGGTGTTTATAACCCCGCGACACAACAAGTAGAGTGGAAACAAGTTTTTAAATCTGGGGTTGCAGGAGTTTCTACAATTAAAGACTACTATACGTTACAGAGTTATTCTTTTTACGGAATTATATCCGATTTTAATTGATCGGGACTTACGCCATTGTCACAAGACTCGGATGGTGCCGTATCCGGAGCAGCCTTATTATTAGGTTAAAAATCAGTAAATGTGTCACGTGCCCCTACAAAAAATATGCCAGTTGCGTAAGTCTTATCAATTTGAAAATATATATATAACTTTGATTTATTACTTGTCCATAAATAAATTAAACTTAGATTATCATTAGCGATCGCCGGGCGCGAGTTATTTCAGCTTGAACTTATTGAAAAATCCTTGAAGTAACTTTGAACACAAGCATTCATAACTCCCCATCTCCCCATCCCCC
>JBHJJJ010000341.1:0-8646 GCA_050042755.1 Rivularia sp. (in: cyanobacteria)
TGAACTCTCCCCATCTCCCCATCTCCCCATCTCCCCATCTCCCCCTCTCCCCATCCCCTTCCCACACTGGGTTTCGGGAAATTATCAAAAAAGTCTTGGTATTTCAGAAACCTTGTGCTACTATTAGTAATCGTGAAAGACATGGGTCGGTGTCCGAGTGGTTAATGGAGGCGGACTGTAAATCCGCTGGCTTAGCCTACGCTGGTTCGAATCCAGCTCGGCCCATTTCACTTCTAGATTTTGGGTTTGCTTTTAGAAGAATCCAAAATTTAGAATAGGACGTTTTCGCCGATGTAGCTCAGTGGTAGAGCACACCCTTGGTAAGGGTGAGGTCACGAGTTCAAATCTCGTCATCGGCTTTTTGAGATTTAAATAGAGATTGGTGGTTTTTATACGTTGCTGATATACCCCTTTAAACGCGATCGCCTGTAGCAAAAATATTCCTACTATAACTAACAATTAATCCTGATATCAATTTTTGCAACTTTATAGTACATTTTTACTATAAAAACTGTTTTTAAGGGATTATAAAGATATGAACTGTAGTATATCAATTTATTACAGATAGCTTATAAGGTTTTAGAGTAAGATATTTTTTGCTTTGTAAGACATAGTTCGCCTATTTTTTTGAAGCTAGAGAATATAAATAACTGAGGTAGGAATAAGAGTTTGGGAGAAATGATATTTTTGATTGCAGCCTTTAAAAGAAAGGCTCAAGGGCATACAAGGGGTCAATTTTAAGCCGCTATACTATACGGGAAGCACCACTTCGTTTTCTGCTTGCTGACTTCTTGGAGTTACAGATAGTAAAACTTGGGGTGGACATGGTACTGAGATGGCAGGTATTGCATTGTACGGCGACCTCTTCAAAGCCCTTGCGACTTCAAAGAAAGTGCATTTGTCTCACTGTTTAGAATCGGTAAAAATGCTTCCAGAGCAAGGAGAAAACGACCCTAAACTTTACGGAGCAATCACAAAAGAAGCTGTTTCCCGCGCAGAGATTAATAAACCCGAACGCCAGCGTGTGTTTTGTATGCCTGTTACAAGTTCAGTAGATACCAATGGAGGAATTCCTTCTTCTTGCTTGGTCAGCAGCAGTCGATCAAATTTGCTTTGAGTTTCAGCGATTGATGGTTATTCCAGTTGGTAATATCCCGGAAAATATTACCAGTAGTGATTATTTGGCAATAAACGACTTGAGTCAAGCAGAAAATCCTTTTCAAGCATGGAATGCGCTTGTTGTAGGTGCTTATACAGATAAGATTAATATCGTTGACCCAAAATATTCAAAATGGCAGCCAATTGCTCCTGCTGGGGATATTTCACCTCGCAGTAGGACTTCTACTTTATGGGCAAATCAATGGCCAATTCGACCAGATGTAACATTTGAAGGAGGTAATTTAGCCGCTGATAATATTCATTCTGCAGGTGAGGAAATTGATGATTTGCGGCTTTTGACAACTTGTTACAAGCCAAATGTAAGGCAATTTAATATCTCCGGAGACACTAGTGCAGCAGCAGCGATCGCCAGCCACATGGAAGCATGTATGTTAGCGAAACACCCGAATTACTGGGCTGAGACTGTTCGTGGGCTTATAGTTCACTCGGCAGAATGGACTCCTGCAATGCTTGCTCATTTACCTAAAAAAGCATTGCAAAAGGACAAAATGTTAATGCTCTTAAGTCGATACGGTTATGGTGTTCCAAATTTAGAAAGGGCGCTGCTGAGTAGTAAAAGTGACTTAACAATGATTGTAGAAGGAGAATTTCAGCCTTTTTATAAAGATGACGGAGGAACAATCAAAACAAAGGAAATGAATCTTCACCGGGGAAACATTAATGGTTGGAAGCCCCCGGATTTATCCGTGGATGCCAATTATATTCCCGTTGAAGCCCCTAAATTTTATTTATGGGCATTAATTACGAATTACGAATTACGAATTACGAATTATGCTCACGTGCTTCCTTGGCCAAAAAAAGAGTTAGAACGATTGCGCGAAGCAAAAGTAAAAATGCGAGTAACATTATCGTACTTTATCGAACCTAACCCAGGAGAACGAGGATGGCAGCGCAAACACTCTTATGCTTCTCATGGTTTGAGGTTTGGTGTCAAACGTTCTTTAGAAAGTTTAGATGATTTTAGAAAGCGTATTAATAAGGAAGCACGAGAAGCAGAAGAAAACTCAACATTAACAAGAAGTAGTGATAATGGTTGGTTCTTAGGATCTAAAATACGGAATCGTGGTTCAATTCATTCTGATATTTGGAAGGGTACTGCGGCAGATTTAGCTCAAAAAGATGCTATTGGTATACATCCTGTTAACGGTTGGTGGAAATATAACCCAAACTTAGAAGGATGGAATAAAACTGCCAGATATGCCCTTTTTGTTTCAATTCGCGTGCTAAATCAAATTGACGTAGATATCTATACTCCTATTTCTAATAAAATTCAGCAAACTGTACCTATTAATATTGAAGGTTAAGTAAAACTGTTTTGAAAGTAGCGATCGCTTGATGACAATTTAAGTACTTAGCTGTTGAGCCATGCTGGAAAAACTCGCATTAGTTTATGTTTTGATCGGAAAAAATAATATTATAAATTTGGGATTTGATATGTCCAAAAATATCAAAATAAAATTTTAAAGCCAGCAGTCGGATTTGAACCGACGACCGCTCGATTACAAGTCGAGTGCTCTACCACTGAGCCATGCTGGCGTAAGTCACACTAGTTTGTAATTGTAGCAGAAAAAAAAATATTGTAAAGACCTAATGTAATATTACTCCCTCCCCTTACCAAGGGGAGGGTTAGAGTGGGCTTCCTTTATTGCTTCGGGTGGGGTTCCTCCATTGCTTTGAGCAAGTTTCCTCCCTGACTTCGAGTTAACCTGGCTTGCAATCAATCAACAACCCGTGTCCATCAAAGATAATTGATAGATCCGCAAAGAAAAAACTCCTCGCCTTTGATCCCCATACTCTATTACTCAACTGAAACCACCAGATTAAGACATCAAAAGTTTTCTCTGCCCACAGAGTGATTTACCCGGACCTAAAAGCACAGTTATCGTAATAAAAGAGCGAAATCTCAAACATTAAAAAAATTAAAAATTAAGAGCCGCCTCTACAAGTTATCTTAAATTGCGAGCATTTCAAAAGAAGCTGGAATATTTCAGTTTTTTTTGATGTTTGCCTAAATGGAGAAAGCACAACAGGTAATAGTTCCTAAACGTAATTAAACAGCATGACAGCGTTAAGCCAACGAGATTTATTGAGCGTAGCAGATTTGAGTTCGGTGGAAGTTGAAGAACTTTTGCAAATGGCAACTCAGTTAAAATCACAACAATTGAAGTTGCGATGTAATAAAGTATTGGGACTTTTGTTTTCTAAAGCTTCCACTAGAACCCGGGTAAGTTTTACCGTTGCAATGTATCAATTAGGCGGACAGGTTATTGACCTCAATCCTAATGTTACCCAAGTGAGTCGCGGGGAACCAGTGCAAGATACAGCGCGAGTTTTAGATAGATATCTCGATCTTTTGGCAATTCGTACCTTTGCACAACAAGAATTAGAAACTTTTGCTAATTATGCCCAAATTCCGGTAATTAATGCGCTGACAGATTTAGAGCATCCCTGTCAGGTTTTGGCGGATTTAATGACAATTCAAGAAGAATTTCAAAAGACTGCCGGTTTGACTTTAACTTATGTTGGCGACGGTAACAATGTCGCTAATTCCTTGATGCTCGGCTGTGCTCTGGTGGGAATGAACGTGAAAATAGCCACCCCTAGCGGATATGAACCTGATTCAGAAGTTGTTGAACAAGCAAGGGCGATCGCAAATGGAAAAACAGAAGTAATTATTACTCTTGACCCCCAAACAGCTGCAAAGAATGCTAATATACTTTATACTGATGTTTGGGCAAGTATGGGGCAAGAAACAGAAGCTTCTGACAGAATGCCAATTTTCAAACCCTACCAAATTAATCAGGAATTGTTGAGTTTTGCTGACCCAAAAGCGATTGTTTTACACTGTTTACCCGCACATCGCGATGAAGAAATAACTAACGATGTTATTGAAGGGGAACATTCACGAGTTTGGGAACAAGCCGAAAATCGACTCCACGCACAAAAAGCTTTACTTGCAAGCATTTTAGAAGCCGAAACAATTTAAATTTTCAGCCTTAGATTTTGGATTTCCTCTTAATTACAATCCAAAATCTCCCAGAATTTGACTCCCGTTTCAAAATTTATTTCAAAAATTGCAATATAAAAGGCAAAAAACTTTGCCGGTACTGGGGTTTTTGTAGTACTAATGTTCTAGGGACATTTGTATTTCACCTCCCTATAAAATCATGGAAAAACTGACAGAAGCACAAAAAGAACTTTACGAATGGCTGAAAGAATATATCCGAATGCGTCAGCATTCACCTTCCATTCGTCAGATGATGCAGGCAATGAATTTGAAGTCACCAGCACCGATTCAAAGTCGTTTAGAGCATTTACGTAACAAAGGATATATTGAATGGAGTGAAGGTAAAGCTCGTACTATTCGGGTTTTACATCCTGAAAATCCCGGCGTGCCGATTTTGGGTACTATCGCTGCTGGTGGTTTAATTGAGCCATTTACCGATGCTGTAGAACATTTAGATTTTAAAGAGATAAAATTACCTTCTCAAACTTATGCTTTGCGGGTGACGGGTGACAGCATGATTGAGGATTCCATAGTTGATGGAGACATGGTATTTCTGCATCCGGTACAGGAACCGGATATGCTTAAAGACGGTACCATAGTCGCCGCAAGGGTGGAGGGATATGGAACCACATTAAAGCGGTTTTATCGTACAACTAGCGAAAGAATTACTCTTGAACCTGCAAACTCCAAATATCAGCCAATTGAAGTTGATGCTATTGAGGTACAAGTGCAAGGAGAGTTAGTTGCAGTTTGGCGTAATTGTAACTGAATTAGGCCGAAGAGAATTGGGCATGGGGCATGGAATTATGAGTATTGAGTTAAAAGTTATGAGTTGATATTTCTCCCCATCTTCCCATCTCCACAATAAGATTGAATTAAGAATCACAAATTACTGCCAGGGTAGCCGCCATTTTATGTATCTGACGCAAAAAAAATCTTATATTCCAACTAATTTTCGTCTAAAAATTCCTTATTCTGTAGGCGAAAATAGGGGTATTTATCAAGCGAAACAACCATTACTGGGGTGTCCAAAAATTCCGGCATCTCTGCAACTGCGAGGCTATCAAAAGCAAGCTGTAAATAATTGGTTTGCGAATAATGGTAGAGGTACGTTGAAAATGGCTACTGGTAGTGGTAAAACTATTACGGCACTGGCAATTACTTGTGAATTATACCGTCAAATTAGTTTGCAAGTATTGCTGGTGGTATGTCCTTATCGTCATCTTGTAACTCAGTGGGCGCGGGAATGTGAAAAGTTTGGTTTAAAGCCGATTTTAGCTTTTGAAAATGTCCGCACTTGGCAAACCCAACTTTCTACACAGCTTTATAATGTAAATTCTGGTTTTCAACCCTTTCTCACCCTTATTACCACTAATTCGACATTGATAAGTGATGGTTTCCAATCTCAGTTGAAATATTTTCCGGAAAAAACTTTGATTATTGGTGATGAGGCACATAATTTAGGTTCACCCAAGTTAGAGGAAAGTTTACCGCGCACTGTTGGGTTGAGGTTGGGATTATCTGCGCCACCTCAAAGATATTTTGATGAGGTAGGAACTCAGTCTTTATTTAATTATTTTGGTGAGGTTTTACAACCGGAATTTACTTTGAGAGATGCTATCACTCAAGGTGCTTTGGTACGTTATCTTTATTATCCGTTACTAATCGAATTAACTTTGGAGGAAAGTCGCACTTATGCAAAGCTGACGAATAAAATTGGACGTGCTTTATTATATCGATCTCTTGAGAATGGGGATTTGATCGATCTTGAAGATAATGAAGATATAAAACCTTTACTAATTCAGCGTGCCAGGTTAGTAAGTGCGGCAGAAAATAAGTTAAAGGCTTTGCGGGAGTTAATGGCGACGAGGTGCGAAACTACTCATACATTATTTTATTGCAGTGATGGTTCTCAAGATACATTTGGGCGTGCCAATTTGCGTCAATTGAAGGAAGTAACTCGCATTTTGGGAGTAGAGTTGGGTTATAGAGTTAGTACTTATACGGCGCAAACTCCTTTGGTAGAAAGAGAAACTTTACGCACTCAATTTGAAAGAGGAGAATTACAGGGTTTAGTCGCAATTCGCTGTTTGGATGAGGGTGTTGATATTCCTGCAATTAAAACTGCCGTTATTTTGGCTTCTTCGAGCAATCCCCGTCAATTTATCCAGCGACGGGGACGTGTTTTACGTCCTCATCCGGGTAAGGAACGTGCAACTATATTTGATATGATTGTACTTCCACCGGATTTAGATCGGAAGACTTTGGAGGTGGAACGTAATCTGTTAAGAAAAGAGTTGCGTCGGTTTGTCGAGTTTGCCGATTTAGCTGACAATGCTGGTGAAGCCAGGATGAAATTATTTGATTTACAAAAGCGCTATGGGTTATTGGATGTTTAAAAAAGTTTTGTTAATTTATCCCTGGCGCGAATAAAATTCCCCATTATGTGGGAGAATTAAATATAGCGATGGATGCTTTATCATAATGGGAATATTAGCGAAATTTTTAAATTAGCTAATATTCCCATTATAAAATAATCATTCATCTCAAATAAATAATATCAGAGAAGGGTCCCCGAAATAAATTTTTTTCCTCGAAAAATCGAAAAAAATGTTGAGGAATCCAGATATTAATTTATTAAACGCGTGCTTAGTGTAGTGAAGGTCACAGAAGAGTTAACGCGTCTCTAGATTTTAGATTATACAATAAACTAGTCTGATATATAGTTGAGAGTAATTCAAAAAAACTTGTGATTGAAGGAGCTATTTATTCACAATCAGGATTTGCGGCAACCTGATAATCTAGTCTTGCCATTCAACTATACCCAGAAAGAAGATAGGGTTAATACTACGTTTTGTTAATTTCTTCGTCCCGCCAATAAAAATCCCCATTATGTGGGAGAATTAAATATAGCGATGGATGCTTTATCATAATCGGAATATTAGCGAAATTTTTAAAGCAAGATATATTCCCATTATAAAAAATTATTCATCTCAAATAAATAATATCAGATAATAGCCTCTAAAATAAAATTTTTTTTCTCGAAAAATCTAAAAAATGTTGAGGAGTCTGGTTTATATTTAGTGCGGTGAAGACCACAGAAGAGTTAACGGGTCTATCGAATTTTGATTATACAATAAATTAGTCTCATATATGGTTGAGAATCAATATTTTTAGTGGGATAACTCCCCTCCAACTATACCCAAAAAGAAGATAGGGTTAATACTACGTTTTGTTAATTTCTTCGTCCCGCCAATAAAAATCCCCATTATGTGGGAGAATTAAATATAGCGATGGATGCTTTATCATAATTGGAATATTAGCAAAATTTTTAAAGCAAGATATATTCCCATTATAAAAAATCATTCACATAAAAAAATAATATCAGAGAAGGGTCCCCGAAATAAAATTTTTTTCTCGAAAAATCTAAAAAAATGATTAAAATCTGTTAGTGTGAATGGGATTTGTTTATCAAGAAGTTTTATTATCAGCATTCACAGTAAAAAAAAATACATTAAAAACGTACAGAAGTATTAAGAATCAGTTTTAAAAGCATAATATCAAGCAACCATCGTTACAGTGGCTTTACGGATAACAGACTATAGGAGAGACAGGTAAAATATAGCTTAAATTGCGATATAAAAAAACCATAATGAAAGAACAGCATAATATAGATGAAGTACAAGAACCAATAAAGAGCGCTTCACCGGAAGTACGACAAATTATAGAACGAGTGTGGCATTTAGAAAAAAGCAGACTTGATAAAAAAAGTTTCGGTCATATTAACGAAGATATTTTAGCAATCGTCAAGGAAGCTGTGAAATGAAGCTGACTTCTATCAAGCTTTGTAACTTTCGCTCTTTTTACGGTAAAACTTGTGAAATAACTCTCGCAGGGACTAACTCGAATAATACTACTATAATTTACGGTAATAATGGTGCAGGAAAAACTAGTTTACTGAACGCATTCACATGGGTATTGTACGAAAAATTTAGTGCAGCTTTCGCCTCAATTGACCAACTTGTAAATAAAAGGGCCATCGCTGAAGCGAAACAAGGGCAAAGTGTAGAATGTTGGGTAGAGTTAGCATGGGAACATGACGGTAAACGCTATAGAGTTAAACGCCAATGTCGAATTTACAAACATAAAAATGATATTGATATTGGTAAAACAGAATTATATATGCAGGTAGCGGGAGACGATGGCAGATGGTATCTTCCCCCACAACAACCAGAAGATATTATCGGGCAAATTTTACCAGCGAGTTTACATCAATATTTCTTTTTCGATGGGGAACGAATTGAAGAAATAGTTCGTTCCGATAAGAAAGCGGAAATAGCAGAAGCTACGAAGATATTTTTGGGTGTTGAAGTAATAAATCGCTCGATAAGACACTTACAAGAAGCCAAAAAAAGCTTAGAAAACGAGTTAAGATTAATTGGTGACTTGGAAATTAAAAA
>JBHJJJ010000342.1:0-9304 GCA_050042755.1 Rivularia sp. (in: cyanobacteria)
TTGATATGAAGATTTAATCCGATTTAATTTTTCACCCCTAGATAATGCAATATAAAGATTTCGCTCTACTTTACCAAACAACTTCCCCATCTCTTCACAAAAGTGAATAAGGTCCGACGGGACTAAAGTTTGATAAGTTACACTACTCATTTTAATGAATCTGCTACTTCTCTTAATTACTGGACAATTCCGGCTCTTGATAAATCCATAAACTTTAACTCATAACCGATAATACCTTTGTTTTTGTTCAGTAAAGTATAAGATTGTTGAATTTTTGTGTAGCTGTTGTTAAGCCCCTGTTCTGGATTAGGCAAGTGTTCAAGCACGTGGGCACTGATGACACCATCGAAGCATTCGTCTGCAAATGGTAACCTCCTCACATCACTTTGATAGATTTGATGACTAATGTTTGTTTGACTTAGTTTTTGACGAGCAATTTTAAGCATCTGAGGCGAAATATCAACTCCAGTAATGTGGGTTGTTGGATTGATAGTTTGAGCAAATGCAAGGCTAAACGCTGCTGTGCCAATTCCACAATCACAAATCGTCAAATTGTCTTGCCAGTGAGGCAGAATATCAGCATCTTTCAGCGATTTCCACAGTTCCCGATAGGCATGGCAATGCCCTAGAAGACGAAGATGCTCATGCCACCCCAGAGCAGCCCTATCATAGGTTTGAGACAGTTGCGTGGCTGTAGGATAGACTCGTTGAAGAGAGACTCGCCACCATCCAATTCTCCATTCCATTGCTTCCATAATTTTTAGTTTGTGATATCTAATTCTCAAGGGCGGGAAAATCATTAATGTTCGATTATTTACTCCCGCTGCATTTAATTGTTAGTTAGGAATTCGGAGGTTTTACTCAGCCTTCTTCGCCACAATAAAAAACCCTTTTAATGTAAACACCCCTTTCCGTATGCTTTTGTTCGGTTGCCAATGGTAGTCAATTGTAAAACCAGCATCGCTCAAAATATTTTCTAATTCTTTGCTAGTAAAAACTTTAACTAGCGGTATCAATCGCAAAAATCTTCCCATCCAGGCGATAACCTTAAACCACTTCATCGTATCTCCCAAACACGCCGTACTGGTGACGAAAACCCCCCCTGGTTTGAGCATCTTGTAAACTTTAGCAATTACTTCTTTCTTGTTTTCAAGTAAGTGCAAAATACCCAGTCCTAACACTACATCAAATGTTTCCGAGGCTACAGTTAATTCTTCGATAGTCAATTGTTCAAAGGTGACATTGTTGATGTTTTGTGCCTCAGCTTTACCTTGAGCAATTTTAATCATTTCCTCGGAGAAATCTATTGCCCGAATATGTTTAACATAAGGTGCGTGAATAATAGCAGTCCCTCCCGTACCGCAGCCAAACTCTAGCACTTCCATCTCTGGCTTAAAGTATTCCTGTGTGACTTGCAGTTTTTTTTGATAAGCTGCTTCATCAGCAATAGGTTCTTGAGAATAGCCTTCGGCAATTTTGTTCCAAAATTTAGCTGAATGATTCATGGTATTTTCCTTCCTTATTTTTCTATTTCTTCCACTTCCAAGCACACCAGATAATCGCTAATAGAGAAACAACTTCTATAGTTGCAAAAAATATATCGTCAAGATCTCTAACTCCATTATTGATAATCATGGCGATCGCTAATGTAGCTGCAAAGATATTTACCCAGCGATTAAGGCTATATTTTAAGACTCGCGATAAAATAACCAACGCAACAATCGCTTAGAAACCTGGGCGATGCGAGCGTATTCTCCAATGCTGTACATGATGTTTTCAAATATTATATTTTCTATATTTCCAAAGATAGGGGGTGACGTAGCGTGAAGAGCAAGGAAAAGGAAAAAAAACTTAACAATACCGCTAACGCTTGAGGTCAAGGGTGCCCGTCAGCAGCAGATACAAACCCTGTGGGAAGGCAAAAGCGATGGTCATTTGTGTAACGTCTCGAAGAGAAAAACCGCCGCCTTCGACCATCCCTCGTCCGTCTGCTGCATTGAGATGTTACGGCAACACCTTCTACTCTAAAGCTGCTGTTCGTGACTTCTACTTAGCAAAGGTTATAATTTAGATACATAATAAATACAGTTCAACATGTATCCATGCTGAACTGTAAAAATGTA
The DNA here is from genome assembly GCA_050042755.1 of Rivularia sp. (in: cyanobacteria). Lineage (GTDB taxonomy): Bacteria > Cyanobacteriota > Cyanobacteriia > Cyanobacteriales > Nostocaceae > Rivularia. The sequence continues at coordinate 2,124 of JBHJJJ010000342.1, forward strand.
TGATTAAATGCACATCCGCACAACAAGTAAAGCAGAATCACTTAACCTGAATCGGCGCTAAAGCCACATTTTTGTAATAATGATTTAAGATTTGTAGATGGTTGTAACCTTGAGAGGCTAAATACCTAGCGCCGTATTGACTCATACCTAAACCATGTCCCCAACCAAGACCATTTAGTACAAAAGTATTATCTTCTGCTTTGTTAACGGTGAAGCGGGTACTATTAAGCTTAAGTGAGGTTCTTACCTGTTCTCCTTTTAGTTCTTTAACGCCTTTTTCACCAACAATTTGCAATTTCTTAACGCTGTTAAATGGTGATAATTCTACAGATCTAATTTCCTTGATATTGCCGACTTCAGGAAACTTTTTGCTGATTTGCGTAGATGAAAAACTTTTCTGCCATTTACATCTAGGGGCAATTTTAGCAAGATCTGGGGTATTTAAGTCGAAGTCTGGAACTGCACGTAAATAAGGTAAACTGTTACCCCAAACGTCTTCTACGTTTTCAGTATGTCCGCCAGAACAAGCATGGAATACTGATTCGATTATCTGATTGTTATGAGTTAATACTTGCCCTGCGGTAGCATCTACTGCGGCGTAAATTTTAGGATGCTCTGCGACAACGCCTTTGTAAATCTGCCATTTATCTGGGGTATCTCCGACATCATAAAGAGGATTAGTTTGCTGTCTCTGTCGTCTGTAAAGGGCGTAACTACGAGCGGCTATGGCTTGAGCTTTTAGGGCTTCAGGATGCCATCGAGCATCCATTTCACCACCTAAAACGCTGTAGAGATATTCTTCTAAATCAACCCAGTTAACGGCGGTTAATCCTTTCTCTGTAGGGATAACTAAGGTTCTACCGCGATACCAGCGATCGCCAATATAAACATATCCTTTACCTTCAGGTTCAATCCAGAATAAAGGAGATTTCCACTTATCTAGAGCTACTCCACCTTGAACAGGTTGAGCGAAGTAAGCTTCTCTTGCTGGTAATTTTCCTAAACTATTTCCGTTACCATCTTTGATAATTGCAGCGGTGGAACTACCAACCTTGACTTGTTTCACATCTCGCTTAATTGCCACGCGCATAATTACCGATGCTTGTGCTGGGACAATCAAAAACATCCACAGCAGTACGCCGAGCCACCAATGACGTACTTTTATCTGGGATAAAATTGAAGGATTGTTTAATCGGAATTTCATGCTACTTGTAATAATCTGGTTAGATTTATATATGTTTGACGGACATTCAAGCAGTAGTTTCCCGTAAACCTGATTTTTATTTAAGAAAATGCAGGTTTATGGGGCTAATAATAATTATATATTTTTTTTAGTATTCGAGATAAAGTTTATTTGCTACAATAGATTGTCTATTTTTTAACTAACCATGTTGGGAATTTTTAATCTATATAAGAATTAATCAAGTGTTAAAAAAATTGTAATTACCAATGAGCATTTTTATCAACAAAAAATCAGCAGCCCTGGATTTAAAAGGTGCTGCTGATGGAATGGTGTGTGATTTGGGGGAAATATAGGAATCCGATTTGATTTTTGAACTTATTTGTGTAGGTAGGCAAGAGGCCTTCATGCAAGAGGCAAAAGGGTTATAGGAGATTAAAGGGTACCTATCTCTCTCAATTTTCAATTAGGATTCCTATATAATGAAGACAAATTTTATATATGAAAGGCCATTCTAAACTTAAGCATGCTTTACATTTTATGGAATGGAATAGAACTGTGTGCCATTGAAGTTTGTCATTTGAGAAATAGTAGGTCAAACTTAGTTTTTTAGAAGAGCCGCACCCGAATAATTTTTTCATCAACACTATTACCGGTGCTAAAGGCTTTATCAAATCTCAGATTTTGTCTACTATTATGTCGGGAGTAAGGTCTAAAATTACGTCTGCCATAACGTCCAAAATTACGTCTGCCATAACGTCTCAAATTACGTCTACGACGACCTCTAAAACTACCTCTACGACGACCTCTAAAACTACGTTTAAAATTAATATTGACTAATTCAACTGTATCTGCATTGGCGTTGTGTGCTGTATCAAAGTTACCCGGTACAAGCAAGGATTTTGATGCTCTAGATGTTCTTGTTAACTCAAGACTATTATGAGGATGATTGGCAGAGGCTGGTTTTGCGCTAATTGCTAACTGCCCAACACTACCGAATAATAGGATAGATGCAATTGTAGAAGTTGCTAATTTTTTGAGTTTCACGATCTATAGTTCCTCGTAGTGTGTTTGTGTCCCTTTCCTTAATTACTAATATCGGGGATGACACTGAGGAACTACTGATTATTAACTGAGGATTTGGTAAGAGTTATCTGAGAGGATGTTTAAAAAGTATAGTTTTTAAAGGAATTCTCGGATTATCCCCCCTTATAAAGGGGGGTTGAAGTCTCCCTTTTTTAAGGGGGATCTAAAAAGTTTTAAGCTATATTAATCACCCATCCTTACATCCTCTGAGAAAGCTGAGAAAGAAACATTTCTCCTCTAATGAGAAAAAGAGGAAGTTATGGAATAATACGGAGATTTTTTTTAAACATAAACTGTTTGCGATTTACTTGCTTCATTGGCGATAATTCCCACCAAATTTAAATTATCGAGAATTTCCGTAGCTTGAACTAATTCACTTTGCCTGATTTTACCCATGCGCTCCACCATAATGATGCCGTTACATAAGGAAGCTAGAATCCGAGCGTCTACTGTATCTAAAATTGAAGAAGCATCTATCAAAACTAAATCGTAGTTTCGCGTAAATATATCTAACAGTTCTTTCATTCGCCGGGAACTAAGTAATTTCACTGTATCATCTGGTATTGGTCCGCCAGTTAAAATATCTATTGCAGGATGAACTGGTTGCACGTAATCTGAAATAGGACCATTTGTCTCTTCTAATAATAGTAAGGAGAGTCCCCAATCGTTAGAAAGTTCTAGAGTAGAGTGTAAGCTGGGATTTCGCAGGTTGGCATCAATCACTAAAACTCGTTGATGCATTCTAGCAGCACTTACGGCCAATCCTAATGTTGATGTTGATTTTCCTTCTCCAGGCAGTGCTGAAGTTATCATCAAAGATTGACAATGTAGGGGATATTTTAATATCTGAATATTTTGGTAAGCCATATCCAGGGTTTCGTGGCAAGGTAAGTAGGCTATGGCTTCTGAAAAAGAAGGGTACGGCGAATGCCATTTTCCCAATGGTAAACCTAAAAGTTTTCTTCGTTCGCGGTGTGGTGGGAGTTTGGGTATTTTTCCCAGCAAGCGCACCTTAGTAAGCTTGGTTAATTCTTGGGGGGTGTAGATGGTGTCGTTAAATAGTTCTAAAATTAAAGCTAAGGCTATACCTAAAATTGGACCTGTAACTGCCCCTGCTAATAAAATTAATATTTTGGAGTTACCAATTTTAGTTCCTTTATCTGGTTGTTCGAGTATTTGCCAATCAAATCCCCCTTGAGCAATTTTTAGCGCCAAGGATTGACGTACTTCCATCAACCCAGAGAGGGTTTTGCGGTTGCTTGCTACCTCTGGTAACAGACGATTATATTGTGCGATTAATGCGGGATATTTATTTAACTCTAAACGGAGTTGCCTTTCAGATTCAATTAAGCTTTGTTGATTTGCACGCAAACCCAAAGCGTTTGTCTGCAATTGAATCATATCTTCGACTAATTTTAAATCAATCCCCGCAAGTTGCCCTTTTGTCAATAGTGGCTGTGCTGTATTATTAAGAAGTTCTGCTCTCGCTCCCAAACTACGTCCCCTTTCTTGTCGCAATAAAGCCAATTGACTTTGACGCTGTTCTAAAAGTTTTTGTACTGTGGGAGAATTATCAGTAAATCGCTGTCTTTGTTCTGCTAAAGCAAGTTCTGTTTTTTGAATCTCATCTAGCAGGGATTGGTAACGAGTTGACTGACTCAGACGAGAGGATAAGACAGCATTTCTAGGAGAAGCAGCTATTTGTTGCTCTAAATTTTTGTAACGAGCTTGTACATCTTTTAACTGAGCAGTGGTAGTATTAAGCTCTTTTTTGACTGCGGCAATTGATTCTAAAAGAATTGTACTTTGTACTTGTGGGTCAACTACATTATATTTTTTGCGGAACCTTTCTAAGTTTGTCTCTGATTCAATTACTTGTTGTTTAATTTTGGGAAGTCTTTCGTTGACGAAAGCCAGCCCTTTAGATAAACGTTCTTTTTGCTGTTCTTTATTAAATTGCTGATAAATTACTTGTAAAGCTTGCAGTACTCTCTGTGTTTTTACAGGATCTTTGTCTTGAAAGGAAACTTCAAACACCTCGGAAGGAATTTTATTACTTCCCGTTCCTCTTTGTATCTGAGTAACTGTTAAAGGTGCTTTTTCGCCTTTTTTACCTTTAATATCCTCTACCCTAATATCTTGGTATATCGGACGAAGCAATTGTACTGCTCTAGCAATTAATTTTGTGCTGCGCATAAACTCTAACTGAGCCGTATAATCTACGACTTCAATATTAGAATCTGTAAAATTATTATTTAAATCATTTTGATTATAAGGAGTTCTTGTTCCTTGATAAATATTGGAACTAACTAATATTTGCATGGAGCTTTCACGCATCGGTTTTATGACTACGGATAAAATAGTAGCAACCGACATTACTATACTTGCTACACCTATAATTAGCCAGCCTCGGCGATAGATGATGGTAGATAGCTGTCTAATATTAACAGCTTCTTGTGGGGAGGCAATTACCATTTGCCCTTTTTCTAGACTAGTGTCAAGTACCACAAAAGACCTCTCAAATCGAAACACTAATTTTTGTGATTTTTTACAAACAAACGAACATGCTTTTCAAGTAGGATAGCCTCTTAAAAAGAATACTTGAAATGTGTTTGAAAAGAATAATTTATCATATAGGAGCCTCATATAATTCATAATTACCTCTATAGATGTTAAACTAATCAACTGTGACCATTTGGAGAAGTTCAAAACTCTGTATTAAATGTTTCGTTTCGGTAATGATATACGGGAAAGTTATAAATAAAACTCGAAGATTTTTGAGAACTCCCTAAGTGCCCTTTTCAAAGGCAGTGTAAATCAATGTAATTTTATTAACTTTGTATTTTAAAAAAGGGTTTGAAGTCAATGAATTAAATATATCTAGCTACAAGAGGACCTAACATTATTTACAAGCTGACTTAAGAATTCTAAATGCCCTCGACTGTTTTTTGTGAGTTTATCTATTATAGTGAAATTAAATTTATTTTTCCCTTGCATAATATTTTGTGGATTAGATAGAAATGCAGCAACTTTAAATCGTTTCTCTCCAGGAGTCCAAACTGCGAAATCCGCGTCTATACTATTTAGAAAGGCTTTTGCTTTGCCAGAGCCGCCCAAGCTGTAAAATGGTACCCCTAATGCAAGTGCGGTTAATCCTAAATGCAGTTTGTAGGAGACAACTAAGTCTAATGTTGCAAGAAACTCAAGGGTTGACTGAGGATCTGTATATACGTGAGATTTGATATTATTCGATTGCTGTTTCGGTAGCAACTCACTATTTATTGATGATGATGGTAAATAAGTTTTAATAAAATGGAAAACAATATCTCTTCTGATAGATGCGATAATACCAAGTTGAAAGGCTAACCATTTACATTGCAAAGTATTAGGAATATTGATACCGACATTGATTATATTGCTTGAATTATTTTGATATAACGCCGGAGTTTGCCAAAATTCGGAGACACAAAGCAAGACATCTGGATAATAAAAAACGTTTTTACCAAACTTGTTAATTAAAGCTTTATCTGATTCCAGTCTGACAGTACAAGATTGACAGTTGTCTCCTTGAAAAAACTCCCGTCTCCAGTGTGAAAGCCGATCTTTTTCTGTAAGCCCTTCTCCACCTATGGAAATTGGATATACGGGACAATTTGTCTCGGTGCTGACTTTGTGTAGACAGCGAAAATCCTCTTCAAAAGGTGCAGAAAAGTTTTCTACAAGAAATCCACCACCACCTATAATGCAAAATTCTGCATCCGTAAGAAGTTCATCTAAAGAATCGGTAGTTTGAATTTGATAGCGTTTTGCTAACTGTTTATCCAACCGATAGACAATAGGTTTGACATCTAGACTTTTGAGATATTTGGCAAACTGAACTGCCATTATATCATCGCCGTAGTTGCCATAATTATAGGAACCCCAAATTGCAACTTTCATTTTTTGCAGTATGTTGAAGATATGATAGTCTACTATATAGATTATTCAAACAAAAAATTGCGTTCAAAACTCGATTAATAGGGAGCATCCCTGCGGGTGTAAATTTATTTTTTCGGTAGTGCGTTAACGCAGTGTGTCCGTACCTTTATGTCGTCCCGGAGGGACTTTAGGACATGCATCTTGCTCGCTCACTGGCACTAGGGAACGAGCCGCTCCCACTACAAATTTTATTTTTGCCTGCATTGGGATGCTCCCGATTAATACTCTTGCAAATTTAAAAAGTCTGACAAATCTCAATAATCCTCGTTTGTTAAATTATCTCTATTAAACTGATACTGTGTTTGATGATATTTCCAGAGTTTACCTTTTCTGTTTAATAATTCTTGATAGCCTCCCTGCTCAACAACACGCCCTTCCTCAAGGACAATAATTTTATCAGCTTTATGAATAGTAGAAAGTCGGTGAGCAATGGCGATGGCAGTTCTTCCTATGGTCAATTTTTCTAAAGACTGTTGTACCAAACCCTCACTAACAGAATCGAGGGCACTAGTTGCCTCATCTAAAATTAAAATTTCTGGATTGCGTAGTAACGCCCTAGCAATAGCAATTCTTTGTCTTTGCCCCCCAGATAAACGTACTCCTCTATCTCCAAGTTTTGTGTCGAAACCTTCTGGTAATTCGCAAATAAATTCATAGGCGTTTGCACCAATACTAGCTTCTATAATCGTTTCATCATCTATATTTTCTAAACCGTAAGCAATATTTTCTCGCACTGAGGTATTAAATATAAAAGTATCTTGACTTACTACCGCCATCTTTTGGCGTAATGAATCAAGGCTGTATTCGCGCAAGTCAATATTATCAATTAATATACTCCCTGTTGTAATATCATAAAAACGTACCAATAGATCGGCTAAAGTTGTTTTACCAGAACCACTAGAACCAACTAATGCTACCATTTGACCGCGTTCGATGG
>JBHJJJ010000343.1:0-4548 GCA_050042755.1 Rivularia sp. (in: cyanobacteria)
TCCCCTCTCCCCCCTCATGCGTCAAAATACTTACTACAAAAAAATACTCACACGGATACAGGGCACTGGTAATAAATACTGCATATACTCAAAAGCGGTGTAAATTTATTGTACTCAGTGCCTGATAAGGGTTTTGGGTAGAGAAAAATATAAATAAATACGTAGGAATCAGTACCTTAGCCATCCCAGGAATAAGCAAAAAATGTCCTCAAACTATTTATTCGTAAGGATTTCCGGAAAATGTAGGCATCGTCCGAAAACCTAAATAAGGAGTGACTAAGTAACCAGCCCATGACCAACTACATGATTGGAAAGGTACTGCAAGAGCGTTACCAAATTGTCCAGACGCTAGGTGCAGGTGTATTTGGACAAACATATATATCTGTGGATATCGAACATCCAAACAACCCCAAGTGTGTTGTAAAACAACTCAAGGTTACAAGTTTGCAACCGAGTTTCTTACAAGATTTGAGGTTGCGTTTCCTGACGGAAACTCGTACTCTCAAGCGTTTGGGGCACCACAAACAAATTCCTCAGTTAATTTCTTGTTTTGAAGAAAACGAACGTTTTTATTTGGTACAAGAATTTGTTGAAGGGCATTCCCTAAGTGCGGAATTACCTGTAAATGAGAATCCAGAATCTTTTTGGAGTGAAAAGGCGGTTGTTGACTTTTTAAAAGATGTCTTAAGTATTCTACAATTCGTTCATTCTCAAGGTGTAATACACTGCGATGTTAAACCAGAAAATTTAATTCGACGTGTCAGAGATGGCAAATTAGTATTAATTGATTTTGGCTCAATTCAACCAGTTGATTTTGGGGAAAACGAAGTATTACCTATTTATACGATTCCCGTTACTTCTTTAGGTTACATACCACCAGAACAATTTATTGGTAAAACACAAATAAATAGCGATATTTATGCTTTGGGGATGATTGCTATTCAGGCTTTAACGGGATTAACGCCGCTGGAATTAAAAAAACATCCATCAAATAATGAAGTATTATGGCGTAGTCGAAATACCGCAGTCAGCGATTATCTTGCTGCTGTGATCGGTAAAATGGTACGCTACAATTTCCAAGAGCGTTTTCAAGGGGTAACAGATGTATTGCAAGCGCTCAACCAAGTACCTGTAGATGCAGCTTCTCAAATTATTGATGCAGAATATACTGTTTACTCTGAATCTCCTAACAATAATGAATATTTAGAAATTACCAAGGTATCAGAAAAAAATTCGGAATCTTCTCCTTTATTGACGGGGATGAAAGTCGGGTTAGCTGCTAATTCAATGATTATCGGATTTGGAGCTTATTCTTTAATTAATCATTCTCCAGAGCATTCCGAAAACCAAACTTTATCTGAAGCAAAGAAGGAATATCAATCGGGTGATTTACAAGGTGCCATCGCCTTAGCAAAATCGATTCCTTCACATAGTAATGTATATCCAGAGGTTCAAGCTACAATTGGTGAATGGCAACAGCAATGGCAAGTTGCTGCCGAGAAATACAAAGCTGCTGAAATAGCTTTAAAACAAGGTAGATTCACAGATGTATTTCTTAATACTGCTGAAGTTCCCGATATTTCCTATTGGCAAACAAAAACAGATAAACTTTTGAAGCAAGCGCGGCTTTCTGTTGAGGCTAAAAAAGATGAATATCTCACCAAAGCCTATGAAAAAGCTGCAGAAAAAGATTTTAGTAGTGCTTTACATTTCCTCCGCCAAATTCCCAAGGAATCTTCGGCTGGCGATTTAGTACAGCAAAAGTTAGCAGAATACGAGCAAAAGCAAGTTATTCGTGCAAATTATCTTTTACAACAAGCTTATAACCAAGCAGAATTAGGTAAGTTTGATGCTGCAATTCAATATCTCCAAAAGATTCCCAAAGGTACAGCCACTTACGCTAAAGCTCAAGTTAAGTTAGTTGAATATAACGGTAAAAAGCGTTTTATAGCGAAATTAGATAAAGCAGCAGCATCGGAAATCAAATCTGCAACACAAAATACTGATTCATTTATTCGCAGTAATACCACGACTTCAATCAAAGATTTCCAAATGGGAACTTATTTACAAGAAGTAAATATTCAATAAGGATAGTAACCGTTGCATGATATAAGGAGATTTAAAATACTCGAAACCTCACCCCCCTTCCCCTCTCCTTAGTAAGGGAGAGGGGTATCAGAGAACAATTTCTTGATAATTGTTTATTTTTTATTGAATTATCTTCTTAAAAAGTTCCAAATCCTAGAAACTTTATTTTTATCTCTATTTTTCTCCTTCTCTGTATTTTCTAATATTTCTTGTACTTTCTTCCTAGCTCTAATTGCTTCGCGGTAATCCGGTTTATATTTAATTGCTGTATCGTAAGCTGTTAATGCTTCTCGATCTTTTCCTAAACTCACTAAAGCATTACCTTTAGAATACCAACTTTCCGAATGATCTTTTTTATAACGAATGGCGCGATTGTAAGCTGATATCGCATCAGCATATTTTTGCAAATTATAAAGCGAATTGCCGCGACTATACCATACTCTATAATCATTTCGCCGTATTGCAATGGCTTTATCGTAAGATGCAACTGCTTCTTCATAACGCTGAATTTTATGCAATGCCCAACCTTGAGAGTACAATGCATCAAAATTCTTCGGTTGATATCTCAATACTTCCTGAAAAGATTCAACCGCTTCCGAATAACGCCGCAAAGTTATCAGTACATTACCTCTCGATAACCAAGCTTGGTAAAAATTCGGTTTATATTGTACTGCTCTAGAATAAGCTTTAACAGCATCGCGATCGCGATTCAATTTTACCAAAGCATTGCCGCTATTGTACCAAGCTCGTTCGTTACTTGGCTTCAACTCGATGACTTTCCCATAGGTAGAAAGTGCATCTTTATAGTTTTTTAAACTATATAGCGCCCAAGCCTTGTTATACCAAGCTTGATCATACTCCGGTTGTAATTCTACCGCTTTATCGTAAGATTTTACCGCTTCATCATATCTCTTCAAATTACTTAAAGCTTCTCCTCTGGCATTCCAAACTCTAGGAGATTCCGAGTCTAATTTTAAAGCTTTATCAAAAGAGGCAATCGCTTCAGTATAGCGCTGCAATTTATTTAATACAAAACCTCTACCACTCCAAGAATCTTGATAACCTGGTTCAATCTGAATTGCTGTATCGTATGCTGATAGTGCTTTTTGATATGAGTTCAACTCATACAATACTTTCGCTTGTCCATTCCATGCCGGAGCATATTCTGGCTTAATTTCTATCGCTTGTTGATAATTAGACAACGCATCTTCATAACGTTGTAATTCATAAAATGTATTAGCTTTTTTATATAAATCGCCAGCATTAGCATAATTAATACTGTTAATAATAAATATAGATGCAGTTCCCCCAGCGCCGGTTAACAACATCGCCATAAAAGCTTTAATAAATAATTTCTTAACTTATATCTTTTTCTGAGGCTTTGGAGTCGGGGGATAAGGTGCAATACCCAATACCATAGAGCCAGAAGATGGGGAATACAGATTTATCAAAGCCTGTAAAGTTTGAGTAGCCGAAGCATAACGTACTCGAAAATCATAACGCACCATCTTATCTAAAATTTCGGCAAACTCCGGAGTAACTTCAGCGTGTTTTTGCCAAATAAATTCATTAGTTTCATCATCCTTTTCCAACTCCTCGGGAGACAACCCCGTGAGTGCGCTAATACTCATTACCCCCAAAGCATAAATATCGCTACTGAATCTTGGCTCCCCCTGTGCTTGCTCTCCAGGAATGTATCCGGGAGTACCAATCGCCACGGTAAATTGAGTTTGAGTCACCGAAGAAACTACTTGAGTAGTGATTTGTTTCACCGCACCAAAATCAATTAAAACCAATTTGCCGTTATTATCGTCTCGGAGAATATTTCGGGGATTAATATCGCGATGAATTACCTTTTGCTGATGGACAAATTCCAAGATTTCTAGTATCTCTTGTAAAAGGGAAATAACTTGGTCTTGGCTGATAGGTTTTCCTGGTTTTATTTCTTCGTTTAAATCATGACCATAAATATATTCTTGTACCAGATAAAATTCTTGATTTTCCTCAAAATAAGCTAAAAGTTGCGGAATACGTTCGTGTCTTCCTAACTTATACAAAACCTTAGCTTCTGTATCAAATAAACGTCTTGCTGTTTCTAGTGTCAGAGGATCTTTAGCTTGCGGCTTCAGTTTTTTAACAACGCATTTAGGAGAATCTGGTAAATGCGTATCGTAAGCTACAAAGGTTTCACCAAATCCTCCACCTCCCAAATTGCTAATTATTTGGTATCTTCCAACAAGTGTATTTCCCAACATCTGGCTTACCTTGTTTATTGCAGTATATTCTGATTTCAATCTTGCCATATAAGGATCGGGAATTAATTATCAGTTAACAGTGAACAGTTAACAGTGAGCAGTAAACAGTGAACAGTGAACAGTGAACAGTGAACAGTAAACAGTTATATATACTAATATAAAATTTAATTGTTCTTATTACTAAATTGTTACAAACCTCCGATGC
>JBHJJJ010000344.1:0-7700 GCA_050042755.1 Rivularia sp. (in: cyanobacteria)
TTTTTATTTTGATTTTTTTTTTTGTTATTTTTATTTTGTTCATTGGTAATTTGTAATGGGTAATGGGTAATGGGTAATGGGTAATGTGTAATGGGTAATAGTGAGATGAAAAAAAATCCTATTCCCAATTACCTTTTACCAACTACCAATTACCAAATTCCCAGAAAATGCCAAATCGGCACTATATTTCTCAACAATTTGTTACATTGGTAGAAGAGTTTGTTATCGGATTATTATGAACGACTCTTCTACCAAGGAAGATAAACCTAGCTATACAAAACTGGCAATGCGGAATATGGTGCAAAAGGGTGGCACCTCACTAAAGCATTTTGCACTGACTACTTTTGGACTGTTGGCTGTATTGATTGGTCTTGCTTATCTAACTCGTTAGTGAGGAAAGATTAAGTGGATAAACAGCGAGTTGAAGTTTACGTACAAGATTATTTTCATGAATCTTCTCCGAAAGAAGCTATAACAAATGGGGATAAAGGAGTCCGCATTTATGCTGAAACTTGGGAGAAGTGGTTTTGTGAATGGGTAGATATAATGGAAAGCGATATCCCCCCAGCCTCTATGTACGAAATTGGTCTGCGTTTGACGGATGACAAGGAAATTAAAACCCTAAATTCTCAATACCGTCATCAAGATAGGCCTACAGATGTTTTGGCTTTTGCAGCTTTGGAAGTAAATTCACCACATGTTACGGAAATTGATACTGAGGATGAACCTTTATATCTTGGCGATATTATAGTTTCCGTTGATACTGCCCAGACTCAAGCAATACAGCAAGGACATCCTTTGAAAACTGAATTAGCTTGGTTAGCATCTCATGGTTTACTACATCTGATTGGGTGGGATCATCCTGATGAAGAGAGTTTGCGAAGAATGATGAAAAAGCAAGTGATTTTACTGAAGACGTTAGGTATTGAGATTCACATAGAATAGACTCGCCAGTTCGGCTAGTTTAGTGCCATACTTCAATTGTCGTTTTATAATACTTCTGTAGAAAATAGCGAATTTGATTAAGTATTGAAAATTCGGAAAAAATTTCATTTTACGATTGCAGCATTTATATTTTTATGTCTATGTCTCAGCAAATTTCGTCTCCACCCAAACCAAACCGTTTAGAAACAGTTGTGTCTAAACAACGAGAACTATCTTGGGGAGTTGCCTCGAATTTGTTCGTTAGTTTTAAATATGCTTGGGCTGGAATTACCTACGCTTTTCAAACTCAACGTAATTTTCGTATCCACATATCTGTCTGCACTTTGGCAATTGGCTTGGGCGTTTTTTTACATCTGAAGCCTGTAGAAGTGGCAGTAATTGCAGTTACTAGCGGCTTAGTTTTAGCTTTGGAGTTGCTAAATACTGCTGTTGAGTCTGTTGTTGATTTGACGGTTGAGCAGAAATATCATGAATTAGCGAAAATTGCTAAAGATTGTGCTGCTGGTGCAGTGTTGGTTTCAGCTTTGGTTGCGGTACTCGTAGCTGCTATGCTTATATTGCCTCCTTTGTTCGAGTTGATTTTATCGTCTTTGTAAATTTTAGAATTTACTTCTATAAACTTTAATTAAAAATAGTTAAGATAATCGAACAAGTTTGGCATCAGAGATAAAACTTAGAATTTTAATCGCTGTGCTGATAGTCATAGACAATTACGACAGCTTTACCTACAATTTGGTGCAGTATTTGGGAGAGTTAGCTGTTTTATTCCCAATAGCAGATCAAATTAAGGTGTTTCGTAATGATAAGATTTCTTTAGATGAAATTCGGGCGTTGAAGCCTGATGCTATAGTAATTTCTCCAGGTCCTGGACGACCGGATGATGCCGGAATTTCTTTAAAATTAGTTGAAAAATTGGGAGCAAAATACCCAATTTTAGGCGTATGTTTGGGACATCAAAGTATAGGTCAAGTATTTGGCGGTAAAATTGTCTCTGCTCCAGAGTTGATGCACGGCAAAACTTCAAAAGTTGCTCATACTGGAGTAGGAGTTTTTCGGGGATTGGATAATCCGATGACCGCAACCAGGTATCATAGTCTAGTAATAGAGCGAGATAGCATTCCGGATGTATTGGAGATCACTGCCTGGGTTGAAGATGGGACAATTATGGGAGTGCGACACAGGAACTTTCCTCACATAGAAGGTGTCCAATTTCATCCAGAGAGTATCCTGACAAATTCGGGAAAGCAATTACTGCAAAACTTTCTAGAAAAATTACCTTTGAGAGAGTAAATGAAACGACGACAATTGATGGGCTACGCTGGAGCGGGGTTAGCAAGTGCGTTGTTTGCTAGCTTAGGTACCCGGTTACGAGTTAATGCCCAATCTGGTGGTTCGTTATCAATTAAGTGGTTGGGGCATACTAGCTTTTTATTTACGGGTGGTGGGACGAAACTTTTAGCAAATCCTTTTACTCGTAAAGGTTGTACTGCTGGCTATCGCTCGCCTAAAGTTTCGGCGGATCTAGTTATAATTAGCAGTCAGTTGTTGGATGAAGGTTCGGTAGAAGATTTACCGGGGGAACCTAAATTAATTTATCAAGCTGGAGTTTATAAGTTTAACGACATCGACTTTCAGGGGATTGCGGTACCACACGATCGCATTGGTGGAAAACGTTTTGGTATAAATACGGTTTGGCGCTGGAAGCAAGCTGGAGTTGATATATTGCATTTGGGAGGTGCCGCTGCTCCTATTTCTGACGAGCAAAAAATTCTGATGGCCAATCCTGATGTACTATTAATACCTGTTGGGGGTAGTGCTAAGGCTTATAATGCCGAGGAAGCTAAAAAGGCTATTATTGAACTCCAACCGAAGTTAATCATTCCGACTCATTATCGTACCCAAGCTGCCGATAACGATAATTGTGAGATTGCGGCTTTAGATAAGTTTCTGAATTTAATGGGCACAGTAGAGGTAAATCGTAGTAACAGCGACACGATTAGGGTAACTCCCGACAGTATACCTAAGATTAAAGTGAATCCTGGTAATCTACCAGAGAATTGCGTTATTCAGGTTTTTAGTTACAATTTTTAAAACAGATTTATAATTTTTGTAGAGCAGGCTTTCTAGTCTGCTTTTTCAATTTATGTCAAAGGCTCCCATGAGAATTCTTTTAGGATAAAAAAATCTCACGGGTACCCCTCAAGTCAAGCTATCTGGATCTATTCCTAATTCCCGTAACTTTTCTGCCATTTGTTGGGCTTTTTGCTCTGCGATGTCGGCGCGTTGGGCTTCCTGTTGTATTTGCTCTTTAGGGGTGGGATATCGCTTTCCTGAGGAGTCATACCAGTACAACCATTCCCGCGTCACTCCGGAATAATTTCCCCTTTGACAACCTATTCCTAAACCAATTTCTGGCATCCAAAATGGGTTTCCTTCTTGTAATTCGTATTTACCGTTGACTAATTTATGTATTTCTAAACGCGGTTTGCGACGGCGACGGGAGGAATAAATTACATAATAAAGTACGCCTAAATCTGCATACTCTTCCAATTTAGCCGTGTACTCTTTGCGATAGTTTCGGGAAACAACTTCTAAAGCCAAAATAGGGATAACATTTTCATCCCATAATACATAACTAGGGCGTAATTCTTCATCGTAGGCGCGCTCAACGCCTAAGCTAAGAAATCCGTCAGGTACAATTGGCGGCTTATCGGGGTGATAATAAACACCCATATCAACGCCGAAAAACCAATCCATCCTTTCTCCCCAAAGAATTAGCAGAATTGCTTTGAGTAAACCCGGTATTAATTCTTGCAGTTCATTATCCACGGGCGTTTCATCGGAGTCTGGTAGTTCTTCCGCTGAAGGTAAATACCTCGGCAAGTTGTACTTTAACATGATCTGCGCTGCCAAAACTCATTACAGATTATAGCTAAATTAAGCTATATCAATTCGTTGTGATTCACAAAATAATTATTTGAGAAAGGGTAGAGGGAACCGGGATTGCAATCAAAAATGATAGAATCCTTAAAAAGGATTGCATTGAAAAATGGCAGACGAGCAAAAAGTATTTTCAATTTTGAAAGAGGCAAAGAAGCAAGATTTAATTAAACCTTCAGAAATAACCAATGTGTGTTTTGTTTCTTATATAAATATTGCTAATCATATACTTTTAGTAATCTACAAAACTTCGGATGGCAAGCTTAGTACGTCAGAAATAGTTACGGGTACGGGATTAAATAGTAACACTTGTAAAATTTATTTACGGAGTTTGGAGAAATTAAATTTTATTCATCGAGTTAAGGATAAATAATCTAAAACAACTCTGTGGAAAATATCCTCGTGACATATGCAGATTCCTAGCCGTCTGACTGGAAAGCAAAACAAAGATCGTTATTTATTGTCTATTCCCTATTCCCTTATCTAGTATCAATTCGTTTAATTTAGAAGCAGTTTATTTTGGCTTTACAGCAATCGGAAACACTAAAATACTTTTAATTTCTTTGTTATCTATTAATTCTTCTACACGATGGAATTGTCTGTCACTTATTGCAATTCCATCAACTTTTTTCGCATAATTTACTTCTTCGTTAAAACCAGATTCGTTATAAGCTTGAATAAATATTCTATCTACTTTCCATTTTTGATAATCTTAGGATTAGCTGTAGTTATGGCTGCGACGATTTTTGGATTGAGGATGTCACGTAATAATCGGAATTATCAAGAAGCGTGCAATTGGCGAACGCTAATTATTTTTTTGCGGTTAGAAGGGGGAAAAGCATGATATTAAAAGAACTTCAAGAGTTTCTTTCGGAACAGAAAAAAGCCTCTCTTAGAGATATGCAGCTTCACTTTCCTATGGATGGAAATGCTTTACGAGGGATGTTGAATAGGCTAATTCGTAAAATGGAGGATGGAAAAAAGTGCGCTGGATGTCACAGTTGTGATTCAGAGACGATTGAGTTTTATGAGTGGATTTGACGGGCACCCATGGGAACCCTTGACTTACTTATTTTTTAAACGCAAAGGTATAGGGAGGTTAGCGCAGAGGCACGCAGAGAAATTAACTTCTAACTCCCCCATCTCCTCATCCCCTTGTGGCAACTCCGGAAAAATCAAGCGAAAATGGGTTTCATTAGGGTGGGAGGAGATTTATGAATTTAATTAAACGTGCAACGCTTCATTCTCAAAATAATTCAGCCAGCAATTGCGAAATAAATTTATGGCAGGTGGAAGAAAAAAAATATGAAGTAATTTTCATTCAGAAGGTATTGAAGGGTTATTATTACAAGGTAGATACGAAAACTAAGGAAACTGTATCTTTAGCAGAAGCAGAAAAGATTTTTAATCGGTTTGTTGGAGATTTGAAGAAGCGGGGATATATTGATATTTTCCATACTTCTGATGATTCGATGTCGATTACACAACCGTTTTTTGATGATGTTAAACGCAAACAAACAATACTTGAACGATTAGAGAATAATAAACCCAGTAAATGGAAGTTAGAAAGAGCTATTTGGCGAGCGGGAGAGTTAAAAATTAAGGAAGCTACACCGTTATTGATTAATTTATTGGGTACTGGGGATGATTTAAGGGATTATTGTATTGTATGGGCTTTGGGTTGGTGTGGTGATCAAAGTGCGATCGCTATATTAACTGAGCTTTATGAAAATTCTCAAACTCCAGAGTTTGTTAATCGCATTGCTTTTGAAGCTTTATTAAAACTTGGTGACGAGGGGTTGAAAGCAACTTTACAAGCAGAGTTGATTGCATCGTTACCGTTGGAATTAGGAAGGTTAGCGCGAACTAGTTCATCTGAATTATTTGAAGAATTTGCTGTAAATCACTCTTATTATTTCTTTGCTGTATTTGAGAAGTTATATCAAGTAGATAATGCTTATATTCGTGCGTCGATATTAAAAATACTTCGTAGCGTACCCTTTCAAGCAAATTATTTTCGTTCAATTCGTCGTATCTTCAAAATTGCCGAATATCGCCACGATGCTGAGGTTTTTGCGATTCTTGCTTATCGATTTGAACGAGTTTTGGGAAATTTTAACAATGATTTGCTGACATTTAGCTGGGAAGAAGAGGAAGAGAAAAAATATCAACTAGATAAAAGAAGAGTTTACGACGACGAATTAAAAAAACCGTATCCGATAGTAGCTTATAGTTATCAAACTCAGCAATATTTACGACGTAGGGTATGGCGTAGTTTGAAAAGACTTGGAGAAACGGGAGACGCTAACTATATTACAATGGCTGTGGCGATATTGTTGGAATATTCCGATCGTGATAATGGAGTGGTAGTGCGATCGCAATTTTCTCAATGGGATAATTACACTCGCGACATCAAGCAATATTGGGATAGATATGCCGATTATTTGACATTCAACCATATTCTTTACAGCAATAGTCCTCGCTACATCTTTAATTCTAAAAAATGGTTTCGTCGTCGTGGATGTGATGTAGATACTGAAATAACAGTTAGAGAAGAAGCATTTCCGCGACTTTGGGAACAATATCCGCAAGCATTATTAAAGTTGTTGTTTGAAAGTCAGTGTTTAGCGGTACATCGTTTTGCTATAAAGGTGTTGAGAGACTGTGAAGATTTTTGTACCGAGCTTGACATTAATACAGTTATTCGGGTTGTTTATTCGAGCTTTGATGTGACAGCTGCGTTTGGTTTTGAATTGGCTTTGCAGCGGTTTGATTTGGGGGTTGTCAGCGAAAGATTATATCAAAGCTTAGAGAATCGTTTATTTAAACCATTGCCTAATTCTGATTATTTTTGGGTGCAGGAAGAACATAAATTATTTTTAGATAATCTTGAATTAATTGTTTCTTTGACAATTAGCCCAGATATAAAGACACATCAGTTTGCTCGTAAGTTGATTAATTCATATATTTTCAGCGACGAGACAAATCATATATTAACGAAACGTTTGATTACTCAATTACTTGCATTATCAGAGACTGAGAAAGAAACAGCGCAAAATATCATAGAAATTCTCATCGATAAATTTACACCTCAATTAAAGCTATTAGAATTTGATGTAATTCTTGATTTATTAGGGGATCCAATTTTAGAAGTTCAAGAATTAGGTGCTTTGATAGTAATTTATTTTTATAACAGAGAGATTACATCAAAAATATCATATATATATGATGTAGTAAGTTTAATTAGTATTGAGCATGTAGGTAGTTTAAGCAATACTAATACTCTTCAAAAGACAATCGAATTAATTTCAGCTTTAATACAGAACCCGGATAAAAAAATTCGCAATGCTATCAAACCAATTATTAATCGTTTGGGAAAAGCTTCTCCGAGTCTAAATTTACAACTTGCGACTACATTTATAAATTTTTTACTTGCGTCAGACAAATATGAAGAGTTTCACAAAGATATAATCTTGGTATTGCAAGAATATTTACAAGGTTGGAAAACAAGTATAAGTAAAACTATTAATCAAGAGTATATTTTTAGGCTGCTTAATTCTAATTCTCTTATAGCGGAGGATTTGGGATGTTTATTATTAGAGTTAAATTATCAATCTTGTGTTGATGGTTTTTCGATAAGTGACATTATCACACTAGCTAATCGTAAAAATTCAGCAATAAGAAGACAAGCAAGACAGATATTTTTACAGAAGCTCGCTTATATACGTATAGATTCAGGCAAATTATGTACATCAGTTCAGTTATTAGAATCAAGATGGATAGATACGCATAAATTTGCTTGTAGAATTTTTCAA
>JBHJJJ010000345.1:0-6999 GCA_050042755.1 Rivularia sp. (in: cyanobacteria)
CTCGTGCTTTTGCATCTAGTTCTCTGTAGTTAAGCGAATCTTCCTGACTTTCGCCATCTGTCAGAAAAATAAAACCTTTTAGAAGAGGTTGATTATTTGAGCGGTATTGCAACAAATCAACCACTGTAGAAAACTTGGATGGGAAATCTGTAGACATAGGTGAAATGTATGGAAATCGATGAGCTCCGATTTGTAATCTTACTTAATAAAAATAATTCTCAAATATTTGGTAGTTTTTCGTACTAAATCGCTATGTTACATTACCTTTTTCCCAAAAGCAGGTAAAACATCATACAAAGGTTATCTTTTTACTTAAAGTAAAATTATTTAATTTATCTCAGTAAGGAAAATAATCAAAAATTGAATCAGTAAGTACTTATTGGAATAAATGCACTTTTAACAAGAGAAAATAATACTTTTTGGTACTGAATTTAATAATTATTTGTTTAGTATAACTCGATGTATATGCTAACTAACTTTTTATGCAACTATAAGTAAGTAGGCGCAAAAAAACATAACTATGTATATAAAAGTAAATTAACCTCAAACCCTTATACCTATTGCCTTTTGCCTATTGCCTTTTGCCTTCCCTCACCTATAATTTTCCGTGACTCGCTACTTAAACAGTGAGCAGTGAGCAGTGAGTAGTGAGTAGTAAATAGCTATGCTGTAACCCTTTGGTTACCTATGAAGGCCCCAGCATTCAAAGCAAATAATAATTTTTCTAATCTTAAGATGTAAGTCAAATAACAAATTGACTGAGATAAGTAAATTATTTGACTAAATTTATTCTTTAACACCGCTTTTGTCTATTTATGAGTGTAATTTTATAAGCGAAGATTGCCTTATCTAATTTCTAAAATCAAGCACAAATTTTGCACAGAAAATTTCATTTTTTGAGGATATTTCCATGAAGCAACAGTTATTTCTGATCAACCTATGGCTAATAAGCACGGTTAGCATACTAACTGTTGCTCCTGTATGGGCTAAGGGTACGGAAACAGTATTGACTGACGAACGCGATAGCTCAGTTGTTAGTTCTTCTAAAATTGCTCAATCGACTTCTTCTAACAGTAATTTGATTCAAGTGAGTGCTGTAGAACTTTATCAGACTGAAGCAGGTTTAGAAGTAGTTCTCAAAACCCCAAATCCAATACTACTTAAGCCTACAAAAACTACTACAGCAGGGAATACAATTGTTACCGATATCCCGAATGCAGTATTGGAATTTTCCGAAAGTGGTGAATTTCTATTCGATAATCCGATTCAAGGAATCACGCAAGTTCGGGTAACTAATATTGTTGGTAATATTGTCCGTATAGAAATTACTGGACAAGATGGACTACCTACAGCAAAAACACCCAAAATTCAAGGACAGGAATTTATTCTGGGAATTTCTCACTTTGGAAACTCAACTACTAATACAACACCTCAAGATAATAATTCCTCAACAACGCAACAATCAGGGGAAGATGGTGTAATTGAACTGGTAGTTACGGGTAATGCAGAGCAAAGGTATCGGATTCCGGAATCTTCTGTAGGTACAAGAACCGATACTCCAGTAATCAATGTACCGCAATCAATTCAAGCTATTCCCGAACAAGTACTTGAAGAACAGGGAACCACAAACTTAGGAGAAGCACTACAGAACAGCGCAGGAGTCACAACTGGTCGTGTTTCTTCTGATTCCCTAGCTATCACACCTGTAATTCGTGGATTTGAAAGTAAAAATACCCAGAGAAATGGGCTGCGAGATACCACTTTAGGAACAATTGCAGAAACCACAAATGTAGAACGATTTGAAATCCTTAAAGGACCGGCTTCGGTCTTATTTGGTCAAGGTGATTTGGGTGGAACCGTTAATATTGTTACAAAAGTTCCATTAAATGAACCTGCTTATAAAATAGATTATCAAATCGGTGATTTTGGTTTACATCGTCCGTCGATTGATATTACCGGGCCTTTGAGTAATAAACTTGATTCAGCAACATATCGTTTAACAAGTTCTTATCAATGGTCGGAAAGTTTTAGAGACTTTGAGGAGAGACGTACATTCTTCGTTTCTCCTGTTGTCAAACTAATTAATACCGAAAAAACGCAGTTAATCGCAGAAGTTGAACACGTGAATTCTAATTCCACTGGAGGTGCGCCAGAGCTTCCAGCAGTAGGGACTGTATTAGATAACCCAGAAGGGAAAATTGACTCGGGTGTCAACTTGGGAGAACCATCCCTTTCTGAAAGCGAAAGTAGAGTGACTCGTTTGGGTTATCGATTCAAACATGACTTTAACGATAATTTGGCGATCGCCAACGAGTTGCTGATTTCTACAGCAGATATTCCGGTAAGTACATTTGCTGTGGGTACTGGTCTCAGAGATAATCGTTACTTTGACCGTGTTCTCCTAGAAAATCCAAATGAGTTAAGTAGCTTAAATCTCAACACTAATCTCAATGGGAAATTTAATACAGGTGACATAGAACACGAACTGCTGTTTGGTGTAGAACTATCCCGGGATACATTTGATGACAAACTCAATCTTTATTTCATTGGTGAGATTGATATTTTCAATCCTGAATATTCCCCCGAAAGTTTCAACTCCTCCTTCCCTCTTGTATTTGCAGATGCCAAAACTGAAACCAATTCTATCGGTTTTTATCTTCAAGACCAAATTACCTTTTCAAAGCAATGGATTTTGGTCTTAGGTGGACGATTTGACGTAGCCGACCAAACTTATGAAGATCGAGAGGACTCAAGAGAAAGTTACGAGCG
This sequence comes from Rivularia sp. (in: cyanobacteria), assembly GCA_050042755.1. Classification (GTDB taxonomy): domain Bacteria; phylum Cyanobacteriota; class Cyanobacteriia; order Cyanobacteriales; family Nostocaceae; genus Rivularia. The sequence continues at coordinate 2,770 of JBHJJJ010000345.1, forward strand.
TATAGATGAAGCTTTCAGTCCTCGTGCGGGTATTGTTTATAAACCAGCAGAAAACATTTCAATTTATGGTAGCTATACTCGGTCATTCAAACCCGTAGTTGGACGAGAAAAGAGCTTCGATTCAACTACCAATACACTGATTACCGGTGACCCATTTGAACCAGAAACAGGTACCCAATATGAAGTAGGTGTCAAAGCCGATTTACTTGATAATACACTCTCAACAACACTTTCCCTCTTCCATTTAGAGCGGACAAACGTAATAGAAGAAGGAGCAGATAGTTCTTTAGGTTCCCAGCAAACCGGGAAACAACGCAGTCAAGGAGTTGAAGTCAGTGTAGTTGGTGAAATTCTACCAGGATGGAACATCTTAGGCAGTTATGCTTATACAGATGCCACAATTGCTGAAGACGATACCTTTGATGAAGGTAACTCCCTACGTAACGTTCCCAAGCATGGCGCTAGTTTGTGGACTACTTATCAAATTCAGTCTGGGACTTTGGAAGGATTGGGATTAGGATTAGGTCTATATTACGTTGGAGAACGTCAAGGAGACTTAGACAATAGCTTTAGTCTTCCGGGCTACCTGCGAACAGATGCTTCATTATTTTACAAACGTAATAACTTTGCTGCTTCTCTCAATTTCCGAAACCTATTCGACGTAAATTATTACCAAGGTGCGCGTAGCGATTTGCGTGTCCTCCCCGGTGCTCCCTTAACAGTCTTCGGAAAAGTATCTCTAGAATTTTAAAAATTGGGAATAGGTAATGGGTAATGGGTAATTGGTAATTGGGAATTGGTAGTTGGTAATTTGGAATTGGTAAATGGAAAAGATTTAAGAGTCATTCGTGCGAAGTTATAAATTAATTGCTCACAGTTATTCATACCCATTACCTATTACCCATTACCTATTACCCATTACCCATTACCCATTACCAATCATCAAAAAATGCGTACATTCATCACCATCTGGCTCGGTCAAATAGTATCCACTATCGGCAGCTACATGACCGTATTTGCACTAACAATCTGGGTTTGGCAGGTAACAGGTTCTGCAACTGCTTTAACTTTGGTTGGTTTTTTTGTTCAATTACCCCGTCTGCTGATAACTCCATTTTCCGGAATCATAGTAGACAGGTTTAACCGCAAACATTTAATGCTTCTGGGGGATATTGTTGCCTTTTTATGTACTCTAACCATCTTTTTGCTACATTTTACCGATAGGTTAGAGCTTTGGCATCTTTATTGTGTAGTCGCAATTTATGGTGGTTTTGGACAAATCCAAACTCTAGCTTATTCTGCCTCAATACCTTTGATAGTTCCCAAAGAACAATTCACCCGTGCTGGGAGCATGAGTGCTGCTGTTAACTACGCTTCAGCAATTCTCTCTCCAATCTTGGCTGGTAGTCTTTATCCAATCATTGGCTTGGGTGGAATAATCGCTATAGATATTACAACTTTCGCTGCTGGATTAATAACTTTAATCATTTCCCGTATTCCTCAACCAACACCCTCAGAATCACAAAATGAAAATCCTATCAAAGAAAATATTTGGCAAAATCTAACTTTCGGTTTCCGCTATATCTTTGCTAAACCACCTTTACTGGCAATGGTAATTGCTTTTACCTTCTTTGCTCTCCCCAATGACATTGGTAAAGTCTTGTACAATCCTTTGATTCTGGCTCGAACGGGTGGTGATTCCCAAATCTTGGGAAGCGTGACAACTGCTGCTGGTATTGGAGGAATTACAGGAGCATTATTGCTAAGTGCTTGGGGTGGTTTTAAACGTAAAGTTAATGGAATGCTCGTCGGTTTTATCGGTGCTGGCTTCTTCAGAGCCTTACTATGCTTTACACAAATGCCTTCAGTTTGGATGTTCTCCATGTTCTGTTCTACGATGCATACCCCATTGTTTTACAGTTCGAGTAACGCAATTTGGTATGCAAAAGTACCCTCAAATTTACAAGGAAGAGTATTAGCAGCAGACCAGTCTATAGGTATCGTAATCTCTCTCTTAGCCCCATTAATAGCCGGTCCTTTAGCTGATAAAGTATTTGAACCAGCCATGCAACCCCAAGGTGCTTTAGCCCCGATTTTTGGCTCAATATTTGGTACTGGTGAAGGTGCTGGGATTACCTTAATATACGCGGTTGCTTCCATTTCGATGTTGATGGTGGGTATCGGTGGCTACTTTTTCCCTACTTTACGTAATGTTGAAAAGCTCTTACCAGATTGCGATGAGGTTAGTTAGAAAGCAAGAAGCGGAACCAAAGGTTATGTAATGAGTATCATCGAGTTACTGGGTATTATACAAATCATTTTGTCCAGTTATTCTAGTATCAATTGATTCTTAATTTATCCTAGGTGCAAATTTTGCACAAATGAGCGCATCAATTAATCATATGAAAGTAAAAATGTAGCAAACATCACAACTTTACAATGCTTCTAGATACAGCATATTTGAATTTGGTCGATATCAGATAGAAGTATAAAAAAAGCATAAATATGTTGTCTACATATCTTGTTCAAACTAAGAGTCAACTACTATTATTGTTTACATAAATTAATAATTAGTAATTTGGAGTACAGGTAAATGCAAGATACAGAAAATCGTAATGCTATTGTTTTTGGTTTTACTCCCCAAGCAGAACTTTGGAATGGTCGTTTGGCAATGATTGGATTTTTGGCAGTTGTTTTGATTGAAGTATTTGGTGGAGAAGGTTTTCTACACTTTTTGGGTATTCTATAAAGTATTACTATAGTTTTTTATAGACTGGGATTATAGTAATTCAAATTAGAACAAATTCAACCCTATTTACATTAATCATAGCTATTCCCATGTTGTCAAAAGTCGAGACGACATGGATTTTTACTTGTGAAAACTTTGTTTTGACTAGCAAGTAATACACCCAGAAATATTTAGTCGCTAAATTAATGATATTTGATTCGACTTCAATAATTTACAATATAGATTAACTGAGAATTAACATAACTCTTGTACCTTTCATTTGAATTGGCTGAGCAAGTGTTACTTTCATCATCAATAAATTTTAATAGCAACTCTTCAAATCCAAGCTATATATGAATTTAGGAATTACTAATTAGTACTATCTTCTGCATTAATATTTTGCAATTGGGTTTCACAAAGGTAGATTTGATTACTTTTTTCCCTTGTTGGATGTGAAACTTTTTTGGATGGTATTTTTTTTGCTTCAAAATCAATACAGCCAAGAGCTTCTTCCGAACAGGCTATAACTGGGTTAACGGTACATTTCAAGCGATAATCGTTAGTAAAAAAGTCACAATTATAACAAGGTATTTGATGTAATTTTTTGAGTTGTTCTGCTCCTTGTTTAAATGCACGAACTACAGTAATCGAGAAGATAATCATCAAAAATACCCAGAAGCCAATGAAAAATGTAGCTATCATTATTTTTCCTTATATAGGGCCGCTTCTGCAAATCTAACCAAATATAATCCTGTTTGGTGTTAATTTATGCACATTTTTATTAAGAATTTATGTCAATAAATGTGAAAAAGGTAATTCAAGTATTCTGTTTTGGAAAAATTTTATAATTGACGGAGCCAAAAAATGATTCCAGTAACCTTAAGTACAGTATTTAATCGCTAAAAGGCGATTAACAATAGGTATTATTCATTACTTTGTTGTTTATAAAAATATTATTTTTTGAGAATGATTAATTTAGCCAGACTGCTGTAGATATAACCAAATCTTAATTTTCCATTATTCAAATTCCTGTATCTATACCAGAAGGTATACAAACAATACCTTACAACCTACTTACTCTGGAATTTGAGATGAATTTAACTCATAGAAATTCCTATTTTCTTAGATTCATCACTAATGAAAACTATTTGTATTAATTTTAGATAGACTTGGAGTCAGGTATAGGTATTATGTCAATTCCAACGAACTAACGTCGTGACGATATTATTTAGATTATAGGTATTCTGTAGAACAGAATATTAAATCATTGATGGAGTATATTTTATAAAATAAGAATTTAACAAGCCGCTTTATTAATACTTCAAATTCTTACAAATTAAATTGGTTTTCTATATCAGCATAAATATCAGTAAAAAGAGCAGCAATTGTGAGTAACAAACAAATTGAAGATATTTATCCACTTTCCCCAATGCAACAGGGGATGTTATTTCATAGTCTTTATGCTCCGGATTCTGGTGTTTACATTATTGAAGTGAATTTTG
>JBHJJJ010000346.1:0-9609 GCA_050042755.1 Rivularia sp. (in: cyanobacteria)
GGTTGGTGTTGGGCTTTTGTGTGTTGTGTGGTAGAGGGGTAGATTGGTAGTAATGAATGTTTTTGGGGAAGTTAAGGTAGAGGAAATTTGGTTGAGGTATTGAGAGATGGGGAAAGGAATTATCAAGAGTCATGAAGATTTAGAAGTTTTTCAATTAGCTTTTGATGCAGCTATGAAAATTTTTGAATACTCCAAAAGATTCCCCCTTGAAGAAAGATACTCCTTAACAGATCAAATTCGTCGTTCCTCTCGTTCTGTATGTGCTAATTTCGCCGAAGGATGGAGAAAACGCCGTTACCAAGCAGCTTTTACGGCTAAATTGAACGATTCAGAAGCAGAAGCAGCCGAAACACAGATCTGGATCAAATTTGCTGTCAAATGTAACTATTTAGATGTCAAACTAGGGCGAGAAATATACGCCACTTATAACCAGATTTTAGGCGGGTTAGTAAAAATGATAAACAACTCATCAATCTGGACTCTTAAATAACACATCCCCCCATCTCCCCATCTCCCCATCCCCCCATCCCCCCATCTCTCCCTAACCCTTCCAGCCAGCTAACAAATTCGGATACTCTGCTGGTGTGGAAAATAATTCCTCGAAACCTTGCTGACGCGGTTGCGATGCTTCCTTACTCATGTTCCACAGAGTTTCGTAGAAGAAGAAAGATACACCCGCAAAATTGCGATCGCGAACTTGTTTAACTTGGGCTTTAATTTGTTCTATAGGTACGTGTTTGTTTTTTAAACCGGAGATAATACCGACGCTTGTGGGAATATGTGTTTTCGCCGCGATTATCTCGGGAGTCTGCAACTCTTTGACAAATACATTCATATCATTGCGGTAAATTTGGACGATCAAATCTTCGATCAATCCCATGCGTTCCCATCTTTGCCAATCTGCTAAAAAGTATTCGTAGGAAAAGCGTTGGGGATTTGGTGAAAGGGCAACTATACAGTCTTTCTTAACCGCTTTGATGGCGAAGAATACTTGCTTCATAAAATCGGTAATCTTATCAGCACGCCATTTTACCCATTCTGGGTTTTTATTATCTCTAGGAGGCGCAATGCCCTTATGTTCTTTTTTGTATAGCGCTACAGTATAACTATCGTATCCATACTCAGATGGTAAACCGAAATGGTCGTCAAATTGAATGCCATCTATATCATAGTTTTGCACCATTTCCACGATTAAATCCTTGATAAATCGCTGCACGTCAGGGCGAAAAGGACTTAACCAAACTCTATCGTGGGTACCTTCTTTTTTAATTTTGCCACCATCAACGCGATTAGTAAGCCATTGAGGATGACGCTTTGCTAATAGCGAATCAGCAGGTGCCATAAAGCCAAATTCAAACCAGGGAATTACCTTTAAACCTCTAGCATGTCCTTCCCGCACTGCTTCTTTAAGCATATCGCGTCTTTGTAGTCCGGGTTCGGGATCTACGCTACGTCCGATAACCGCTTTGGCGACTCTACTAGGATAAAGAGTATAACCCCAATTCCACACTGCAGGATACACAACATTGAAGTTTAGCTCCTTGAGGCGCGTCAAAGCATTGGTGAGATTTTCACGTTTAAATAAAACATCGCTATCAATATTAGTTAACCATACCCCCCGTAATTCAGTTGGCTGCGGACGAGTAAGTATAGTTTGAGCAGGTACGGGCAAAGAAAACATTATCCCGGCCATCAAGGAAAGAATAAAAATAGCTGCAAGAAACCCTCCTCTTTGGCTACGCCGCTGACTAAACGAAAACAAGCTCATACACCATTTAACAAAAATTTTCATAATTTACTGAGTACCAAACTTCACATCAATCATGACTCGGATCGCTCTTCCGATGTTGCATTACTAAGCTAAGCCCTAAGAGCTAAGAGCTTAAATAACTCCCACCTCCCCACCTCCCCACCTCCCCATCTCCCCCTCCCATACCTAGTAATTAAAAATGTGGGGTGTGGCACCACATCCTCAATAGTTAGCATGTGAGTATACTTAGGTAGTCGAGATAAAACAGTAATTCAATTTACTACTACATATCATCCTTAGGCATGAGTTCCTTGGGTGATTGTACTGATAAATTGGATGTATTGTTGAACAAGTTGATTAAAACTCAGGATTGCTGATGATAGGCTTGATTGATTCACAGAACATTGCGGTCAATAATACGGCGGTTATCCAAAGGTTGGCAAGGGCGATCGCTTTTTCTGACGGGGAGTTTTCGCTGCTGTTGGCGTGCTGCAATTCTGTAGGTAAGCAAGAGCAAATTCTGAGCCTTTTAAAAGAGTTTTCGACAGTAGATGTTAAAGAAGTTGTAATATCACCAAAGGCGGAAACCCTTTATACTAAGGTTGTTTCTGAACTGGGTTCGACTCAACCTGATGCTTTAGTTGTAAGGGGTTTAGAGTCTGTAGAAGCTATTAATCAACTGATTATTTCGACGAATTTGATCCGAGATGAGTTGGCGAAACAGTTCAAGTTTCCCTTGGTGTTGTTTATAAATGAAGATATTTTACGCAAGTTGGTTCGCTTAGCACCGGATTTGAAAGACTGGGCTGCTAGTACCTTTAGATTTCAAAGTTCCTCCCAAAAAGAATTGGTGAAGTGTTAATTGGCAGTAAGCAATTATAAATATGTAGATATTATTAAGATTGCGGAAAATACCTAAGTTTTGATATAAGTAAATCTTCGTAGATTTGATATAACGAGTATAAATAATTTTAAATTTTCATAGATTGTTCCTAGCGCTGCGTCTTATACCTTCAACCCTGTAGGAAGGATAAGGCGCTTTTATTTTTGGTTTTTGGATATACTTTTGTGCCCTATAATCTTGTACTAGCTGAAATTTTATAGTGCTTTTATGTCTCGCTCCCAACGTCTAGCAGTTATCTTGGTGCTGGCGGGTTCCCTACTAAATTTTTTTAGGAGAAAAAAATTCCTATGGGTGCCCTTGACTTGCCTTGTTATTCTCACAGCTTGTCACCCCAGTGCATGGTACACAGAGACGAAGCAGGCATCTGAGCTAGCTCTGGTTACTCCGAGCGATCCAGCTACATTTAACTATGCCATGAATACCTCTCCCTATAGCGTTTTCCCCTTCATTTATCAAGGATTGGTAAAACAGAATGGTATTACTGGAGAATTACAACCCGCGCTGGCTGAATCTTGGGCTATTTCGGAGGATAGGCAAAGAATTACTTTTACTCTCAGAGATGGATTAAAATGGTCGGATGGTAAACCCCTGACTGTAGATGATGTCATGTTTACCTATAAGGATATTTATCTCAATAAAAGAATTCCCACAATATTTAAAGATTTTTTGCGAATTGGCAACCGGGATGTGTTTCCCTCATTGCGGAAATTAGATCGGCGCAGGATCGAATTTATTTTACCAGAAGCTTTTACACCCTTCTTAAGACAATCCGCCAGTCTGGCAATTTTACCGGCTCATGCCCTGCGGGATTCGGTGTTATCTAATGATGCTAATGGCAATCCTCAATTTCTTTCCACCTGGGGAAGTAATACCGCACCGGAAAAAATTATTGTTAATGGTGCTTATCAAATAGAAAGTTATACTCCTTCCGAGCGAGTTATTTTCCGACGCAATCCCTATTATTGGCGTAAAGATGCTCAAGGGGAACAATTACCTTACATTGAAAGTATTGTCTGGCAGATTATTCAATCCACCGACAACCATTTACTGAGATTTCGTTCCGGGGAATTGGATACTTTGAGCGTAAAATCGGACACTTTTGCTTTACTCAAGGGAGAAGAAAAGCGGGGTAAATTTACTATTTATAATGGTGGATTAAGAACCGGTATTAATTTTATTACTTTTAATCTCAATCAAGCTAGTAACTCTCAAGGAAAGCCTTTTGTAAATCCCATCAAGTCACGTTGGTTTAATAACTTAGCATTTCGACAAGCCATTGCCTATGGGATCGATCGCAAAAGAATGAGAACTAATATATATCAGGGATTGGGTGAACTGCAACACTCACCTATTGCCGTACAAAGCCCCTATTACTTATCTCCGGAGTCAGGATTAAAGGTATATAGTTATAATCCACAGCGAGCAAAAGAAATACTAACTGAGGCAGGTTTTCAGTATAATGCTCAACAAAAACTTATGGATGAAGATGGCAATCGGGTAAAATTCACCATCTTAGTAAAATCAGAAGATGATTTACGCGTCGCTGCCGCAGTGCAAATTCAACAAGATTTAAAGCAGATTGGTATTGGAGTAGATTTACAGACGCTGAATTTTAACACTGTATTGCAAAAAATACTTTCAAAACGAGATTGGGAATGCTACGTTGGTGCTTTTGAATCAGGAGTAGTTGAACCGAATAATGTGGCTTTATTTTGGAATAGCAATGGTTCATTTCATATGTTTAATAAAGGTTCCCGCTCTCAAAAAAATCCTCTTATAGGATGGAAAGTTACTGCTTGGGAAAAGAAAATTGATAAGCTGTTTCAAGAAGGAGCAACAGTTGCCTCGGAGAGTAAACGCAAGCAGATTTATGGGAAATTCCAGCAAATAGTCGCCGAGCAATTACCAGTGTTTTTTCTGGTGAATTCCATATCTTTAGAAGCAGTAAGAAATCGTGTTGAAAATGTGAAATATTCTGCCGTGGGGGGGTTGTTGTGGAATATTGATGAGTTGCGGTTGAAGGGGGAAAATTAGTTACTCACTTCCGGGCTTTATGATAAGTAAGTCGGCGTTAAAAAATCAAGGTATGTCCGCAGCGAGTGGAACGAAGTAACTTAGCAATCGCAAGCTTTTGAGCATGATTTACAGTTCGTTACATAGTTAGGTTTATTTGTACCGACTTACTTACCTAAATAATTGAAGGAGGGAGGGAGTGAGAGAGGGAAGGAGTAGGGTGCGTTTTATAGATAATTTTAGAGTGTGATAGGAGTAGTTAAATATTCACAGGTTTTTTAAAATTATCTTTTTCAGTCGTTATCCAAAAATCTTCCAATTAAAGTTGCAATAACTACACTCGTAAATACTACCCCTAAAATACTTTCAGAATTCGCAATTACTTTAGCTGCAATACTTACAGGAAATATATCCCCGTAACCTAAAGTCGTTAAAGTTGTAAAACTAAAATACAATAAATCAAAAGGTTGTTCCAGAATATTTGGAATCGAAAATGCGTGGGGGTCAATCAGATAAATACTTAAATATATATTATACCAGAATACCCCGAACAAAAGATACATAAATACAGCATTTGTCAGAATATCAGGAGTAATATATCCAGCTCTAATTATTTGATATAAGTTGTAAGTAATGTATTCAGATAAAGATATAAATTGAAAAAAACAACAGATTAATAAAAGGATATTTTGTATTAATACAGAACTGCTTTGAAAATAAGCAATATCAAAAGAATAAATAATTAAAGGCAAACAAAAAATAAATTCATACAATAATTTATACCAGGTTCTTTTCTCGATCGATAATAGCTTAAAGATACCTCGACGATACCGTGTTATCAATATTAAAAAAATAGGCAATGAAAAATAATAAAATAAACCAAAATCAATTGTTGTTGGAGTTAAAAAAATAGGTGAAAATAACAAATAAGCGATTAAGAAAAATAATCTAGTATTCTCGTACTTGAATATCAATTCAAGAAATTTAAATATCATTTGTTTTGAGAAATAAAAAACAAGTACGAGACTAATTTCTAACAAATTTGAATTTAAATCAAGCACATAACACTACATTGATTTTTACCTTTGAAATAAGTAATATTATGTTCGTTTTAATACTCTTATATCTTTGGAGGTAAAGCTTCGAGGTAAGAACATGCAATATGTAATTAGCCAAACTTGATATGATGGGTAATTTATATAATGTCCAGTTAAACACTTATCATAATTGTGAGGGCTAGTAATAAGTAATAGATAATAGGTAAAAACAATTTTTTTGCTAATCAACCTATAGTAGATAATTAAGCGAACTTCATATTAAACAAGTTTAGATGAACTAGATATAACATTGCTACATCTCTACATCAATTCCCTTTCTTCCAAGCAACATGACAAGCTGACAGATAAGAAGTCTCGATAGTATCCCCAAGATGCTTGTGTAAGGTATCTCTCAAATCATCGAATAAAACATCTCGTTGCTGAGAATCCAAAGTAATATAAGGCGATAAAGTACTCAACAACATCAAATAATCATCAATACTATAAGTGCGGGAGCATTCTACCTGCTCGTAAACCAAATCCTTAAATAACCCGGATTTCATCACGTTTTTCCCCAACTCCCTGAGAATTCGCTCCACAGTACCGCTATCTTCGTATCGTGAAAGGGAAGGAACTTGTTTTTGATAAACTTCATCTAAGATATGGTATACTTCATAACTAGGTTGGGGTTCCTTGTTCCACAATAAAATTAAACAACCATCATTTAATAATGCTTTCTCAACCTTGGGATATCCTACCTCTGGTGAAACCCAGTGAAAAGAAGTGGCAGCAAGAATAGCATTAAATTTATTTGTCTGTAATTCCCATTCTTCAAAGGTGGTATTGATAATTTCTACATCCGAAAAATTTGCACAATTTTGTCTTGCTAAATTACAGGATTCTTGGCTTGGCTCAAGACACACCATTGAAAAGCCTAGTTTAGCAAATTCCGTTGTTGCAGTTCCAGGACCGCACCCTATCTCTAGAATCTTTGCATGTTCACCAAGCTTTGCTAATTCTAGACTACGACGAATCAGTTGTTGGGGATAGCGCGGTCTGGTGCGATCGTACGCATCCGCAACCTTACTGTACCAGTTTTTTCTCTGTTCTAAACTGTAATCTTCTCTATAACTTTTGTAGATATTTTGAACCTGTTCTAAATTTTTCATGATTTTCTTTATATTGATTGGGCATTGAGCCGAAAGGGTATTGGGAATTGAATAAATTTAAGTTTAGATGAGGGAGCATCCCTGCAGGTGCAAGTTTATTTTTGGTAGTGGGAGCGGAAAGCTCCCTAGTAAGCACTAGGGAGCTTTCCGCCTCGCACTGCATAGAAACTTATTTTTTCAAAATTGGGATGCTCCCTTAGATCTGGAGTTTTTAGTTTATCAGTCAATAGAGTTTAGTTGAATCTCAAAAATGATGACTAATTATTTATTTCTCCTAAACTTGTTCCCATCCCCTTTCGATCCAAAAATATAAAGTTATTGTAAATTTTCAGGAACAAACCACTAAGTGAACTAAGTCTATTTTCGTATACAAGTACCAATATTGACCTGACATTTGTCCCAACTCTATTTCTAGTATGGGATCATAAATTCTTTGTATTTAATTGTTTTACAGCATTATTACTCAGAAAATGAAAGATTCTAGAAGTTGTAATTCTAATTAAATACAAGAAATAAATCTTAATTATTCGTAAATAACCGATACAAGTAACTTTGCTATGAAAGCTGACTCTAAAATTAATTCTACAACTAATCAAACAGGCGTATTAGCTGCTTTAGTACTGAGTGGCGTTATCTATGCAGGGAATGAATTTACACTATTAAAAAGTGCTGCTGCGGCTCCAGCCACAGTTTCTGCATCCCAAGATTATCAGTCAGATAGTGCACAGAAAAATATTGTTGGTAACCAACAGCAAAGTCGCTCCCAAACCATAAGTCAAATACGAACACAAGATGTCAGAAAACGTGGTTTACCTCTTGCGGTAGCCAATGCGGTTATCAAAGATGTATCTCGCCGTCAAGATATATCCGAAAGTAAGTTAAGAATTGTCGGTTATAGCCAAGAGACTTGGCGCAATGGATGCTTTGAAATAGTTAAACCCGGCGATATGTGTACCCAAGCCTTAGTTCCCGGTTATCGAGTGACGGTATCGGATGGTAATCAAAAGTGGACTTATCATACTAATGACAACGGACGTAATTTACGTTTAGCATCTGACAATTCCTCTGCAAAATTACCCGAATCGGTAAAATCGCGAGTAATTAGAGATGCTTCTCAACGCTTACTAAAGCCAACTTCTAGCTTTTTTATCATGCAGACTCAGCAAAAGACGTGGAAGGATGGCTGTTTGGAATTAGGTGATGCTGACACAATCTGTCCCCAAGTTATGGTACCCGGTTGGCGAGTTATTGTGGGTACCCGAGGACAAAGTTTGGTTTACCACGCCAATACTGCTGGATCGGTAATTAAGCTGAATAAAAAAGCTAGTGAAATTACTAATAACGGTTTGCCTAATCAGATAAAAGATACCGTTATCAAAGCCGCATCAAAATTAACTGGTACTTCTAGAATAAGCCTGAGTAAATCGGAACAAGTAACCTTTACCGATAGCTGTTTAAATTTAGGACGCGCAAACGAATCTTGTTTTAGATCGAACCAAAAAGGATGGAAAGTTACCGTCAAGGGTGCCAGACAAGTTTTGGTTTATCACGCTTCAGGAAATGGAAATAAAATTCGTTTGAATGCAGAAGCTAGCGAGTTAAGATTACCCAGAAATGTTCGCGATGCTGTAAAACAAGAAGCAAGAAACCTTTCCGGTTTATCCACCAGAAGATTACAAATTGTTAACTTTAAGCCAGCAAATTGGGCATATGGTTGTGAAGATTTTAGTTTAAATCCTTGCGATCGAGTAGCTGTTTCCGGTTGGGAAGTGACTGTCAGAGGCAACAGGGAAAATTGGGTATTTTTAAGCGATGCAAGGGGAAATCAAGTAAAATTATCCAATCAAATTAGTCAACCGCAATCTCGATTACCCCGATTTGTTGCCGATGCTATTCTTAGAGATGCTTCTCAATGGTCTAATTTACCTCAAAGAAGGATACGCATTGTTAAAAGCGAGCGTAAAGTTTGGAACAATCCTTGTTACTTAACCTTTAACCGCATTTGTAATAAAGCCTTTATTCGTACTCCCGGTTGGATAGTTACAGTAGAAGCAAATAATCAAACCTGGATTTATCACACCAACGATGACGCTTCGATTGTAACTCTCGATCGCACTCCGAGTTTGACCCAAAGAGCGGCTTTAGTAATTAAACAAGATACAGCAAGACGCTCCCAGACAGTATCATCTACTTTCCAAATACGGGTTATTGAAGTAGAAAAACTCAACCAAAGAAAAGACGGAGTACCCTTAATGAAAGCTACCGTATCCGACGGTAGAGATACTTGGGTTTACCGGTTTAAACAAAATGGTTCGGAGTTTGCACTAGATTCAACTGCAATATTACCAAAATCAATTGTAGATGCAGTATTATCCGACGCGAGCAGACGTGCTCAAAGTACAAATAGAGTTTCACCGAGAAATATTGTAGAAGCCTCTCGGGTAACATGGCGTAATGGTTGTTTAGGTATAGTCAAGCAACGGCAACGGCGCTATTGTTTCTACAGACTTGTAGATGGCTACCGAGTAACGGTAAAAGTTGGTTCGGAACAATTCGTGTACCATACCAACAGCAAATCTAGAGTAATTTTAAACGAAACCGCCAGCAGAATAATAGTTAGGAATTAGGAGTTAGGAGTGAGGAGTTAGGAGTGAGTAGTGAGTAGTGAGTAGTTAAATCTTCTACCCCCTCTCCCCATCTCCCCATCTCCCCCTCTCCCCATCTCCCCCTCTCCCC
>JBHJJJ010000347.1:0-6348 GCA_050042755.1 Rivularia sp. (in: cyanobacteria)
AAGAGAGTGATAAAAGTTTCGCTGTCCTCAAAAGCTCGTCAACAAGTTGACATTGCTTTTGAGAACGCAAAACTTTTATCCTCGGATTCATCTCACACCGCCCTTCGGGTCGGATGTGAGGCTTCTCCGGTTTAAGCTAAACTTGGCGATCGCCAGCAGCATCAATCCTTACTAATGTCCAGTATGTTGATGGATTAATCATCGGTAATCAATCATTAGTATAAGAGCGCATCTTAAATGAATAAGTAAATATAACTAAATGTTTCTGTTACACATTTCTCAAGTTTCCTTAACTGTCATTAATTCTTAGCTCTGAGCAAGTTATGGTTATTAAGAATGGTAGTTCTATTCGTATGTATGTGAAGTAATGCTTGTAGACAAAAAACCCGCTCACACTAAGCTTAATTAATCCATATTAAGAATGCATCTAATTGCGTAAAATCCGAATCTGCTATACTGGCTAGTCTTGGTGAAACCACTCCCTTTGGGACTTATTTCCAACGATCTGGGATTGCAACAATCGTGGTAATTACGCTTATTACCTTATCCGTGGGTGAGTCCTGTATTTTTAATTAAAAAACTAAATCTCAGCGAATGGGAAGAGCAGGTGTGTTCATAATTTGACCTTCCGAATCTACAGTGGGAGTAATCCAAGGTGCTGACGGTGGTAAATGTCGCATTGGTGTATACTTTTCGGAAGTAGGTAATAATGGTGTATAACTTGGCGGCATTTTATTCATCATACCTTCCGATACTGGAGGAATCCAAGGTGGTGGTGGTGGCATCGGCCTTACACCACCTTGTTCGGGATTTAACATTGCATCAATAGAATTATCAATTTTGACAGCTTGATATTCAATCCTATCAACTTTATGTAATGCAACTTTCTTTTGCCTGTTAGTTAACATTGGCAAAGTAGTTAATAAAACTGTTGTGATTGCAATTGTTACACTAAGAATTTGCCTTTTCATCTCAATGGCTCCCGATAACTTAGAAATTTGATATGGCTATGTACTCAGCTACTAACTGCAACCACAGCATTCCAGAAACAAATGTTGACGTTTTCCTCCTCCGGTGATATAATTTTAGGTTACATTATTCATTTTATTATTAGTGCGTTAAAATTATACTTTTAACTGAAATAATGTATATTTGAATGATAATTTAAACAAGGCTATTAAGACGTTTTTAAGAAATTAAAAACCGCCATAAATACAAACTGAATTTATATTATATTTTCAGCAATTATACTAATTATATTGTATTTAAATATTCTCTGTCATCATATCTTTCTTAAAGATTTTTTAATTTCAAAGGTACCTTTTTATACTTAAGTTTTTTTTTACCATTTCCATTATCCCCTGGGACTGCATTTCGCAACGTCCACAGATTCCGTTAAAATAACAAAGCAAACGTGAACCGTAACAGATTAGGGAAACTCCGGTGCAATTCCGGGACTGTGCCGCAGCTGTAAAGAAGTTATGAGTTATGAGTTGTAAAGAAAGTAGTTATGGTGTGTGGAGAAATTAATTTAATGTATGTAGTTATAGACTCCTCACTCCTAATTTCTCACTCTTGACACTTAACCATCTAAGCCAGAACGCCTATCTGTCGTTCGCTCACTTTATTTCCTGCGTTGCACGGGAAAGGGGCTAACTTAAGACAATGCAAATTATCGACAATTCAAATTTGGCTAACTTGCAATATGCACATTTGCAAAATCTGCAATTACCTCCTTTACCAATGAAGCGTCCTTTGCTGATGATTGGACATGGTACAAGAGACGCACAAGGAAAGCAGGCTTTGTTAGATTTTGCTAGCGCCTACCAAGCTTTAGACAATTCTCGTCCGGTATTACCTTGTTTTTTGGAACTAACCGCTCCCACAATTCAAGAAGGTGTAGATGAGTGCATCAAAAATGGCTACACCGAACTTTCGGCATTGCCAATTTTGCTTTTTGCCGCACGCCATAATAAATTTGACGTTACTAACGAATTAGACCGTGCCAGATTAAAACATCCACAGTTAAAATTTCACTACGGAAGACATTTCGGAATTACACCCGCACTTATAGAACTGTGGCGCCATCGCCTAGCCTCACTTGACAAACCTGAACATAATCCCCAACAAATTTCGCGTCAAGATACGGTACTTTTATTTGTCGGTAGGGGTTCGAGCGATCCCGATGCCAACGGCGATGTATTCAAACTAGCTCGGATAATCTGGGAAGGTAGCGGTTATTCTACCGTTGAAACCTGCTTTATCGGCATTACGCACCCGAGATTAGAGGAAGGTTTTCAACGCGCTCGTTTATACCAACCGAAACGCATCATTGTCTTACCATACTTTCTGTTCACGGGTGCATTAGTGAAAAAAATCTTTAACATTGCAGCCCAACAACAAGAACAATACCCAGATATATCTATCACAACTTTACCAGAAATTGGTTTGCAGCCAGAATTATTAACTGTACTCCGAGAGCGAGAAATCGAGACTCAGATCGGAGAAGTGAAGATGAATTGTGAAATATGTAAATTCCGTTTATCTGCCGTATCTTCAGATACTGGACATGGGCATTCTCACGACCATAATCACCATCATCATCATCATCATCACGATAGTTTACATCCACCCGTAGATCCCTACGCTGATATTAATAACTATCATCAAAGGATCTGGCAGGCACCCTAGGGCGTGTTTTCAAACCTCACGGTTCAGGCTGAAGCCTGGAGCTACAGCTACAAAGCCCTGATAGGGCTAAAATACCCAGATTTTTCTAGTCCGCTGCCACGGCGGACTTTGTAGGTATAGCCTCACTCTTATAGGGTGAGGAGTACTTTGAAAACACACCCTAGGAAATATCCTCCCTAATCCTCCTTAAGAAGGAGGGAATTTCTATTGTTTTAGGATTTATGCAACCCCCCTTTTTTAGGGGAGTTGGGGGGATCTAAAATGTCTGGAGCACTATACTTTTGGTTATTGCTGCGTAAGTTCTATGTTTAACCAAAATCTACTCAAAACTAATTTGAGATTGAAGTAAGCTGTTACGCACTTAATTTATATATATCGAGCGGGCAAGATGTATGTCCTAAGTCCCTCCGGGACGACCTCCGGTACGGACACGCTTCGCGTTCAGCTTTGAGAAGGGCTAACGCACTACCATCTTTTCAGATTTTCGTATTATCCAATTTAGCTGCACATCAGCTTAACATGAATCTATACTTCATTGCCTTATTACCACCACAGGAAATTCAAGATTACGCTAACGAAGTTAAGCAGTATTTTGCCGATACTTACAACAGTAAGCATGCTCAAAAATCACCACCGCATATTACCTTACAACCGCCTTTTGAATGGGATTCGGATAATTTACCGATTTTGGAGGAATGCTTACAAAATTTTGCTCGATCAACAAATGTGATACCAATTACTCTCAATGGTTATAATGCCTTTGCTCCCCACGTTATATATATTGATGTAGTTCAAACTCCAGATTTAACGAATCTACAAGCTGATTTAATGTTTTATTTAGAAAACAATCTGGGAATCCTTGACAAAGTTGGTAAATCTCGCAGTTTTACTCCTCACATGACGGTTGCTTTTAAAGATTTGAAGCGAAGTAAATTTAAAGCTGCTTGGCTGGAATTTGAAAATCGGGAGTTGCATTTTGAGTTTAATGCTCGGGAGTTGACGCTGTTAAAGCATGAAAATAAAAGATGGAATATTACTAAAGAGTTTAAATTTGTATTTTAGATAACGTAATTTGTGAGTTCATCCTCGGATTTAACTTTCAAAAAATCTTCCGATTTGTATTTTAAACATATAGAAATTTTAGTCGATAATCTTTATACTACCACTGCGTAATCCAGTTAACATTTGATAAAAAGACCATGTCCTAATAGTATAAAAATATATGCAAGTTAATTACTGATGTTTGCAGTTGTGGATTTTTCATGCACAACTGCTATGCACTGCTACGTCTTTAGATGTTTTGGCTATCTACGAACAAGTTTAGCACTCGGACGCTGAACCATTATTTCTGATAACCGTCGGTTGGCTTTGGGTTCAATTCCGAAAACACGCACGTAGTCGTTATTATGTTCTACTAAACACGCTTCTAATGCTGCGATCGCATCTGCCATATCTTGTATTTGATGTCCGGCGTAAGTATTCCACGAACCTATACGGAATCTACGCTCGTCTACGTATTCTATACCAATATGGTTTCCTGAAGCCAAAATTTCCCGCATTTGTTCTAAGATTTCTAGTTCCACATGGGCTTTAGCCATCTGTGCGTTATGTGGATTGGGATGATAATCTCTGGATTCGGAAACGCGACTGGTTGCGGTATAGCTATCTGCTGATGTATGGGGAGCAGGGAAGGGAGTCACTGTAGTCGTCGGTGGATAAAGGAAAGTTGAACCGCCTAGTTGTTCGGTGTGATTTACACTTGATGTTGGTGGATAGACGAAAGTTGAATCTCTACTTTGTTCGCTGTAATCTTTGTTAGATGTTTCTGGATAACGGAAAGTTGAATCACCCTGAAGTTGTTTGTTGGGATATGTCGGCGTTGGTGGATAACGGAAATTTGAACCGCTATTTTTTTCTTCGGGATTTTGAATTATAGTTCCCATGACTGGCTGCTTGGTTTTGTAGTCTATTCCAGCAACGCGCACGTAATCTTCGTTATGAGCGACTAAACATCTTTCCAAATCTCCAATGGCATCGGCCATATCGTCTATTTCATGAGTGGAAAACTTTTGCCAATCACCCTTGCTAAATCGACTTTTGTCTACATATTCTATACTCAAATGGTTCCCCGAGGCCAAAATTTTCTGCATATAGCTGAGTATTTCTGGTCCCACATGGGTTTTTGTATTTTGCGTATCGTCACCAAAGTTGTTATATTGTTTACTCATTTTCTGATTTATGTCTACGTTTACTAATTGAGTTGAAGATGGAATATTAGAAATTGCCATAGGTTCTACTTCCGCTTCATAACTAAGTCTTGCCTGGTAAGTAGGTAAAGCCGCTGGTTTTCCCTCATATACTGACAGTTGGGATGTTTGCGGTATAAAATGCTTTTGATGCCGTAAAGCGCCACGATTGTATTCTTCAACCAATCGCGAATCATCCACCCGTTTTTGTTCGCCAACCATCAAGTTAGCCATTTCGATCAAATCTGATAAGCCGAATTTGGGTTTTTTAAATGATGGAGTATTGTCGCTATTCACAACTCGCGAAGATACCTTGTCTATTCCTGTATCTTGGATAAAATTACGAATTTGTTCGTCATAAATTCGCGATCGCAATGCACTATAAAAATCAATTGCCCGCGAGGGAAACTCGTCAACCAGCTTTTCTATATCTTGCTGTGAAAGAGCATCTTCGCTAAAAATTCCTCTCACAATCCCAATTTTATCATCTCTATTCGGCTCCCAGTAGAATTTCTCCATTCTGCCATCGCGAATCAATGGCGCATATAAAGTGGAGAAATCGTTACCCGTAACAATAATTGGAACGCGCTGCAAGGGTGTAGAATCATAACTACCGGGTAACTGTACATCGGTGGGATTATCGGCAATATTCATCAATGTAGCGTTCACCAACTGGGTATTCACCGTGTACTGAGTACCTTCATCAAAACGCCCAGCACCCGCATCCAAATCGTTAATCATCAACACGCACATTTTACCGCGTACCTTGATTAATTCCGCAGTTTCCCGATAGCGCAACCGAATCAACCGCGCCGGATCTCCTGCATCTGGGCTTTCAAATTCACCGCCACTTAGGAGAGTTACTTCCACACCCATTCTCTCGAAAACCAATTCACATTGAAAGGATTTTCCTTCACCTTTACGCCCGTGAATACCCAAAATTAAAGGTACTCGCACGTTGGGAAGAGCGAGATAATTTTTAGTAATATGAACGGCAAGTTTATCTTGAAAACGGGGAGAAATATAGTAACTCATGAAATCAGACGCGATAATATGGCAATCTTATAACCATGTTAAATTTTTATGGCTATTATTGCTCATCTATTTTTGTAAGGAGTAATAAGTTAGGAGTTAGGAGTTAGGAGTTAGGAGTTAGGAGTTAGGAGTAATGGGTAATGAGGAATTACGATCAGCCGCACGGCTGCGACGATCGCAAAGCGCATGCCCATGAAAGGCTTATCACTGGCTTATATAGTAAGTAATTAACCGGAATTGATATCAAAAATCAAAAGTCGTAACCTTTTGAAATTCAAAATATATTCATATTGTGAGAGTAAAAAGAGTCTTTAATTCACATTATATGTCTAAATTGTTGCTGAATTTGTGATTGCAAAAATATTTAATTTGAATC
>JBHJJJ010000348.1:0-11838 GCA_050042755.1 Rivularia sp. (in: cyanobacteria)
CCAGCATCCGGCTAATAGTATTTGCATTAAATAAGTCCGTATTGAACTCGCAAGTTGCAACTAATCCTAGTTCTGAGTTCTCCATAAACAATGTCAAATCAAATTTCGATCTACCGTTATAACCCTCTTCATAGCTAACTGATACATCAGATAAATCTAAATCCGGTATTGGAACATTTTGGAGAACGAACATCTCCTGAAATAATGGATTGTAGCTCAGGTCTCTGTTTGGATGTAGTTCTTCTACTAACTTATCAAAAGGTAAATCTTGATGAGCGTAAGCTTCTAAAGCTGTGGATTTCACCCGCGCTAATAACTCTTGAAAGTTAAGCTCATCAGATAACTCTGTACGCAGTACTAAAACATTGACAAAAAATCCGATTAATTGCTCAATTTCTGCTTTGTTACGATTAGCAATTGGCGAACCGACAATAATATCAGTCTGACCTGTATAGCGATACAGCAAGATTTTGAAGGCTGTAAGCAAGGTCATAAACAGAGTTACTCCCTGCTGACGGCTCAAATCCTTTAGTTCTTTTCTTAGAGTTTGGGGAAGAACTAATTTTGCGATTGCACCTTTAAAGGTTTGAACTGGGCTTCGCGGACGGTCTGTTGGTAAATTCAGTACACTCAGTTCACCCTGTAATTTTTGTTTCCAATAGGTTAATAATGGTTGACTCCGTTCAGAATCAATCCATTTTTGCTGCCAATTGAGAAAATCTCTATATTGAATGGGTAATTCCCGAAGTTGGGGAAGTTCGTTTTTAGAATACGCTTCGTATAGCCCAACTAGTTCTTTGATAAAAATGCCGATAGACCAACCATCTGCAATTATGTGATGCAGAACAATAATTAAATGATAATTTTTATGACTTATTTGTCTAAATTTTGCACGAATTAGCGATTTTGAAGATAAATCAAAAGGCTGCTGTGCGAATTCTGTTGTTAAATCATTTATAGCGCTACTGCGTTCGCTTTCTGATAATAAACGTAAATCTTCAAACGCTAAAGTTAAGGGTATAGCTTGATTGATAACTTGAACGGGTTGTCCATCTCTCAATGTAAAGCTTGTACGCAGTACTTCGTGTCGTCTAACAATCTCGTTTAAACATTGTTGTAAAATTGTTTGACTAACGTCGCCTTTTAAATTAATAACTATAGGAATGTTATATGTAGGTGTATCGGGATTTAGTTGATGTATAAACCATAGTCCCTGCTGTGCAAAAGATAAAGGATAATAAGATGTATTTGTATTTCTTTCTTGCTGGGTAAGAGATAGTAATGGTAGTCCATCTGTAGTCATTTGAGCCAGTATCTTTGTGACCAAAGACTTTGTACTTATCCCTTCAAAAAAATCTGCTACAGATACTTCTACTTCTAAGTCAACCTCAACCCGGTTTTTCAACTCAAATACTTTAAGAGAATCAAGTCCAAGATTGGTTAATGGCTCTTCGGGCTTGATCTGATCCGGTACGACATTTAAAACTCTCGCTTCCTGCTCTATTAAATATGTTTCTAAAACTGCTTGACATTGCCTTGGAGAAAGCGCTAAAAGTTCAGAACGCTGTAATCTAGTAACATTTCTTTCAATATCACTACTTTTGAGAATATTGCTTCCAATTACATTTAGTTCGTCATTCTCAAACTGAGCGCGAGTTACACGTCGTTGAATCTTACCACTAGAAGTTTTAGGGATACTACCTGGTTTAATTAAAACAACTGCATAAACTTGTACTTCATGTTCTTCACTAATTGCTTTACGAAATGCATTCGCGACTTCTTCTAAATTTGGCTTGGCGCGAAATTCTAATTCCTGTACAACTACCAGCTTTTCTTCATTGTTAACTAAAATTGTAAATGCTGCACTAGCACCGGAACGCAAGGAAGAATCGCTGCATTCTGCGGTTAATTCTATATCCTGTGGATACAGATTGCGACCGCGAATAATAATTAAATCTTTAGCTCTACCTGTAACAAACAGTTCACCATCCTGGAAAAAACCTAAATCTCCCGTTCGCAGAAACGCCCCTTCTCCTGTATCTGATAAATAAGCATGGAATGTCTCTCGTGTATCTTGCTTCCGATTCCAATACCCTTGACCAATACTCGGTCCCGAGACCCAAATTTCTCCGATTTCATCAGGTTGACAACTTTTGAGTGTTTCTGGATTCGCAATTACTAACTTCTCTTCTGGTATGACTTGACCACAACTAACAAAATTATATAGTTCCTCATCTTCAATCGATGATTCAACAACTTTATTTGATTCTAATGCAGATTTCTGCACTGCTTTCACAATCGGGTATGTAGCCTTATTGACACCGGAAACCATAAGGGTAGTTTCAGCCATCCCGTAACATGGATAGAAAGCCTCTTTACGAAAGCCACACTCTGCAAAAGCCTCTGCAAATCCCTCTAAAGTCTGTTTGCGAACTGGTTCAGCACCATTAAATGCTACATCCCAACTACTCAAATCAAGAGCCGCTTTTTGTTCCGGAGTAATTTTTTGCACTCATAAATCGTAGGCAAAATTCGGACCTCCACTTGTTGTTCCTTTATACTTAGAGATAGCCTGCAACCAACGATAAGGACGTTGAAGAAACGATGTTGGAGGCATAATAATGCAAGGAAAACCCCCATACAAAGGCTGCAATATACCGCCAATTAGACCCATATCATGGTACATCGGCAGCCAAGTCACGAATTTACTTTCCGCTGAATGCTCCATAAATTGGTAAGTTGTTTGAGCATTGTGCAGTAAGTTTCCATGATTAATCATTACGCCCTTTGGTGTCCCTGTGGAACCAGATGTATATTGAAGAAAAGCTAAAGTATCTTTATCAATAGAGGGTTCTTTCCAATTATCTTCTATTCCTGGTACAAGATTGTCGGTACTCAGCCACTGTAAAGATTTGAGGTCAGTCTTTTCTGTCATTAAAGACTGCACTGTAGACAACTTTTCCGTTGTTGTTAGTGCTATGCTTGCCTGTGCATCTGCACAAATCGCTTTGATCCTTGGTGTGTTGCGCTTATTTCGTGGAGGATATGCAGTCACTGCCACAACCCCCGCATACAAGCAACCGAAAAAAGCAATTAAAAAATCTAATCCAGCCGGATAAAGCAGTAAAGCACGTTCACCTGTCAAACCTTGTGCTTGCAATTGAACTGCGATTCGACGCGCAAGTCTATCTAAGTCCTGATAAGTTAGTGTTGTTTCTTCGGTTTCACCATCTAATAAAAAGGTGAAAGCATTTCGATTTGGCTGCTTGGAACTTCTTAGACGCATTAGTTCAACAACCGTATAGCAGTTGCGAGCATCTTCTTCCAACCAAGAATAATATTGATTCATTTTTCTTATAGATACACTTTAATGTACAGCTTACTTATGTCTCACTTTGACAAAAGAAAAATAAGCCGTAACTCCTGAATCTCCCAACAATATTTTAGGTAATGAATATCTGTGCGCTAATACCTTTTTACCCAGACTACTCCTAAAAAATGGATTAGAATCTCATTTATGGGAGATACCTACAATTACCTAAAGTCGAAGACCGGGAGCAGGGGGAGAAAAATTATATCGCTCATCTATCTTAGAACCCGAAGGGAGTAAAATCTTAGAATGTTGAAAATTGCATTAAATACTGATATTTCACATCAACTTGATTTTCAGCAATAGTTAAGTATTGTTAATTTTGGCTTAAAATAATTCAAATGATGTACCTAAAACTATGAAAATATCCTCCCAAAGGGATAAAGTTTCAAAATGGTAGAAATTTGGAGTATTCATATCACGCATCTCCTAAAACTAATGCTTTTAGTTTGTTAAATTTATCTGCCTCAAAATTTTTAGTATAGTAGCTAGCAAAACCAAGATTAATCAGCACAGTTAAAATACTATACAATTACATTCATTAAGTTCAGCTTTTGCTAAGTACCAGGAAACATTGAACAACAGTAATGATGACTTATTTCCACCCATTTACTCATTATTGTGGGGGTTCAATTTCCCTTTTCTTCATTACTCTAACGATAAATACTAGCATTAGCAACAATTTCAATATCAATAATAATTATCAACAAACTCTGATTAATAAACTTTGTCTATAACCATATTTTGACTATCTTAAGGCAGATGAAATTTATAGATTTTTCATGATATTTGCAGATTATTTAAGTTTTTAGAACTCTTCCGAAAGGAAGATTCCTACTTTTTCGCCTTTTCGGGATAAATATTTGCCGTTTTCTGATAGACCTGTTTGCCTAAAAACTATTAAACTCAATCGTAAGATAGTTGCGACAATAATAAATCAGTCATCATCGAAGGGTTATTCCTATGTTTAAATGTAAAGCAAAATATTATTATGCGCTCTCCTCCGACCAAAATTTATCCCCTGCAACGCTTACTACGTTATGCTAAATCCTATCGTCCTCAAGTTTGGGCTGCTGTTATTTATACTATCCTCAATCAAATCTGCGACCTTGCACCACCCTATCTAATTGGGATTGCAGTAGATGTGGTTGCACAGCAGGAAAAATCGCTAATTGACGATTTTGGTATTAATAATATTGTTACACAGTTAGCTATTGTTTCTCTATTAACACTATTAGTTTGGAGTTTAGAATCTTTATTTGAGTATTTATATGAAAAAAAATGGCGTAATTTAGCGCAGATACTACAGCACGAATTGCGTATTGATACTTATATTCATTTACAGGAATTGGAACTAAGTTATTTTGAGGAAGGCAGTACGGGTGTGCTGCTATCGATTTTAAACGATGACATCAATCAATTGGAGCGCTTTCTTGATTCTGGTGCAGTGCAGATCCTGCAAATACTTACTATTGCTTTTACTGTAGGTGTTTCGTTCATTTTAGTGGCTCCTGGTGTAGCTCCCTTAACTATCTTACCTATTCCTTTAATTTTATGGGGTTCCTTTGCTTTTCAAAAAAAACTTGCTCCCCGCTATGCAGATGTACGGGAAAAAGCTGGACTTATCAACAGTCGTTTGGCGAATAATATTCCTGGAATTGCCACTATTAAAAGTTTTACCGCTCAAAAACATGAAACAATTCGTGTAATCACTGAAAGTGAAGCTTATTGTCGCAGCAATCGTAAAGCTATAGCTCTAAGTGCAGCTTTTTTCCCATTGATTCGCTTTGTAGTGGTGTTAGGTTTTATCGCAACGCTGTTTTTTGGCGGAATTGAAGTTGCGAATAATCGTCTATCTGTAGGAACTTATGGTTTTATGGTATTCATTGTCCAACGATTACTTTGGCCCTTTGCTAGTTTAAGTGAAGTTATGGACGAATATCAGCGAGCAATGGCTTCTATAAATCGGGTGATGGGGTTGCTCGATACTCCCGTTGCTATTCGTACTGGTAATCGTTCTTTAGATTTATCTGAGGTATGCGGGAAAGTAAAGTTTGATAATATTACTTTTGCTTACAATAATGGTAATAATGTACTGAAAAATTTTTCCCTAGAGATTCCCCCAGGAGCGAATATTGGTATCGTTGGTGCAACGGGTTCCGGTAAAAGTACCTTAATCAAATTGTTGCTGCGGTTCTATGAAACTCAAGCAGGATTTATCTTTGTTGATGATATTAATATTCGAGAACTCAATTTAGAAGATTTGCGACGCTGTATCGGTTGGGTAAGTCAGGATGTGTTTTTATTCCACGGTACTGTTGCTGAAAATATTGCTTATGGCAGCTTTGATGCCACTCACTCAGAAATTATTCAAGCTGCAAAATCAGCCGA
Organism: Rivularia sp. (in: cyanobacteria); assembly: GCA_050042755.1. Lineage (GTDB taxonomy): Bacteria > Cyanobacteriota > Cyanobacteriia > Cyanobacteriales > Nostocaceae > Rivularia. Next base: position 5,762 of record JBHJJJ010000348.1, read on the forward strand.
AGCACATGAATTTATAGAAGCACTGCCCAAAAGATACGATACCATTATTGGCGAGCGAGGACAAAAACTTTCCGGGGGACAGCGCCAACGTCTAGCTATAGCGCGTGCAATTCTTAAAGATCCACCGATTTTGATATTAGATGAAGCCACATCTGCGGTAGACAATGAAACCGAATCCGCGATTCAGAAATCTTTGACAACGATTACCCAAAATCGTACAACAATAGCTATAGCTCATCGTCTTTCCACCATTCGTAATGCCGATTGTATATATGTGATGGAACGTGGACAATTGGTGGAAGCAGGGAAACATGAGGATTTGCTTGAGAAGAATGGAATTTATGCGAATTTATGGAAAGTGCAGTCGGGGGTGAAGCTGGCGTTATAAATTATCAATAATCTAGACATTGCCGAATTAAAATATGAATCCATGTGTAGAGACGTAGCAGTGCTACGTCTCTACAATAATTTTGGTTTTACAATTCATACTGAACAATACCCAAATTTACCAACACTCTTCATTGTTTATTGATAAAATATATCATTACCTTTAAACTATAAAATCAACCACTAGCATGACTATTACTCTAGGACATAAAGAATGGGAAGAACTCTGGGACGAATCAGTACAAAGCAGTTCGTACAATTGTGTCTCAGAAACTGTTGAGGAATTTTACGAATTTCCGAAGCTGCTGGGTAAAGGTTATAGTCAGGAAATCGAGCTTTATCCCGAGCTTTGGCTTGCAGTTGGTGATTGCGAATATCATGATGATGTTTTGACACAATATACCCCAGAGGAGGAGCATACTTTACATTTTTATGTTTTGCTTTCTGGGAAGATTATTGTATCTAATAACGAGCAAGTAGGGGAAGGTTATACGCTTATCTGTGGTGGAGGGATTCAACATCAAAGTTTTTCACAGATAAAAAAAAACCAACGTCTTATTGGTGTTGATATCATCATGCCGCATCCTCTACTGGCAGCTTTTTTTCCTGGAAGAGATGGACAACTTTTGCCGCAACTGCGACCTTTGGTAAAAGATAATGACTGGCAGACAATGCTGTTTCCGAAAACCACTTCAGCAGTACAAGGAGTAGCGCAGCAAATCATTAACTGTCCCTTTCAAGGGGTGACAAAGCGGATGTATTTGCAGGGGAAGATATTAGAATTAATTGCTTTACAGTTAGCTCCCATTTGGGAAATTGAGAGCAAAAAACCTATATCACCACGATTGAAACCCGATACTGTGGCTCGAATTCATCGTGCTAGGGATATTTTGCGATCGCGTTTGGAAAATCCCCCATCTTCGTTAGAGCTAGCCCAACTTGTGGGAGTTAGCGACCGCACTCTTAGACGTGGGTTTAGAGAATTATTTGATACTACCGTATTTAATTACCTGAAGCAAAAACGCATGGAACAAGCCGAAAGATTGCTTCGAGAAGGGAACCGGAGTGTTGCTGAAGTTGCGAATCTTGTTGGTTATTCCCATTTAGGATTATTTGCAGGTGTTTTTAAGCGACATTATGGCATCTCTCCTAGGGAATGTTTTTCGGGTAAAAAGTCCGTTTTGTGATAAATAAGCCGGATACAGATAGATTTAATTCCACAGTATTTCCTATACTATTTTCAATAAAGTTAGTAATTATTCTCAATAAAATATAGTTCCGCACTACTTCTTTCTGACTTATGGAAGAAGCGTGGAATACAAAGTTCTATTGGCAGCAAAAAGTAGAAGTTGGTGTGTGAGGAGTTATTTTTAGGAGCAATTATGAAAATTTTGCTGTCTGCTAGCAATGTTAATGTCGGATTGATAATTATTTTATCGGGATGCTTGAGTGCTTTAGGAATACAAGCTGCACGGGCAGAGGAGGCTTCAAAGCTTGTCAAAAAACAATCGAAAATCCTTCAATTGAGTGAAGTTAAATTTCCCTCTACTAGCGCTCGGATGTTGGTACAAACACCAACTAATTCTTCTCCCAATCAAGAAGAACAACAAAATCAAATTGTATCAATTACCGGAGTAACAGCCAATCCCAAAGATAAAGGTTTAGAAGTAGTATTACAAACAACTCAAGCAAGGCAGTTAAAAGTAATAAATCGTAGTAGTGATAATAATTTTATTGCTGATATTCCCAATGCTCAACTAAAGCTAGCTTCTGGGGATACATTCAAATTTAGTTCCGAAAAGCCTTTAGATGGAATTACCCAAATAACGGTAACTAATTTGGATGAGAATACCGTGCGAATTACTGCGACGGGCGAGACAGCGTTACCGAAAGTTGAATTATTTGATAGCGGTCAAGGTTTGATTTTTGGGTTAGCACCCGTAACAAGTACGGCACAAAAACCTCAGACCAAACCTGAAGAAACGCAAAAACCAGAAGGGGAAAAGCCGACAAGTGAAACTCCGTCAAAGAAACCAGCGCAGCAAGATGAAACAATTGAATTGATAGTGACTGGTGAGCGAGATGGCTATAGCGTGCCGAATGCTACTACTGCAACGCGGACAGATACGCCGTTACGGGATATACCACAATCGATTCAAGTTGTTCCGCGACAGGTGATTGAAGACCGCAACCCAAGAAACCTGACTGAGGCAGTGGAAACCGTCAGTGGCGTTGTTGACGGCGGAAATAACTTTGGTTCGCCTTCCGGAGCTAGAATTATCAGAGGATTTTCCCAAGGTTTTTCTGATGCTGGAGTTGGAAATTACAGAAACGGATTTCGAGACAGTGGCTACTTTTCTCTAACGGGAGTTGGCACAATCGAACAAGTTGAAGTTCTCAAAGGTCCCGGTTCAGTTTTATTCGGATCTGTAGAACCTGGTGGTATTATTAACGTTATCACTAAACAACCCCTAAGTGAACCCTATTACAAAATCGGATTTGAGGCAGGAAATTATGAATTTTATCAGCCTAGCATCGATTTCTCTGGTCCATTAAATGCTGATAAAACTGTTCTCTACCGATTTATTGCCAGCTATCAAAATAAAGACGGGTTTCAAGATTTTGTTAACACAGACTTGACCACAATAGCACCTTCAATCTCCTTGAAATTGGGGGATAAGACAGACCTGAATCTCTACTACGAGTACATTAATTTCACTGGAGATCCACCAGAGCAATACGGTGGGATTTTTAGCGATGGTAGCTTCTTACCTGAGAATTTCTTTCTTGGCTATCCCCAATTCAACTTTATTGATATTACGACTCAAAAATTTGGCTATACGCTGACTCATGAGTTGAATGATAACTTGCAAATTCGTAATAATTTCGCAGTGAATCTCAGTGATACAGAAGATAAACGTGCGGTTGGAAATGAGCTAGTAGACAATCAATTTCTCACAGATTTCTATACGGCCGATCAGGAGTACACGAAGAACAACTATTTTGGACAAATTGATCTGCTTAGTAAGTTTAAGACGGGAACGATTTCACACCAACTATTAGTAGGTTTTGATTTCAATCGCTTTGATGGAACTCAAAAAGGTACTGAAGGAGGAAGTCTACCTGACCTCGATTTATTTAATCCAAATTACGATGTTTCAGCACCCGTAAACACCAGCAGTTTTGATCTGGATGATAAGATTCAATCTTATGGCTTCTACGTTCAGGATCAAATTGCTGTTTTAGATAAATTAAAGTTATTGATTGGCGGACGTTTGGATTGGATTGAACAAAGCAATGAATTTATTTTCGATAATGAGGATCTTTCTAATCCAGATCAGAACGATACTGCTTTTAGTCCCCGCATCGGATTGGTGTATCAACCCAGCGATTCAGTTTCTCTTTATGCTAGTTACAGCCAATCCTTTTTTCCGACTTCTGGATTCAACCCGGATGGCAGAGCGTTTGAGCCAACTAGAGGAACCCAATATGAAGCAGGTGTCAAAACTGACTTTTTAGGAGGAAAACTCTCGGCAACACTCGCAGCTTATGAAATCACTAAATCAAATGTGACAACCACCGATCCAGATAACCCGGAGTTCTCGATTCAAGTTGGAGAGCAAAGGAGTAGAGGTATTGAATTAGATGTTGCAGGTGAAATTTTGCCAGGACTGAAAGTGACTGCTTCCTATGCTTATACTGATGCAGAAATCACCGAAGATAATTCTTTTTCTGTAGGTAATAAATTGGTAGGTGTGCCAGAACATCAAGCCAGCCTCTGGACAACCTATGAGATCCAAAAGGGTAATCTCAAGGGTTTAGGATTTGGTTTAGGACTATTTTATGTCGGTATGCGGCAAGGAGATTTAGATAATTCCTTTGAAATACCCGATTACTTGCGTACCGATGCGGCGGTTTACTTCCGTAGAGATGGTTTTAATACGGCAATTAATATCCGTAATCTATTTGATACGGAATATTTCAGATCCTCTGATGGTGGAAGAATATTTCTTCAAAGGGGTGCGCCCTTTACAATAGTCGGCTCTGTGGGTTGGGAATTATAAATCACAGAAGAAACGGCCAATTAATACTCCTCCTAATACAAGGCTTTACTGAATCCGGGGGGATTTAAATTTTGAGACGTTGCACTGCAACGTCTCTACACAGTTTTCGGTTCTTCACGCGGAGCAAATTCATACTTCCTTCTCAGTAACGCTTAATACAAATTACTTACTATTACTACTATTCTCAATCGGTTAGGGAAAATAATGGTCAAGAAAATTCATCCTATAAGGACTCTACTTTTTATTGCGAACTTAACAATTTTAATTATTTCTGCGTGCAATATCAAATCGTTTGATGCTCCACCCAATACAAGCACGTCATCTTCTACTGCTAATTGTCGGATGATGAAACATGCAATGGGGGAAACTTGTATTCCTAGAAGTCCTCAGCGTCTTGTGACGATATCCGACTTTAGTTTACATCATGCACTTTTTTTAGGCGTTAAACCGATTGGGAGCGCTTTCGATGATTGGCGGGGTAAAGTACCGACTTACCTAACGAACAAGAGCAAGGAAATAGAACAGATAGAGGAGTTAGGTCAGCAGTCTCAACCTAACATAGAAAAAATATTGCAACTGAAACCCGATTTAATTGTAAGTTGGGGAGAGGCTCAAGCTGTCTACCCACTGCTTTCTCAAATTGCCCCTACCGTAATGGGTACGCTGAAATTTTCTGGTAATGACGGGTGGCGAGAACATTTCAACTTTGTTGCTCAAACATTAGGAAAGGAAGACGCTGCAAAACAAGCCTGGAATCGCTACTATCAGCGAATTAAAGAACTAAAAATAGCTTTAAATAATCAATACCAAAATAAAACCATATCCGTGCTGACGGTTGCCCATGACTTTGAAAATCACGCGACATCGAAAAATTCATTTGTTGGTTCCATCTTCAATGATGCTGGTTTGAAACTTGGGAAAGCACAAAATGTTTATGGAGGTGCAGGTTGGATTCAATTTTCCCCAGAAGAATTTATTGATTTTTTTGATGGCGATATTTTGTTCGTAACAGTAACTGGTGATGCAGATAGGAAAAAGCTTGAAGAACTTCAAACTAATCCCTTTTGGAAAAAACTCAAAGCTGTTCGAGAAGGGAAAGTTTACGTTGTAGATAGTTTAACTTGGCAAGGAGGAAACTTGTTTGCTGCTAATGCTGTTATTGATGACTTATTTAAATATCTCGTTAACGCATCTTAATTTCAATTTGTGTAATTTTAGCGGTTTTGATTGAATTTATTCATATTTATCTCGCAGTTACTCAAATGCTTCGTCTAAAGACATACCTTTACCAAGCTCGAATTCCTCGATACTTTTGCGAATTCATGTAATTGTAGTCCTACCATTTTGCATAAGTATAATTATTTAACCCAAGTTGCGGGTTATCAAATACAAATTTACTAGGCTCGTGCGATCGTCGACTATAGAATCCATTTGGTATCTTTACATTCTCCGGTATAATAATTCAAAATGGTGATTACCAAATACACATTCAGTAATGCGATCGCCCGGAAACCGCAAGTTGTGGGGGGGGGGAAGAGACAGAAACAAAAAAGAAGAAATAAAAGAAAAAAGGGGATTAAAATATAATAAAAAAGGAAGAGATGGGAAATAATAAGAAACAAAAAA
>JBHJJJ010000349.1:0-23171 GCA_050042755.1 Rivularia sp. (in: cyanobacteria)
TGCCCCCAATGACTGGTACTTTAATGTTGTGTTGCGGGGTGCGATTACTTGTAAATTACCCCAAGAGTATTGTTGGGGTTTGTTTAATCATATGCATAGTTTGCAGTCTTCTCAATTGTCAGTTAACAGTTAACAATTAACAATTAACAATTATCAATATAATTTTGTAGGCTAACGTTAGTTAAAGAGTACTGCACTATTATAAGTAATTGATTGGTGCGTGACGGCAGTATTAAGTTTTAAGTTGTGTTTTATAATTGATCCTAGCCGTCACACACCCTACAGTTGAAGGAATAAATAAATTCTCTTAATCTACCAATCTTTACTCTTTTTCTCTTTAACGATTACTACTATTGGTTGTGCATTTTCACCAACTTCGCCGCTCTCTTTTAGTTGTTCGATTACCTGTCCAATCCTCCTGAATACTTTACCTTCACCTTTACGCAGATCCTTGATGTCATCGCTGCTAGCACTGGAGAATTCTAGGATTATAGTATTCGCCTGTTGTGTGGTAGCAGCCAAAGCAGGTGCATTTGCAGGAAGCAAAAATGAGAGACAAAGTAATAGTAAAACAACTAAGCTGGTCAATTTTTTCAACATAACTACTCCTTGTTCGTTATTTTTCTACTGGGTAATTAGCATGGCTGAGCCAAAACCCTTTAAATTAAATTTTCCACCCATATAAATAAATTATGTATTCAAAGAAAGTAAGTAGTATCTACTACATTTAAACGAGTTATTTGTAGGGTTTATTACGGAATAGTTAGGCTAACTGCGATTATTTGTATTAATAATTACGTCAAATCTAGCTCCCCATTCCCTACTCCCCTTTAAGCAATATCTACCATTGGAATGAGGACGAAAGCATCAAAAAAAGAGTATTAAATCTAAATAAGTCATTGAATAAAATCTAATTATTAAAATCTCTAGGAAAAAAATTATTGGCTAGTATACGGATTTGATGTTAAGGCTATTGTAATTACTTAAGTACATAAAAATAAATAATCGCAAGTTTCTATGGTAAATACTCCTCCATCTCAAGCTTCGGACGATCAATATCAAGTAGAAAATCCTCAAGCTGAAGTTGAAGTGATTGTGGGAACTCCGGATTCGGATGCTGATATTGATTTGGAGTTTCTCTACACTAGGGATATTGAATTCCGTCAAGAAACTATTTATTTTATTGTAGTTGACCGTTTTAAGGATGGTAATCCTCAGAATAATCTAGGTATAAATTCGCAACTTTATGATCCTGAAAAAAAAGAATGGGGTAAGTATTGGGGTGGAGATTTACGAGGAGTTATCGATAAATTAGATTATCTGAGAAATATGGGAGTTACTGCAATTTGGTTGACTCCTTTGTTCGAGCAAGTTGAAGAATTATTTATTGAAAGTGCAGCAATTCATGGTTATTGGACGAAGGATTTTAAACGTTTGAATCCTCGATTTATTGCACCTGACGATGAGCCTTCTTTAAATAAAACTCAAGATACGAGAAATACTGTTTTTGACAGATTAATTACGGAATTGCACAACCGTAATATGAAGCTAATCTTAGATATTGTGTGCAATCATAGCAGCCCCGATACGGGTGGTAGTAAGGGTGAATTGTATGATGATGGGGTAAAAATTGCCGATTTTAACGATGATAAAGATCATTGGTATCATCACTATGGCGAAGTTAGCGATTGGGAAAATGAATGGCAGGTACAAAACTGTGAATTAGCGGGTTTAGCAACTTTTAATGAGAATAATATTCAGTATAGAAGTTATATAAAATCAGCTATTAAGCAATGGTTGGATAGAGGAGTTGATGCTTTAAGGGTAGATACAGTTAAACATATGCCAATTTGGTTTTGGCAAGAGTTTAACAGTGAAATGTACAATCACAAACCAGATGTATTTATCTTTGGGGAATGGATTTACAGTCGTCCAGAAAACGATCGCTCTGTAGAATTCGCGAATAATTCTGGTATGACTATCCTGGATTTTGGATTGTGTATGGCACTCCGTCAAGCCTTAGCAATGAATGATGAATCTGGTTTTTATTTAGTAAATGACGTTTTAAAGCAAGATTATCGCTATAACGGTTCGCGGGAATTGATAACTTTTATCGATAACCATGATATGCACCGCTTCCTTACTCTCAACCCAGATATTGATACTTTGCGTTTAGCAGTTGATTTTTTAATGACAACTCGGGGAATTCCCTGTTTATTTTACGGTACCGAACAATATCTGCACAACGATACCAACGCTGATGATAATATATACGGCAATAACGATCCTTACAATCGTCCGATGATGGATAAATGGGATACAGATACTGACATTTATTGGGATGTGCGGAAGCTTTCCGGGTTGCGTCGTTTGAATCCTGCGGTATCGATGGGTAGTCAGTGGGAGAAATATATTACACCAGATGTTTTCTGTTATGTGCGCCGCTACAATGGCTCTCGCTGCTTTGTAGCTTTAAATAGAGGTTATCCTTTAACTATAAAAGAAGTTGATACTGAGTTACCCGATAGAGAACATACTTGCGTATTGACAGGGCGTAAATTTGAAGTGAAAGATGGAAAAATTTATAATTTAGAGCTTGGAGCAAAAGAAGCGATCGTTATCAGTCATGTAGGGGAAAGATTGAAAGCGCTAACTATAGTCAGAGCGCAATTAAATGGAGTACAAACTCAACCCGGTGAAAGGTTAGTTGTAATTGGTGATTGTCCAGAATTAGGTAATTGGGATATTAAGAAAGCATATCCTTTGGAGTATATTAATTCTAATACTTGGTTTGCTGAAATTCCCTTTAATGAAAGTGCCGGTAAACTAATTAGTTATAAATATGTAATCTTGCGGGAAGGGGCTTCCCCTTTACGAGAAAACTTGCTGGCTCGTCGCTGGGTAATTGCCAATGAAGGTACGGTTAAATGGAGAGATACTTGGGCTTCGGGAAGAGAGTCTTAATCAGTTAACAGTGAGCAGTGAAGAGTTAACAGTGAACAATGAACAATGAACAATGAACATTTTTTTGTAGGGGAGGCAAAAAGCGGTGTGGATGCTCCTCCCGCTTTATTGAGGCAAAAAGCGGTGTAGATTTTCTTCCCGCTTTATTGCCGTGCCGTTGTGTGACGCTTTGAAAAAATTTGAACGTCGCAGTAACGAAGGATTGTAGCGTCACGCACCAATCAGTAATTACGATCGTATTGTAAGTTTTAAATAATTAAGTAGGTAGGCGTAATTAAACATAAGATAAAACCTCACCCTCAATCCCTCTACAAGTTATCGGAGAGGGAAGCGAAAGCAGGGTGAGGTTTTATATTTAATTGGATCCACTTACTTAACAATTAACATTGTTGGAAAAACAACCTAAAATACTTCTTCTTCAGGAAATATCCGACTCAATTCTAAAAAAGCACCTTCAAATCCAGGAATAGTAACTGATTGCTTGGGAAGACAAATTTGCTTGCACAGATAGTTAAATTCACCTTGATTATCTTGGTAAGGCTGACTGTAACACTCAAGTTGACGAATTTGTAAATTTACTATCCAATAATTAGTAATTCCTGCTTCTGAATACAACTTTAGTTTTGTTGTTTGATCGTAATCTAGAGTAGTATCGGAAATTTCGATAACTAATAAAATATCTGAACTGTAGGGATGATGAGCAAGATAATCTTCATCTTTCCCTTTAGCAATAACTATATCTGGTTCGGGTTCGCTATTATTTAAAAGTGTAACTGGATCTTGTCCGCGAATGACAGCTTTATCTCCTAAAAGTCTATCCAATTGACGACAAAGAATAGAACTACATACACTGTGAAACGTTCCCTTTGCAGCCATTTGGATTAATTCTCCGCAAATCAACTCAATCCTGTCTCCCTCCGTCAAAAAACCGAGTTCAATCAGTCGATGGTATTCGTCGATTGTAAATCGTTTTGGTTTAACAACAGTCATGGGGGTAGTTCAGAAAGTTGGATTTATTTTCAATTGTAGGTCAATACTATATTTTGTGTAGTATACAAAACGTTATATACTACTATTTGATACTATTCTACTTTATTAAAATAAATGTCAGCCAAAGATAAATTTCATGAATCAGTAAAAAAAGGTCTTCAAAAAGAAGAGTGGGTAATTACTGACGATCCTTTAAGAATTGAATTTGGTGAAGAAGATGAAGTTAGAATTGATTTAGGTGCAGAGCGATTATTAGCGGCTCAAAAGAAAGATGAAAAGATTGCAGTAGAAGTAAAGAGCTTTTTAAGTGATTCTGCTTTGTCTGATTTTCATCTAGCATTAGGACAATTTTTGAATTACCGTTTAGTTTTAAAGGAAAAAGATAAAGAACGTATCTTATATTTAGCAGTACCTATTTATGCTTATGAATCATTTTTTCAACGAGATTTACCCAAAGCAGTGATTAAGCAATATGAATTAAAATTAGTTGTATACGACCCAGTAGAAGAAGTGATAGTAAAATGGATAAAATAGAATTTTATCGTCAGTGTATTCAAGAGATATTAACTGAATACGGCAAATGTCCACCTGCAAACGGTGAAATTGAGGTACAAAAAATATTTGATACGAAAAATGACCATTACCAAGTTGTAGATTTAGGATGGGATAAACATCGCCGTATTTATAATTGCGTGATGCATTTTGATATTAAAGACGGTAAAATCTGGATTCAACGCAATCAAACTGATGATGTACTGGCTGAGGAATTGGTCAAAATGGGTGTAGCAAAGGAAGATATTATATTAGGTTTACAACCCGAGTATGTCAGAGAGTATGCAGGCTATGGTGTGGGGTAGAACATAGAAAATTGTCGTGGCTAGGAATTTTTAACTACAGTAGCGATCGCTGGAGATGACATAATTATTTATATTGACTGTAGTTTGAGAATACTTTAATAAAACTTAGCTTTAAATATCAGATAAGGAAATATCACCATCTAAATAGCGTTGATATATTTGCTGACGTCAACTCCCCGAATCTACATCTCTATTTGCTATATATCTAATGTATTCTTTAGCCATATATTTTACGTCTAATAAATACCTAGTTTCTTCTTGAACTCCAAATTCGGGTACATTTTCATCTTCGTCGCATTCAGCAGATTCATACCAATCAGCTAGATGTAAAATCAAGTCTTTTAAACTATGATATCGAATAAAGTAATCCCTATATTCTACATCTAGCATTCTTATGGGATAATTTTGATAATTGTTGCAGACAACGCTTAAAAATACACCACAATCAGACCAAAGTTCAAAAATTGGCAAAGATTTATAAAAAAAATATGCTGACTCATGTTTGTCATAAAATATTTCTACCCACCATTGATGATAAGCTTCAATAGCATCTTTCAATGAGAAAAAGTCATAGTTTAGAAAAAGAAATTGTTCGACACTTCCATCATGCCATTGATATAATTTATATACTTCTTCTGGTAAACTAAAAGGTAAATTTTGAACCTGTTTCTCAATTTCATCTCGTGTTAGTCCAAATCTTAATTGAGCAGCATGAGCAGGCATATGATTTTGTAACCATACTTCAATACGCTGCAAAGCTTCAGTTATTTCTGACATCAAAACATTTCAACTTAACAAAGATACGCTATCAAACTAACATTCCCCCTTCTCCTCCCCCCTCTTCCTCAACCTGTTGAAGGCTTATTTCCCCAATTCTTCAAACTGCAACCAACACATATACATCGCTCTGGGAACATGAAAACAACCTTTCCATTTACCACCTTTCAAATTCAACAACACTTCACCGCGACGATTTAAATAACCAAACCATTCCCCATACTCAGTATCAGCAAAATGTGCCCAAGCATAATCATGCATTTTCTGATACCATTCCCAACATTCTTTCCTTCCCGTCAAACGATACCCCATCGCCAACGCTACTAAAGATTCCAAATGCACCCACCACAATTTTTGATCCCATTCCAGTTGTTGCGGTGGATATCCCGAAGCATCCATGAAATAATACAAACCACCATATTTCTTATCCCAAGCAAAATTAAGAATATTCAAAGTCACATCAACCGCTTGGTTTATTAATTTTTTGTCACCACGACGCTGAGCGATATCCATCATAAACCACATGGCTTCAATTCCGTGGCCGGGATTTATCAACCTTCCTTCAAAACAATCTATATGGGAAGCATCGGGAGCAACATTTTCAAACATTAATCCTCGTTTTTCATCAAGGAAATCACCCATTACTTCCGTTACAGTTGTATCTAAAACTTCTGATAAAGTATCGTTTTCTAACAACCAAGCCATTTCTAAAGACAAGTTTGCTAAAATCATCGGTACTGCTAAAGATTTCATCGCACGAGTACCGGGGTAGGCTTTATTATATTTACCCTTGGGATTTTCTTGACGACGCAAAACGTTATTATAAGCTTGTAATGCAATATCCTTCGCCGATTCTTCCCCAGAAGCGAGAGCATATTGACTAAATGCCATTGCCGCGAAACAATCAGAAAAGATGTTGTAAGGCTGAATTAATGGTTTACCTTCACGAGTGAGAGAAAAATACCAGTTGCCGCTCTCATCTCTCCCATGTTTAGCGAGGAAATTCGCACCGTTTGCAGCGATTTTCAACCAATCTTCCCGCTTCTCCAACTGGTTGCACAGCATAGAAAATAACCATACCTGACGATTCTGCAACCAAATGAACTTATCGCGATCGTAGACTTTACCAACTCGATCCAAACAGGTGAAATAACCACCTTGTTCCCAGTCTACCGAATGTCTTTCCCAAAATGGTAGGACATCGTTAAGAAGAGTATCTTTGTAAAGTTGAGCCAGGTGCTGAAAATCGTACTCCATTAGCCTCTACCCGTGAATCAAAATTGATGGAGTTAATTATCGCCTTGCTGGGGCATTGGAAACAAGTAAGCTAGATTGCGATTGAGAATATTATTTATACAGCGTGTTGCAAGTAGATGAGGTACATTCCCCCTGCCCCCTGCCCCCTGCTCCCTGCCTTATAAAGAATATATGTGTACCTCATTTATATGAAATCTGCTGTATATACTTCAGGGTAAGATTCTTGTTTTCCCAAACACATCCGTTTCATGCTCCGAAGCCTTTTCCACTTCATCAACATAACCACATTTCGCATCGGGGAAAGCATCGCAATAATTTACATAAGGCTTAATGTCTAATACTGGAGTATTATCAAGTAAATCAATTCCTTCTACATACAAAACCAAACCTTCTATTTTTATTAGTTTCGGAGCGCTAAGCCCAATGGGATTAGGGCGATGGGGTGCGCGAGTTGCCAGAGTACCACGGCGAATGCGCGGACCCCGTGGAATAATAACAGTAGGATTCCAATGTTTATTTAGGTGCAACCATGCAATTACCCAAATCCGCTCAAATCCTTCCATATCTTTGAGGGCTGATTGGGGTATGCTATCGAAAAGTTCAATTTGTGCGATCGCCGGTTGATAAGATGATGGTGCGGATTGGAGTTGTGACTGTCGGGGAGTACCATGTCTCTCTTTATAAGGCGATCGCACAAGGCCAATAGGTTGTAAAGTAATCTCGGTAGGAAAGGGAACGGTATTTATGTAGTCTTTTGGCGGCAATTTGGGCATATTTTGACATTTGGACTTTATGAAGAATTTTATCGCAGCTTCAGACAAATTCTCTCGTACAACGCCAATTAAACCAATTTTCAGTCTTTATAAAGATGCGCCTAATATAGCCTAGACGGGCTTTGTTTTCATAGCTCGAGCCTAGAAGGCTGCGAGTTATTTAGCGCAGCCTCATACAGAATTGGTACAAGTAATGAGTAGAAAAAAAACTTTCATTCTTGGTGACGGCGAATAATTTTGATCGAAATAGCCTTTTTAATAAGAATAATTATTCTGCAATTAAAGGGCGCTAAATTTTATAATTTACGTAATTACACGCACATGTATACTATTAAATTTTCAATAAAATGAAGTTATAAAAAGAATATTGAAAATCTATACAGTAGAAATGAGTATATTAAAAACTAAATTGCCAGTTACTCTAACTTGCTTATGTTTATTGTTTTCCACTGCCTTAACAACAGAGGTGAAAGCATCTTCAGAAACTAACTCGATTTATCAAAAAGCAAAAATACAACTACCCCCAGACTTTTACGCAATTTATCGCATCGTCGATAGGATAGCGCGTGCTAATGAATACGATACCCGCCCTTGGCAAATTGTGAGGATTGCTAAATTTGATACTCGGGCATTTGCTAAAAATACAAATACGATCGCTATTTATAATGGTGCTTTAGAACAATTAGGCGGCGATGCTTCGGCATTAGCTTGTATGATTAGTCATGAAATGGCACACCATAAGAAAAGTCATCGAGTTGTTAATGCCATAGAAAAAGCAGAATTAATTGCTCAAATTAGAGAAGAAGCCGAAAAACAAGTTTTAGGTAGAAAGAGGAAAACATCGCCAGTCACAGCAGTGGGTGATTTTGTTGTCAGACGGGTGATTGGAGGCACTATTGGTAATGTTGTCGGTGGTGTTTTAAATAGTCGAAGCCAGAGCAGATTTAGGAAAAAGCAAAGACGCATCAATGCAATTGTAGAGAAAAAGACGGCAGAATTAGAAGAAAGTAGCAACAAACAAAGTCGAAAAAATGAATTCGCTGCCGATAAAATTGCTTATCTCGCTTCTGTAACAGCAGGTTTTGATAAAGAAGGATGTTTGCGGGCAATGTCCGTACTTAATCGCACTAAAGGAGTAAAGTTTGATGCTAATCACCCCACTATAAAAGAAAGAATTACAGCAATCAAAACTGTAATGAAAAAGTATCCTTCTGAAAACTTGGTTGAAGAAGGTAAAGAAAAATTATTTGAAACTCAACCTTTGACTTATAACTTGTCAGCAAATCAAACATCCTTACGAATTAATTCCCGTCATGGCGCTTCCATCGGTGACGATATAGATAGAATGTTTGGCGATTGATTTATCGCTTCACAACAGCTTTAGAATAAATCGCCTCTAGGCTTATATTTATGCTCCGCCAGTAATAATAAATATATTGGGTTTATTTCTTGTAAAACCCAATATTAAGAATTTATTTTTTGACTTTTGACTTTTGACTTCCGCGTAGCGGTTGACTTTAATTACACATAAAATAAAATACTATCTCGCAGATGAAAGTCTGCCTCTTCAGCACAATGCTTTACTGCCCAATAACTAATGTCCCCATATTTATCTTTAATAACAGCAGTAGTTGAAACTTTGAAATTGAATACTATAGGAAGTAACTGATGCATATTAAATTCTAGTGACAAAAACAAAGAATTCGAGTCACGCAGAATATTAAATGGAATCGATTTAACAGCAGTATCTTCCTCCATTCCTTCTCGATAATTTTCAAATCGATATATATTCCAATCTCCACTGGGTGAAAGATTAAACTCCCAATAACGATTAGAACCTTCCAATCCTAGGAAAAACTCGAAACAAGTTGTTTCCCAAAGTTCATGTTTACGACTTGGTTTCTCTGCTATAGTAGGAATTTCTATTTGATTTAAATCCCCTTTAAGTGCGTAGTTAACACTTAGCGTATGGTTTTCCCGGCAAAGGTTACCTGTAATCTGCAAATCAGTTTTTGATCGTTTAAATGGTTGTAAGGAAAAATCAT
This sequence comes from Rivularia sp. (in: cyanobacteria), assembly GCA_050042755.1. Lineage (GTDB taxonomy): Bacteria > Cyanobacteriota > Cyanobacteriia > Cyanobacteriales > Nostocaceae > Rivularia. The sequence goes on from JBHJJJ010000349.1 coordinate 9,664, forward strand.
ACTTTCTCATTATATTTGCTCAATAATTTACAACTAATTAGATTTACATCTAAAAACGTAGAAATATGACGTTTTTACCGGCATTCAATTTAGCACAAATAAATTTCCATACATATGTACAGTAGTTAAGTAAGTCGGCACAAATAAACCAAGCTACATTACAGAATGTAAATTACCCTCAAACCCTTATTCCTATTGACTTTTGCCTATTGCCTATTGCCTTATCCCAATTACTATTTTCAATGCCAACCTACTTAGGTAAATGTTAAGTAAATAGTAAGTCAAAATGAATTATCAAAAGCTTGATATAATTTGCCGAATCGCATTTTCTTGCGTTTCAATACTTTCAGTAAGCTTGAATTGCACCAACGCCCTAGCAAGATTGTGTTCTGGATATTTTACCTTGAAGTAGACATTACCCGCTAAGTAATCGGTAAAAAATCGTAATCCCAACTCAAAAGCAATCAAACGAATCCCATCGTACATATATACATAGTCGCTTTCGGTAAGAAAATCTTGTGCTATGGAAAGATAACCCTCCAAAAGTGACTGACAAATATCAGTATCAAAACTTACCATTTCCCAATGCTCTGTTTCTTCACCCAAAGCATTGCAACCGGAACGCAAACAGTCACCAATATCGTAATGAACTAGCCCTGGTTTAACAGTATCCAAATCAATAATACTGATAGCTTGACCATTACTAGTATCAATCATGACGTTGTTCACCTTGGGATCGCCGTGAATGGCACGCAGACGCAGATGTTCTTGAGTGAGGGCATTTTCTAACACATGTGCCCAAGTTTTGCGCTTATTGATAAATTGCAAACAGTATTCGACTTCGGGGGATAAGGCATTATATTGCCTTTCGATATTTTCGTATTGTTGTAAATAGTTTGGTGTAACATGAAATCCCGGTAGAGTATCGGCTAATTTCTCCATGGGTAAATCGCTAATCAGGTTATGAAACATTCCCAGGGCATAACCAACTTCTCTCCCATGTTGCTTATCCTTGATAGTATCGAAGGTTTCAGCGTTATCAATGAAACTAATAGCCCGCCAAAATAAATTTTGTGTATCAATAAAATGATCTTGATTTTTTTGAGTTAATAATACTTTTGGTACTTCCCAACGGCGATTGGAATTGAGTTCCACATCTTGTAAACGCTGACGCACGTGATTGGTAAAATTACTCATATTTTGCATTACCAATTCTGGTTGAGAAAACACATTTTGGTTGATGCGCTGTAAGATAAAATGCTTTTCTTCTGTAGAATCGGTGGTAACAAGGAAAGTACCGTTAATGTTACCATGCCCAAATTCTTCAACTTTGATAATCTTGCCTTGTATTTCAAATTGATTGGCAATTTCAATCAGATTATTTAAGGCTGTGCTTTCTGTATTCAGAGGTGCGTTCAAAATAATTACCTCATCTTTAATTTATAATGCCTGTTGATTTTTATAAATATATATGCCGAGAATCTGTAAGCCAATACCAGTATGCAACATTATTAAACTAATTACGACAGGTTAAAACCCTACAAATACTCCCTCACAGGCTTTATGGTTACCTAATTGATAGAGGGAGTGAGGGAGTGAGGGAGTAATCTACTATTGTGTCGAAATATTACGTTTGGTGTATGTTACAGAATTCAGATGATTTTAAATATGCCGCGAGGTGTTGAGAAACTGGGTTTTTTTAACCTGGTTTCTTAAGTAGTTCGGTAAACCTCATAAATCATAACCTAGCAACTCTTGAAAAGTTAATTATTTCCTATATCTAATCGTCAAGCTTCAGAAGTACGGTAAACTTCAATACGAGTCTGACTATTTACTAGTTACAATTTAAATAAGAAAGCAAGTTGAGGAATCCCTAATATGCAAGATTTTACATACAATTCCGATAAGCGTAAATTGCTATCGAGTTTATGTCACGGTTCTATTTTCTTTAGTACTACATTTTTATCTATCGGCGTTCCAATTATAGTTAATATAATTTCCGACGATCCAGTTGTCAAAAGTAATGCCAAAGAATCAATTAATTTTCACCTCAATGTTTGGTTTTGGGCAACTGTAATTGGAGTACCAGTTGGAATTTTATCTTTTCTCACTTTCGGTATTGGTGGAATCTTATTTTTCCCACTGATCGCTTTTGGGTTTTTACTACATTGGGGATTAACTATTTGGGCGTTGTTGCACTGTTTGGGCAATTCCGATGAACCTTTCCGCTATCCGTTTATTTTTAGATTGTTTTAATTTTTTAACTTTATATTTATTTTCTAAAAAGGGGTTGCGATCGCTATCCCTTTTTTGCTTTTATTCATTGGGGAGAAGAAATTATATCGGTAATCGATAAGCCCGAAGGGAGTAGGATGCTCTTAACATCTAGGCAAAGCCATTTATCCAGTATTTGAGAATTTTTTCTACTAGAATTAACTCACCTTCGATCGCGTTACAAGTACTTTTATATAAATTTTTTATTAAATTTTTGCACTTCAAATACAGCTTAAGAAAATAGCTCTACAGATCGCGACTAAATAATCCTTATTCTCTATTCTTGAAAGACTTAATTTTCGCCTGCAATTAACGCATGAAACATGCTTATCATCTGGGATTGACTAGTTAGGGAAAATCAAAAAGATCAGTATGGTGGTAACATAAACATGATGCACCACTGTCGTCAATATTTTATTGCTGCGATAAGATTATTTTGTGAGGATAAAGTTAAGAATTGAGCCTGAAATTGTTCTTAGAAATTATCCCACAACACGATCCTGCAAAACCTCAAGATAACCATGCAGGTATCGGTTTACTCTGAAAAAATTCTTAGCAGCTAAAAAGCTAGTTAAAGATACTAACCTGACACTTGGCGGTTAGAAATTCCCGATGGCAATGGTTTAGCTAACCAAAACTCCGGTTAAGAATTCGGAATTCTAATTTTACTAAGTGGACAGTTAGTTTAGTAGTTCAACATTGTACGCATTCGCTTCAAAGGAACAAGACATGAGTACACTATACGAAAAAATTGGCGGACAACCTACCCTTGAAAAAGTTGTCGATGATTTTCACAAGCGTATTATGGCAGACGGCTCCGTCAGTAGCTATTTCGCTAAAACTGATATGGGTAAGCAACGCACTAATCAAATTGCTTTCTTTTCTCAAATCCTGGGTGGCCCCAAAGACTACAAAGGGCGTGCTATGGACACAACACATACAGGAATGGGTTTACAGCAGCCACATTTTGATGCGATTGCTAAGCATTTAACTGAGTCTATGACTAGCTCTGGAGTATCTGCTGATGATGCGAAAGCAGCAATGGCTGAAGTTGAAAAATTAAAGTCTGCTATTTTGAATAAGTAGTATCTTAGTTGGGTTAGACATGAAAAGAAGCCGTTTTATTACGGTGATTTAAATTCTGAAGTGTTATAACCCAACATAAATTTTTGGGTAGATGGAAAATTTTTTATTTTTTGAAAAGGGTTGTAATGAGCATCCCTTTTTTTGTTTTTTGTAGGTTGGGTTAGACACAAAGATCAATTGTTTGATTACGAGAAAATTAGTTCCTAGCTATCGCAGGGCAACATCGATATTTTGGGGAGATAATATTTATTGCGTTAGATTGGAATTCAATACTTTTATGTTCAATATTATTCGTTCGCATAACTTAAACTTTGCTCAGGGCAAACGCCGAACTGTCATTAATTCGGCTATATTGTCAATAAAGTCTGAAATACTCCCATTATTCATTACTCATTACTTCTTACTCCTTACTCAGCCTATACTCTAAATTTAGATGCGTTTGCCCTGAAACTTTGCTACAAGTGCTTAGTCATCATAATCATACGTTGACTAGCTTGAAAGCCCTTTTTTGAATAAAATTCTTCTGCATATTCGTCTTTCATGGTTAATAAATAAATGAGATTAACATCAATCTCATTTAACCTATACACCAGGTGTTCAATTAACTTTGTACCGATACCCTGACGCTGTTTATTTGAACTAACACAGATTTCTTTGAGATAAAAATTTTTGCTTTTATCCCTTTGTTCCCAGTAACCAACTACGAATCCCAAAATTATACCTTGTTTTTGCAAAATAAATCCTATAAAACCAGGAGTATTGAGTATTTGTGATAGTAAAGATTTTGCGGTTTCAAAAGTCCAACTCTCATTCCAAGGTTTCTTATTAAATACTTCGACAAATAAAAACGTGCATTCATCTAAATTTTTTTCTGTAAACAAATTAATTTCTTCTAACATAAATGAACTTAACGACATGATATTTTGTTTTTATAAAATAAATATTTAATAAGAGATAAAGGTAATTTTCAATTATTATTCAACTTCAAAAAGAGTACGAGGAAGTCCCGACTGACGAATAATTGACCGTAAAGTACCCGTTTTTAACTCATCATAATTTGGTACGGGAACAGTTATGGTTGAATCTTCAGCTTGTAATTGCATGATAATATAACTACCACGCTGACGTACTTGAATAAAGCCATTTTGTTCGAGAATTTGACAAACTTCTTTAGCAGAAAGAACGCGCAATTTACCCAAGACTGACCTCTAAGCGTGTTATAAACACTTCTGTATGCATTCTGTCTGCAATTTCAGATGTAGATGCAGTTTGAAAGAATAATTCTACAGCTTCAACTAAATTATCCCTAGCTTCTTCAATTGTTTTACCTTGACTGGCAATATCTAATTCGGGACAAAGTGCTACATACCAATCGTCTTCGGGGTTGATAATTGCTGTTAGTTGTTTTTTCTGTTTCATATTGGTATTAGAATTAATGGACTAAACTACTCACAAACTATAACGTTGGGTTACGACGGAATTCAATATTGTGCATTTACGCTCAAGATTATTCATTCGTTTAACCCAACCTACAATCTATCTCCTCCCGATATGACAAATATCAAAATTAAGATTAACGAATACTTTGAATTAACTGAATATTATTTCTCAACCACTTGTTAACCAAAGTTTGGATATCAATACCTTTTTCTTCTGCGAGTTTATTCAAAAATTCATTCACATCTGGTTCTAAATAAACGGGAAAATTAAAAGCCGCATCGGATTTATAAAACTTTCCTTTTTCTGCTTTAGAGAAATCGTATTCTGGTTTCATAAAAACTATTTTTGATACTGTTTTGCTTCGTTAATTGTGGCTTTACGTGCTGAAATTATCCGAATTTCACATGATGATTCATCAATTTATTCAAAGGTATGTATTACAACTCGCAAAATTCGGGAACTATCTAAACCAATTGTAATCCAAAGGTCTTTAATTTTTAATTATTCGGGAAAGTCATCAAAAGCTATTTTTAAAATATTTGGCGCAAAGTAAATTTTTGGACGCTCCTGTATATCTGATTCCATTAAAATACCAACATTTGTTAATCTTTCAATATCAGCTCGTGCTGTGGGATAAGATATATTACACATTTCTGATAATTGTGGGATTGTAATAGCTGGTGATTCAAAAAGATGGTCGATAATTTGATTGAGTCGAATATTTCCTTTTGATTGTGAAAGCAAATCCATATATTGATTACGAAGTTTTAGAAGCATATCAAAACGTTTAATTGCATCTTTTGATTGTTCAATAGTTCCACGCAAACAGAACGCAATCCAATCTTTCCAGTTACCTTTTGAACTCACTTGAAATAAAAGATTTATATATTCATCTTTATACTTATCAAAAAAAGCACTGAGATAAAGCCAAGGTTTACTGAGTTCACAATTTTGGTAAATCATTAGTGAAAGCAGTAATCTACCAACTCTACCATTACCATCAAGAAAGGGATGAATTGTTTCAAACTGATAATGAACCATAAAGCTGAAAATCAAAGGGTCAATATCTTTTTCCTTATGAATAAATTTCTCTAAATTATCCAAACAAGGCATAATTTCATTAGGAGGTGGCGGAATGAATCGTTTATCTGAGCCGATATGAACTTGCATACGACGAAAATTTCCTGGGTCTCTTTGAGAACCACGTACCCCAGATAAAAGTTCTTCATGCATTCTACGAATCAGGTTTAAAGATATTGGTCTTGTTTCCAATAGCTCTAAACCAAGTTCTTAAGCTCTGTTGTAATTCCAAACTTCTTGCCAAGCATTAACTGGATCATCAACAGACTGTGGTTCTCTTGGTTCAATTTCAAACAATAATAGTTGTTTTGGTGTAGCTATTGTTCCTTCTAAACTTGAAGAACGTAATGCTTCACGTCTTTGTAGTGGACGCAATAGTAAATCATAGTTAGGCATATATCTGCCTACTCCGTCAAGTCTTGCAAGTTCTTCACGTGCTTTAACTAACAAAGTCCATATTTGTTCGGGCATTTCCCACTTATTTGGTAAAGGTTCGGGAATATAAGCCCAGTCAATATTACCACTCAAAGATATTTGTAGAAGTTTACCAGGTGCATCTGCTGTAAATAGAGATTTGTCCATATTGAAATTTGTTTCCAAAAATTTTAACTTACTCTCTATGAATTAAAATTTATGGCGTTTTTTTTTAATTCGCAAGCTTCAATTAAAATTTATGGCGTTTTTTTTTAATTCGCAAGTTTCAATTAAAATTTTTATTTATACTTACTGAGTAATTTATTTTGCTGTTTTGTCGGAAATTTCCAAAGGAAAATACCCCCATTCATAGAAATTATTTTAAGCGGGCCGAAAAGCCCGCACAAAACCAACTAACCCAAACTAGCCTTCAAATCCCCCTTAGCTTTCTCCAATGCTTCCGGTAACTTACTCGCATCTCTCCCCCCAGCTTGGGCTAAATTTGGCCTTCCACCGCCCCCACCGCCGCACATTTTGGCAACAGCACCAATAAATTTACCCGCTTGTACGCCTTTTTTATTAATGTCTGCGCCAAATGCAGCAACTAAGCTGACTTTTCCTTCTTCTAATGCGCTACCCAATATAACCGCTGCATTATTACCGATTTTCTGCTGCAATCTTTCCGCTGCTGTTTTTAAGGATTCTGCGTCTACTCCTTCCATTTTCGCAACCAGATATTTAAATTCACCTACTGACTCTACTGTTTCTAATAAACTGTCGGATTTAGCGATGGCCAATTGCCCTTTTATCTTCTCAACTTCTTTCTGAGCGTTTCTCAATTCGGTTTGTAATGTAGTAATTCGATCCGGAATTTCTTCTGGTTTAACTTTAAATCTCTCACTTAAATCTTTTACTACATTATCCCGCACGTTGAGATAATCTAATATAGCAGGTCCCGAAACGGCTTCAATCCTTCTCACACCGGAAGATATTCCCGCTTCAGAAATTATTTTAAATATTCCAATCTCAGCAGTATTACTTACATGAGTCCCACCACAAAGTTCCATTGATACGCCTTGGAAATCAATAACTCGCACTTCCTCACCATATTTTTCACCGAACATTGCCACCGCACCTCTAGCTTTTGCTTCTGCTAAGGGGAGAACTTCAATTTTGGCAGAATGTGCTTCGGCTATCCAATTATTAACTTGTGCTTCGACAAGATGAACTTCTTCCGATGTCATAGCCCGGGGAGAGTTGAAGTCGAAACGCAATCGATCGAAGTTAACTAAAGAACCTGCTTGAGAAATGCCTTCATCAACGATTTTCTTCAACGCTGCTTGTAAGAGGTGTGTAGCGGTGTGATTTGCTTGAGCACGACGACGACAAGCCCGGTCAATTTGAGCAGATACAGAATCTCCTACTCGGATTGTACCGCGTTCGATGCGTCCAAAGTGAACAAAAAAGTCGGATTCTTTTTTCACGTCTTCAATTCTGACGAGGATGCCATCACCGCTGATGTAACCGCGATCGCCAATTTGTCCCCCGGATTCGGCGTAAAATGGGGTTTTGTTGAGAACTATTTGTACAGAATCTCCGGCTTCTGCTTCTTCTTGAGAAATCCCTTCTACTAATATTGCTTCCACAATAGAAGTGGCTGTGGGTTCGGTATAACCGATAAATTCAGTAACTTCGATTTCTTCAGCTAATTTATCTAAGGCACCTTGGACTGTTAAATCGATAGTTTCGTGTGCAGCTTTAGCGCGTTCGATTTGTTTTTTCATTTCCGTACCGAAACCGTCACTATCGATAGTGAAACCTTGTTCGGCAGCCATTTCTTGAGTTAATTCTTGAGGGAAACCATAGGTGTCGTAAAGTTTGAAAACATCTTCACCACTAATAACCGTTTTACCTTCTGACTTCAGCTTATTAATAATTTCTTCGAGCCGTTTCTCCCCACGCTCCAAAGTTTTGCGGATTTTCGATTCTTCTCGTTGCAATTCTGCTTTAATCGCCTTTTCTCGTTCCCGTACTTTAGGATAAGCATCTTGAGAAAGTGCGATCGCCGTTTGGGCAACTTCGGTGGTAAATTCCCCTTCAATGCCAATTAACCTACCGTGACGCACCACGCGACGAATCAAGCGACGCAATACATAACCTCTCCCCACATTAGAAGCGCGGATTTCATCGGCTATCATATTTACCACAGCACGGATATGATCTCCAATAACTTTTAATGAAGTTTTAGTTTTCTCGTCACTTTTACTGTAGTCAATCCCTGCTATATCGCCAGCTTTTTGAATAATTGGGAAAATTAGATCGGTTTCATAATTATTGGGAACTTGTTGGAGAATTTGCGCCATTCTCTCCAAACCCATGCCAGTATCAATATTTTTATTCGCAAGGGGAGTTAAATTACCATCCGCATCGCGGTTATATTGCATAAATACCAAGTTATAAAACTCGATAAACCTGGTATCATCATCTAAGTCTATATTTTCATTACCACGCTCCGGATGAAAATCGTAGAAAATTTCAGAACAAGGACCACAAGGTCCAGTAGCACCAGAAGCCCAGAAATTATCTTCATCTAAACGTAAAATTCTCTCGGACGGTACGCCGATTTTATCTCTCCAGATAGCGTAAGCTTCATCATCTTCGTAGTATACGCTCACCGCCAGTCTTTCGACGGGTAAATTAAATACTTTTGTGGAAAGTTCCCAACCCCAAACGATCGCTTGTTCCTTAAAATAGTCCCCAAAGCTGAAATTACCCAACATCTCAAAAAATGTGTGATGTCGCTTAGTGACTCCCACATTTTCAATATCGTTAGTACGAACGCATTTTTGGGAAGTCGTAGCCCGTTTAAATTCTGGGGTGCGCTGCCCGAGAAATATCGGTTTAAACGGCAGCATCCCCGCAATCGTCAGCAATACCGTGGGATCTTCCGGTACAAGGGAAGCACTAGGGAGCGGTTGATGTTCCCGTTGCGCGTAAAAGTCGAGGAATTTTTGCCGGATTTCGTTACCGCCCAGGTGTTGGGGATTGACAGACATGGGTACTAGCCTTTATTGAGGTTTACTAAAATTAGAAGTATAGAATACCAAGCTATTATTTATTTCACCATTATTTATAAAAGTCGTCTTTACACAGAAAGTACATCCCGCGAACTTTTGCGTGATAAGTAAGTCAGCACCAATAAACCGCGAGCTATGTTACAGAATGTAAATCTATTTATTTGCCTTATTACTACTCACTAATCACTAAGAGTGAAAAGTTGCGACTCTTGGGGAAACCCCAAGTGAAGCACTTTATGTCCTAACGGACAAGCTTCGCTAACGCTAATCACTACTCACTTGTGCTGATTACTATTTTCAACGCTGACCTACTTAAATTTTCGCTTAACTCCTATTTTACAGACTAGATTCAAGTCTTATGGGAATACAAGCATAAATACTTAGCGATGAAAATATCTCCTATCTTTCCTGGCGCACTAAAGTATTTTCTCTAAACATGGAGTACATCGCAACGGATATCCATATACCGAATATTTTAAATAATTTTTTTATAATTCGATGCCGAACAATAATTAAAAAGATTTGGGATAAATCTGAAGTGAGCTTAAGAGTTATCAAAATACACGTCTTTAGGATATGCTATTTTTCTCTAGGAATAGGTAAAATCCAAAAATGAGAATCACTAGAAATCTAAGGAGTGACGTAGTTAATGGCGCTTAAATTAACAGTTTCAGATATGAAGTGTGAAAAATGTGCTACAAAGATTCGCGAATCCATCCAGGTTATGGAACCCAATGCCAAAATTGGTGTCGATTTAGATTCTAAGACAGTAACTGTGGATTCTGGCGCGTCTGATGAATCAATAAAACAGGCAATAGTTGGTGCTGGTTATCAGATCGAAGGTTACTAGTAAACGCCATTACAAATATCGATCGATGAATCGACGTTTTTACCAATATTATTTGTTGGGATGTTGTACATTATTGAAGTATTAAAGTCAATATTTGCTTTAATTTAAGCGTATATTTACTTAAGTAAATTCCTCAGAATATAGGCATCACTTAAGTAAATATACGCTATAAAAATAAAATTTTTATAAAATTAATCGCCTAAATTACCTCTTTAAACTTTTGAACCCTTCAAAAAAACACTTGAAAGAGTTTTTATTTTAATTTCTTAATATTTTCTAAATAACTATTTATAAAATATTAAATTTTCTTTATTGAGGTGAATACATCGGTTATTACGTATTAAGCAAAAACATTGCAAAATTATTTTGAAGTCTGATTCAAAAGCTCAACTTTTTTACGGAGTAAATGCTTTTGTTAGGCACTTTTACAAGTGCTGCCTTATCTGTATTGCGGATAAGTATTTCAAACGATTTGCTTGGTGGAAATCACTGTCAAATTGAAGAGTTATCCGGATTATTCCGTATTTCTACTGTTTGAAATATATGTGGTTAGAGAAGAAATTAGGTATCAGAAATACTAGTCTGAGAGATTGTAGTTAAAAATGCATTATTATTAAGGAGATTCAACTTGAAATCAGGCTAAGAAGTTAACAGAGTGACAATAGAATGTGGGGTGACACCCCTTGGCATAAATATAGTTATATTCAGTAAAAACTAAGAACTTCATCAAGTTTGATTGGAGTTAAGGCCATTGCTCTTGTATAACCATCAGACAATAAGTATCTATGTATTCGCTTTATTCTTATCTGATGCAATCATAATTTTTAGCAAAACATTGATTGTATTTAGGCTTTTCCAAGCTAAAAGAAGAGAGCAATTAATTAAATTGAAATAAGTTATAGGCAAAATAAAACACCATGAACATTTCCATTTTGGTTTTTGGAAATGAAGAATTCCTAGCCACACTACCAGCTCACATTCGCGATGCAGGCGCTTTTAGTTTAGAAGCGATTGCTAATCTGCAGATGGCAGTGTCGCGAATTCAACGTAACCCCCCTGATGTTATCCTCGTGCAGTCAAGCCAGAATGATAGTATGCAACTGTGCTGTTGGTTAAAAGAGCAGACTAATCTGTCTTGGATATACTGCATTCTTTTAGAAGATAGTTCCCAACTAATTGCCAATAGAAACCATCAAAGCTGGGAATGGGAATTAGAAATGACTTCCAAGGCGCTCAAACTTGGAGCTGATGCCTATATTTGGTATGGGGATATAGAAAATCAGGAGTCTATACGACAAAGAAAAACTGACTCCGTTGCAGCACAGTTAAACGCCAGCCATCGCTTGCTGCTATCGCAATTAACCGTAGCTTTGCGTAAAGCCCATAAATATCGCGATTTGATGAAAACCAACGATTTATTATCGACTATCGCGTTAGCAGATTCGCTTACAGAATTGAATAATCGTCGTGCATTGGAATGGGATTTACCCAGACAAATTGAAAAAGCCCGTGAGAATAATTCTCCTCTAAGCTTGATTATTTTAGACGTAGATTATTTCAAAAAAGTAAATGATAACTACGGACATTTAGTAGGCGATAGACTATTAAAACTATTGTCAAGTCGCATACGCCATAATTTGCGCGTTCAAGATACTGCATTTCGCTACGGTGGAGAAGAATTTGTGATTATTCTCAGTGACACCACAGCTGAAGAAGCAGATTTGGTAGCCCATCGTCTCAATAGCGTAGTTAAAGAAAGCCCTTTCGCAATGGACAGTACATTAGCTATAAACGTCACCATTAGTTTAGGAACAACTTGTTTGCTCCCCTCTGATGACGAAAAAGGGTTAAGTTTGCTGCATCGCGCCGACAGCTTCTTATTACAGGCAAAATCAAAAGGAAGAAACCGGGTAATTAGTTGCAACGATACAATACAAAGCAATACTTACCCTGCCAATTCCATCGATTGTAGTACCTTAAACGAAGTTAATTGCAATAATATACTAGAAAAAAATAGCCACATTCCCCATGAGAACATATCACAACCATCGCATTTAAAAGTTGTAGTTGGATAAAGATAAAGTTAGGAGTTATCGGTGATGAGCTGTCTTCACATGCCCAATATTTGCCTGTAATTGAGACTTACATCAAGACATAAAGAATCTGGAATTACAAGTCATTGCCTACAAATTGCAATTTCTTTCTCCAGAAACATTGACTATTCACTTTTCACTCTTAACTCCTTGCTTTATGAGAATGTTTCCACATTCTTCAACTGTTGCGCGCTCTCGCATAGTATCAACTAAAGCTTGATATGCAGCGTAATTATTCTCTATTAGTGTTTTTGCTTGCAGAAGGCTAAAACGCTGTTTTATCTCGCAGGTAGACACAGAACATCCTAAAGACTTCAAAACCCCCATAAGTTTGTCTTTGTCGTCTGCGCCACCAGAATAATCGTTATAAACAAGCTTCTCTGCTGCAATTCCAGCCATCCAAATGGTATAGTAACGTTCTAATATTCGAGTCGTAATTGCACCCTTCTCGAATTGAGATAATAGTTCAACATCATCAAAAGTCACACCACCAAGCCCCTTTTGTTTTTGCTTAAGTGCTTCCCAAGCGCTCAAAGTATACCCCGTCACTCGAACTCCTAAAACATGAGCTACAAGGAAATGTCCTGCTTCGTGGTGGAGAATTCGTTCCCTATATTCCCTCGAAAATCTACTAATCCAATCTAAAAATAATGTTCCTCCCTTACCTTCCAAACCCCAAGAATCAAAAGTAGCTATTCCCAAAATTGCGAAAGTAGCCACTGCAGGAACCGTAGGAGATAAATTAATAAAAGGTCCAAGCAGTACTGAAAAGGTCATCAAAAAAATTGATATGGCAATCAAATTAAAAGTTGTTTTATTCATACAGACAGACAGCGTAATCTTTCTTAATCAATTATCTATTATTACTCGTCCTTGGTGCGCACGAATATATCAACTATAGGAATCCGTTTTGATTTTTGGAAGGCGCAGCGTGGCGAAGCCATAATTATTCGTGTGGGTAGGCAAGAGGCACTCATGCGCTTAGGCAAAATGATTCTAGGAGATTAAAGGGTAGTGAGTTTTTTCAATTTTCAAGTAGGATTCCTATATTAACAACCAGTTAGGAACTCGCGGAACTCGCGGAGTTAGTAGTTAAAAATTTTCTCCCCATCGCCCCAAGGCCCGAGAGACGAAACAAAGGGAAGATGGAGAGTTGGGGAAGAAAGTGGGAAATTGGATGTGTAAACATGTGAG
>JBHJJJ010000350.1:0-3259 GCA_050042755.1 Rivularia sp. (in: cyanobacteria)
GAGACTATCTTTATATTCCTCTTGGTGGTAGTCGTAAAGGTGAAATTCGTCGCAACTTAAATTTACTAATTACCATGCTTCTTGGTGGATTATGGCATGGTGCTGGTTGGACTTTTGTTTTCTGGGGTGGCTTACATGGAATTTATTTAATTATAAATCATCAATGGCGATCGCTTCGTAAACGTTTGGGACATGATTTAAAGAATACTAATTGGTTTGATAAAGGTTGTGGTTGGTTATTAACCTTTGTTGCGGTTGTTATTGGTTGGGTTTTCTTCCGTGCCGAAAATATGAGTGCTTCCTTTTTAATTCTTAAAGGAATGTTTGGTTTTAATGGTGTGTCTTTATCAGACTTATTTTCAAATAAATCTATTTTGTGGATTATTCCATTACTGACAATTGCTTGCTTAGGTAAGAATACACAAGAATGGATGGAACGTTATAATCCGGCACTAAATTATAGTTCTTCAAATTCTAATTTGCAATTTTGGAAAAGATTGCAATGGGAACCGAATCAACTTTGGTCAATTCTGATTGCAACGATTGCTCTTGTAGCTATTTTGTCACTTTCAAAAGAAAGCGAATTTCTTTATTTCCAATTTTGAGGTATTACAAATGAAATTAACTCAGTCTTATATCAAAAATTATATAATGACTTTTTTTGGCGGATTGTTCTTAGTTGCAAGTTTTAACTTTGTAGTAGATCCTCGAAAAATGTTTGCGGTGGTAGATATTAAAGGTTTTAACAGTGAAAAACCATTTATCCTGAATTCAGGTTTACGAAAACTTAAATCAGTTGAAATTGAAAAAGGCAACTTTGACACAGTTTTACTAGGAACTTCGCGCGTACAATATGGATTAAGTCCTTTGCATCCAATTTTTGGTTCTAGTAAAGCTTATAATGCAGGATTAGCTGGTACCAGTATCTATGAAATCTTCAAAGCTTTCAAATTTGCAAATAAACAGTCAAATTTAAAAAAAGTTGTACTTGGTTTAGATGCGATTTCTTTTCATAGCAAAAAAGGAGCAGGAGGGGACTATCATCAATCTAAATTTTCTCAATCGTTTAACCAATTAAATTTTCTTTCTAGTGAAATATTTTCCAAGGATAAAATTTTAGAATCATTTGAAACTATAACTTTTAATTTAAAAAATAAGCGTGATGAATATATCAGTAGTGGTTTTATCAAAAGAAATGATTCCCCCGAATCTATTCGCCGAGAGTTATTTATCAATACAATAAAGGAATTTCTTGTTAGAGAAGATTTATATCCTGGATTATATGACAGCCCACAAAGACTTGAATTGTTAAAAGAAATCTTCAATCGGCGGAAAGATGATACAAAATTATATTTATTTATCTCACCAATTCACGCTTATCAACTAGAAGGAATGAAAAGTATAAATCGCTTTTCGCTCTTTGAACAATGGAAACGGGATTTAGTCCAAATTGTAGCTGAAGATGCCATCGCAAATCCAAATAAACAACCAATCGTTCTATGGGATTTTAGTGGATATAATAGTATCACTACTGAAAAAATTCCACCCGCTGGTAGTAAAAAAGAAATGAAATGGTACTGGGAGTCATCTCATTATAAGAAAGAGGTGGGGGATATGGTACTTGATGTTATGTTCAATTATCCCGAAAAAAGTCAGAATACTCCTAGTGATTTTGGCGTAATAATTAATTCTAACAATATTGAATCGCATTTAGAAAGGATTCGCAAAGAACAAGCACTATATAAACAAAACTTTCCCCAAGAAGTTAAGGAAGTGGAAAGATTAGCCAGAGAAACTGCTCATCTTAGAAAAGCTAGTAAAATAGATTAAGCTCATTCACTATCCACTCAGATTTATCAGACTTTGACTATCGGGGTGAGTTATTCAAGTTGAGTGAGATTAATAGAAGTTATCAACTTAGCTTTGAAAGGTGATATTGGGTTGTACGCTTCATTCTCAACTCAATTCATATCAATAAACCATCGTGCAAAGCGTTTCTCAATTTCCCATTGGAATTGAGAAACGCTTTACATAATTTGAAGTGGGCTAATCGTGCTCAAATACGGCTCAATTATTATTAATTTTTCTCAAAAAATCAGTATTTTAACTGAACTCACTGTAACAATTGTCAATATATCATTTAAGTGAAATTTTGATATTTTTTTGCACAATGTTGGGTAAATTTAATATTTATCCTCCTCTCGTGTTTTTTAGTAAGTCAAGGGTTCCCATAGGAATTTTTTTAGAAGAAAAAATTCCTATGGGTGCCCGTCATTTTTAAATCTACTGGTTAACTTATATAAATAATATAAGCAGGATATGCTATTTAATTCCCTTGAATTCATATTTTTATATCTACCAATCACTCTGTTAATATTTTTCGGTATTGGTAAACTAGGTAACTATCGAGTAGCAATAGCCTTTCTCGTTGCTGCTTCGTTATCTTTCTATGGTTGGTGGAATCCACCATACTTATTACTACTAATCTTTTCCCTAATATTTAACTACTTTATCGGCTCGGCTTTAAGCGAAAAGTTCAAAATACCTATTGGTAAGAAGTTACTTCTTACTCTAGGAGTTATCGTAAATCTGGCTCTCATTGGTTATTTCAAGTACGCTAACTTCTTTCTCTCTACTGTTGGGGATTTACTGGGAAGGAATTTCAATCTCGATAATATTATCCTACCTCTAGCGATATCATTCTTTACCTTTCAGTAAATCGCTTATCTGGTAGATGCTTACAAAGGAGAAACGAAAGAATATAACTTCCTTGATTACTGCCTTTTCGTAACTTTTTTCCCACAATTGATTGCTGGTCCAATTGTACATCATAAAGAGGTGATGCCTCAATTTGAGGATAAATCTACTTATCGGTTTAACCCGGAAAATATGGCAGTGGGAATCACTATTTTTAGTTTAGGATTATTTAAAAAAGTCATATTTGCAGATAATATCGCTGCTTACGCTACTCCAGTATTCACTGCTGCATCTAAAGGAATTGAACCCACACTTATTGAAGCTTGGATTGGGGCTTTAGCCTATACATTACAGCTTTACTTTGATTTTTCAGGCTATTCAGATATGGCTATCGGTATATCTCGAATGTTTGGAATCAAACTACCAATCAATTTCAATTCTCCTTATAAAGCCATTAGTATCAGCGATTTTTGGCGGAGATGGCATATTACCCTTTCCAACTTTCTACGAGACTATCTTTATATTCCTCTTGGTGGTAGTCGTAAAGGTGAAATTCGTCGCA
>JBHJJJ010000351.1:0-14707 GCA_050042755.1 Rivularia sp. (in: cyanobacteria)
GGCCTCCGCGCGCGTTGCCCGCTCGCCCCCCCCCCGCCCCCTCCGCCCCCCCCCTCCCCTCTCTGCGCCAGAATTTCGATCCAAAATCCAAAATCTCAAGTCCAAAATCGAATTGTGGAAGCTACTGGGATGATTGTTGATGAAAATGGGGATATTTTCTTTGTTGCTCAAGCTTCTCCTCAAAGTGCGCCGTCTTTTAATAATGCTTCTTGTGTGAAGAGATAGTTGTTGGTTGTTGGTTATTGGTTGTTGGTTGATAATTGATCATTGATCATTGATCATTGATCATTGGCATGGATTGTTGATGAAAATGGGGATATTTTCTTTGTTGCTGAAGCTTCTCCTCAAAGTGCGCCGTCTTTTAATAATGCTTCTTGTGGGAGGAGATAGTTGATGGTTGTTGGTTGTTGGTTGTTGGTTGATAGAGGTTGCGGTTAATCGCCCACAGCCTCGAAGGCTGGGGCTATCGTAACGAAGCCTACCTGCGTATGCTCACTAGGGGTGTATCTTTATACAGAAACGGTATAATTCCTTATTCATTACTTCTTGCTCATTACTTCTTACTCCTAACTCCTAACTCCTAACTCCCAACTCACTTCTAACTCCTAACTCCTAACTCCTAACTCCTAACTCCCAACTCCCAACTTCTAACTCCCAACTTCTAACTCACAACTCACTCCTAACTCCTAACTCCTCACTCCTCCAGCAAGTCTTCCAAAGCAGCACCTACAACTTTATGATTTTCATCTCCTCTAAGTTGTTGCAAAGCTTCCTTGGCTTCGGGTTGATCGAATTTTTTCAAGGCATAAGCTACGCGCGATCGCATAAACTCCGATTCATGATTTACTAGTGCTAATAATTGCGATAAGGCTGCATCATGCTGGGTTGAATCCGCTAACATCCCCAAAGCATTAACAGCTGATTCAGCAACACCAGAATCTTCACCTTTGAATGCCTCTATGCAGACATCAAGGAGTTCCTCTGGAGAATTCATTTCTGCTAATGCTCCTAAAATGCTGCGACGAACTAACCAATGATCGTCTTGATAAAATGCCAAAACAAGATGAGATACTGCTATTCTACCAAATAACGATAAAGAATTTGCCGCTTCTGCTCGCACGTTGGGAGTATTGTCTAACTTCATTATCTGCATCAATGCCGCAAATGATTCTGTAGTTTGTTGTTTACCCAAACCCATCGCCACAAAAGAGCGTACTAAAAATTCTGAATCATTAAGTGAGTTGACGAGTAATGGTACTGCAACTTCTGAATCGTAATCCTTAAGAGCTTTAATGCCTTGGAGACGGTACTGAAAATCTGGATTTTTAAGATTGGCTTCGATTTGAGCGATATCCATATCGTTCGATTTTTAAGGGAGTTTTTTAACTTTCTTTTACAGATTGTAATAAATAGCGAACCGTTGGGGGAAAATAATCTCTGAGCAGTTTTAAAATTTAGAAATCATAAAAATGTCTGAAAATCAAGAGCAAACAACAACTCAAGAAGAAACACCAGAAGCAATTGCTGAAGTCATAGCCGAATTAGAACAATATCGTTCCCGAATTATCGACGATACCATGGCAATGGCAAAAAAAGCGAAAATCTTAAAAGTAAATGCTCTGGCAAATATCGAAAATCATCCAGAAATTGCCAAAATCGATGCTATGTTAACCGATTTACATTCTCGTAAAGCTGCTTTGGAGAGTTAGGAGTTAGGAGCTCGCGGAGTTAGGAGTTAGTAGTAATAAGTAACAAGTAAAGAGTTAGGAGCTCGCGGAGTTAGGAGCTCGCGGAGTTGGGAGTAACAAGTAAAGAGCTCGCGGAGTTGTACCGTTTCTTTATAAAGATGCGCCGAATTTAGCCAACCTGGGTTGGCTTCGTAAGTGTAGCTCCAGCCTTTTAGGCTGAGAGCGATTAAGGGCAACCTCACACAGAATTGGTATTAAGAGTTGGGAACTCACGCAGTTAGGAGTAATAAGTAATAAGTAAAGAGTTGGGAGTATTGAATGACTCAGTTAACAGATAAAGTAAAGGAATTAATTTCTAAAGCTAGAATAGTTAGCTTTGGGAGTTGGGAGAAAACCCACCCAAAAGCTGCTATTGAAATATTCCAAATGGCAGATGACAACAGGAGCTATCTGACTGATGAAAATTTACAGCAGATTAAATCGCTCTCACCGGATTCTTCAGAGTTTATCCCTGTCGCTAAATTGTTACGGGATAATGCAACAGAAATTGTAGATGAATCGAGAAAGCAACTTTTGGCGGCAATGCCCGGTATCGTTGAACCAGGGGGTGGTTTGTATCCCCCCGAACGAGCCGCGGCTTGTTGGCGCGATTTCTGGCATTTTTTACGCTGCATCACCTATGGAATCGCAGGAAAACATGCAGATTATACCAGCACTACCGGATTGCACCACATGAATTTGCTTTATCAAGAGTTACAAGTTCCTTTAGATGCGATGATATTAGGAGTCGAGAACATTAAGGCTAATAGCTTGCGTCGATGTGAACTCGTTGGGTTACAAAAAACTCTTGCTCCTTATTTTGACCATTTAATCCGACAACTAGCTAGTTTTCAAAGTGAATGATCGATCTCTTTGAGGTGTAGAGACGCGATATATCGCGTCTCTACATGGTTGCGAGTATAAACCGACCATTAACCTTTGTGTAAGCTCTATCAAAACAAACAGATTTATGGCAACTAAAAACCCTTAGTGTAAATAAATAATAAGTTTTTTGCATTTTTGTTTACTAGAGATATTGAGAGCGCTCGGAATCATAAAGATTGCAAAAGCCGCATTTTCACTCGCAACCTGAATCATTTCTTCATCATTAAGAATCATTTTTAGTCATAATTCTTAACAAATATAGACTCGGAGTCGTATAAGAATTAAAAAAGGAAAAGATGTAAAAAACTTCTAAATCGGCAGATTTAGAGTCCTTAGAACATTAGAAGTACTCTGAAGCTGAAAAGAAGATTAAGTTTTTTTACATCTTGAAACATCTTAATAATATGTCGTTAATTAGGAGATTGTTTTAATGGCATTCGGACCAGCATCCCGATTGGGGGTAGCTCTGTTTGAAGAAACAGATCCGATCGAACTAACCCCAGGCCGCTCTACTGAAGAAGTTGAAAGCGTAATTAGAGCCGTCTACAAACAAGTTTTAGGCAATGCCTATGTGATGGAAAGCGAGCGCCTAAGCGTTCCCGAGTCACAACTCAAGCTAGGAGAAGTCAGCGTTCGCGAATTCGTGCGTCAAGTTGCGAAATCGGAACTTTATCGCTCGCGTTTTTTTGAAAGTTGTGCCCGCTATCGCTCGATTGAATTGAATTTTAAGCACCTCCTCGGACGTGCTCCCGATAGCTATGACGATATGAAAGCTCACAGCGCCATTTTAGATGAAAGTGGTTTTGAAGCTGATATCGATTCTTATATCGATAGCGATGAATATCAAAATGCCTATGGGGAAAACATCGTGCCCTACTACCGTGGTTACAAAACCCAAAACGGTCAGAGCATGGTTGAATTTACTCATATGTTTCAACTATTGCGCGGTGCTTCCAGTAGCGATTTGAAGGGCAACTTGGCGGGTAAGAAGCCGAGATTGAATTCCTTAGTTATTCAAAATACTCCTACTCCAGTAGTTGCACCTAGTAATGCTTCCGATGGTTGGTCATTCCAGAATCCAGCATTGGGTTCTCGCAGTCGCCAAGGTGTGGGAGCTACTGCAGATGGAAAGTCTTACCGTATTGAAGTCACAGCTTATAGAGCAAAGGGAGTGAATCGGATTTCCAAATTCCGCCGTTCCAACCAAGTGTTTATTGTGCCCTTTAATAAGCTCTCCGAAGAGTACAAGAGAATTCACAATATGGGCGGCGTGATTGCCTCAATTACTCCCATAAACTAAAATATTTGCCTTGAAAATTAAGATTTGAGAGGAATAAAAATGGTAAGCTCAGTTCTCGATGCACCAAAAGTGGAGCTATGGCAAACTAGCTCCGAAGATGAACTTGAAGGAGTTATCAAAGCTGTTTACAAGCAAGTTTTAGGTAACGCTCATGTAATGGAAAGCGAACGACTCACTAGTGCTGAATCGCAATTACGCGATCGCAGTATTACCGTGCGTGATTTTGTCCGTACTGTTGCGAAGTGTGAGATGTATCGTGCTCGCTTTTTTGAAACCAGCGCTCCTTACCGGTTCGTAGAACTCAATTTTAAACATTTGTTGGGACGCGCACCTGAAGATCAAACAGAGATTTCCGAACATATCCGTCGTTGTAATGAAGATGGATATGATGCAGAAATCGATTCTTATATTGATAGCCCCGAATACATAACTGCTTTTGGGGACAATGTAGTACCCTACTACCGGGGAACCAGCAGTCAAATAGGACAGAAGCAGGTTGCTTATAACCGGATGTTCGATTTATTCCGGGGAGTGGCTGAAACTTCTAAGGCAGTCAAGTCTTCCAAGTTAGTTTACTCAGTAGCTACCAACAGCACCAGTAAAATTAAGCCTCCTCAGAAGAGTGGTGGAACTGAAAAACGGTTCAAAATTGTCGTCACGGGTGCAAAATTTGATAGCCCTCGTCGTCGCAGTACAACTGAATACAAAGTCTGTGCAACTAAGATGACACCCACAATACAGCGAATCAATCGCACCAGTGCAAAAATTGATAGCATCACAGAAATTGCTTAAACAATAGAACCATCGGGAGTTGGGGGTGGAGAGTTAAGGGTTTTTGCAAGAATTATTTAACTATTAAGCAAATATTCACAATTCATAATTTTTCACACCTGACTCCTGAATGTGGAATAAGAAACCAAGAAGTAAAACTTTTTTTATCAACTGCGAAAATACACTTTTTTATTTAGGAGAAACTGAAATGTCACTTTGGGCTGTTGAAACCGCACCAGTAGAACTTCGTCAAGATGTTACTGAAGATGATTTACAAATAGTAATCCGGGCTGTTTACAAGCAGGTTTTGGGTAACGAGCATTTGATGGAAAGTCAACGCCTTACCAGCGCTGAATCCTTATTGCGTGATGGTTCTATTACCTTACGTGACTTTGTACGGGCAGTTGCCAAATCCGAAATTTACCGCTCATTATTTTTTGAGTCTTCTTCTCAATATCGTTTTATTGAGTTGAACTACAAACATCTGCTAGGGCGTGCTCCCCAAGATCAATCGGAAATTTCCGAACACACCCGCATCTACAGTGAAGGTGGTTATGATGCTGAGATTGATTCTTATGTAGATAGTGACGAATATATACTCAATTTTGGCGAAAAAATAGTTCCTTATTTTCGTAGCACTACTAGCCAAATAGGTATCAAGAACGTTGGTTTCAACAGAATGTTTACCTTAATGAGAGGAATGGCTACTAACGATCGCGATACCCATGCAAAACTAATTACTGCTGTGGCAGCCAATTTACCTACAAAAATTAAGGCTCCAGCAAAA
This sequence comes from Rivularia sp. (in: cyanobacteria), assembly GCA_050042755.1. Classification (GTDB taxonomy): domain Bacteria; phylum Cyanobacteriota; class Cyanobacteriia; order Cyanobacteriales; family Nostocaceae; genus Rivularia. The sequence goes on from JBHJJJ010000351.1 coordinate 5,471, forward strand.
GGTTCTGGTGCAGTAAGCAACACCACCAAGCGCTTCTCTATCAAGGTTATTAAAAACGCTGTTGGTCCAAAAAACCACTTAAGCAACAAGGAATATATTGTTAATTATAGCTCCATGTCCCAGCAAGTTCAGAATATTCACAAAATGGGAGCTAAAATAGTTAGCATCACAGAGATTGCTTAGATAAATTAGCTACAAAACCGTACCCTAACCTACGGGAGCATCTGAGCCATGCCTAGCGACTTTAGCATTAGTGTCTCCGCTTGGAGATATATGAGCAAAGGGTGAAGGCAATTCGCAATTCATCAATTTATTAAGCATAATTGTTTAATTGCCAGGGTTAATTATTGACTCCCACTAGCTTTGATCTGAATCCACTCTTTCCTTGCCGTTATTTTTCGTAATTTTGGGGTAGAAAAGCAGTAAAGTGGTATTTGTATCCCAATCCACACAAAAATCAAAATACGGCATATTCTAGTTTTCAAGCAGGAGAACTGGTAGTTTTCTGTGTATTCATTGCTTACAACAAAATTCACAAAGAACTAACCGTCTAAGTAAAGTGAATCGGAGGTAATTTTTATGTCAGGTATGGCAACTATACTTGCAAGCAACACAAGCAGCTACGATAATCGCACTGCGGTAATTGAAGTAACTGGTGCTTTGGGTGACTTAGTGCGGACTAGTAATTATAGGTTGAAAGTTCCTTACCGTAGAATGTCCGATACAGTTAAGCAAATTCACCGTATGGGCAGAAAGATTAGCAATATTACAATGACATCGTATTCTATCAACATAATTAATCAAGATGATAGTGTCTGGACTAACGATAACATAAATTAAACTTAGTTCCTCTTGGCGGGCACCCTTAAAAGTTTTTTTGAAGAAAAAACTTATAAGGGAACCCTTGGCTGGAGCAATGGAATATTTAATTCAGTCAAGATACTTAAAAAATTTTACCGACTAATACGGCATAATTTTGTAATGAACATTACCAATTTTTTTGAACTTTCTATTGGAAAGTGGCGATCGCAGCGTAGCGGGCATCACTTAGCGTTTGCACATTTTGAGGAAGTGCTTTCTGAGATTAACATTGAGTCTCTTAGTGCTGACGATAGTAAGGTGCTAGAAATTTGTAAATTGAATGATGTTAACCCCAGTATCATCACTCATCCCTTCCGCATGACTTGGGAAGGAGAATCTGACTGGGATGAAAAAAGCTTTTCTGGTAGTACCGTGTTGGTACCGGTACCCGATGCAGATAATCCTCAAAAGGGAAAATTGCTTAGGGAAGAAGGATACGCCGAAACAATAGCGGCGGTGGGAAATTATCATCTTTCAGAAGATGGAACATTTATTTTGCAGACAGAATATGACAGAGCAGCAGCAGAAGAGAGAATTTGGTTTGCTAACCCCAACCTCCGCTTTCGTGTTGCAACGATAAAAACAAGTAGTGGTAAAGGCATTACTACAGCTTCATTTTGTAGTGAAATTCGTTCTTGATTGAAACACTAAAATCCTATTTTTTAAGTTAAAACATTATATAAATACTTGTTTATTCCCTTCTAACTTTAGAGGTTTAATATGACTATAATTCAGGACCATCTTAATACTAACGCTAGCGATCTAACGACATTGGCTAGCTGGATGGCGGGAGAATTTAGCAATAAAAAACAATGTTTTGAAAGTCCTAAAGATTACGCACACATTCACGTTTTTTTTCGTCCTTTAGCATTTAATTTTTTTAATACAATAGGTTTTTATTCAGAACAAGTGTATGACTATGATTTATGGTCACCTTATCGTCAAGGAATACATAAACTGATTGACAAAGGGGACCATATTTATATTGAAAACTATAGCCTCAAAGATTCATTTCTTTACGCTGGTGCAGCGAGGGAATTAGAGATACTCCAGACAATAACACCAGAGTGTATAGAACGTCGTTATAACTGTTCGATGGTATTCCGAAGAAAGCAAGATATGTTTCTCGGAAATGTAGAACCGGGGAATCAATGTTTAATTAGTAAAAAAGGTCGTCAAACTTATTTAGAAAGCGAGGTGGAAATTACAGAAAGCACCTGGTCAAGTTTAGATAGAGGCATGGATATTGAAACCCACGAACAAGTGTGGGGTTCTACTCATGGAGCTTTAAAATTTGAAAAAATAACAAATTTTGCTTCGGAAGTTCCTAGATTAAAATCATAATCAATTTTAACAGTTAAGTAGCTCGGCGTTGAAAATCGTAACGTCGGAACAGGGAATAGTGAGTAGGAATAAGGCTTATGTTGACGCGCCTCCCGTCAACTAATAGTTCCGAAATTTATTATTGGAGTAGAGCATCTTCCACATCGCTATATTTGCTGAAAAATATTTGATTGGCGATAGATAAAACCATAAACTAACAACACCTTGATTAGAACTCTTGGTAGTCGTTACAGCTAAAAAACTGTTCATTTTTCATTGTTCATTGATTTAAATTAGTTTGAGTTAGATGAAATAAAATGTTACCGCCACAGGCTGAAAAAAAAATGCGATGTTGGATTCGCAGTCGTCATTTAATTTGTTCGGGTAACTTTTTCATCTTTGAGACGTTAGAGTATACCACTGTAGATAGATTTACAGAATGCGTTCGTTCTTTGGGAGGAACCTTAATATCAGTTGAACCCGTAAACAAAATTTGGATGGGTTCCCACCGTCAAGTAATTTTGCATCAGGCTAAAGCTAGCTTACATACACCTCATCATACATTAAAACAATACTGGATAAAATACGGCGGTTTTTACACCAGATTTGATGAGCGCGGTTGATTTCAATTATCAATAATCAGTTAATCATTAATTTTGCGGTTCTTCCCTACTTGGATGCAATACACGAAACTACTCCCCTCTCCGCTATTTTGGAGAGGGGTGCTTTTAAAGGCGGGGTGAGGTGTTTGAGACTGTATTGCACATTGGGATTAAGCCTAGCGCAAATGTATATTTTATGATTAGCGATCGCAAAAAATATTAAGTCCGATTATTCATATCTAGCACGATCGAAAACTATTGAAGTTAAAAGTTAAAAGTCAAAATAGCATTTTTCTCTCCCCCTGCTCCCCTTGCTTGTCTCAACAGATCAATTTTTTAACCGAACCATATTAGTTCAACTCCTAGACAAATTCTGCTGAACCATTTGCGCTAAAACCTTTTCAGTAAGATAGCGTCGTTCAGAACAATAAGTCATCATATACACGCCATTCATCATCCTCACCGTACTAACACGCACCCGGAAATCATCGGTAATAAACCAACAACGTTCTTGCCCTTGATTGCGATCGTATTCAGTGTCAATAGTTAAAATACCATCATCACCAAACCAGTAACGACTGACAACCGGCACTTTTTCCACATAGCCCTGGTTCCTTAACAACTTGCCAGAGCGCCCAGTTTCATCATCCGGTACATCAATCAATACAGCCGCGTTTTCTGGATCTGGTTCCCGGTTATCCTCATGGGCTTGCCACATAAAGCTAGCTCCTGACTTGACACTAGCTGGTAAGATACTTTGCGTTTCACAGATAGCTTTTACCCTTGAGTCATCCAGGGTAATCGCATCCACATAGAGCTTTGATTCTCCCGACTCATCCCTTACCGCATCAAAGTGGTGTACAGTGCGATGAGTAAACCAAACCCCTTCACTCTTGCGGAAGAAGTCAATCATTGTCATTGGTGTAACAAAAGGCATAAGTATTGTAAATTTATAGATTTTTGTATAGATTTGGACCTACGCAACGAGGATATTTTTCTTGTAGTGCTTTGTCCCATTAAATATGATCGGTTTTCTCGCACAGCCGCCTGAGGTTGAAACCCCCGCTCTTTTAGCCAAATTCGCTCTTTTGACGACTGGGGAAACGCACGTAAGTAGGTTGGCATTGAAAATAGTAATTGGGATAAGGCAATAGGCAAGCCGGCAATAGGCAATAGGGGTAAGGGTTTGAGCGCAATTTACATTTTGTAATATGGCTTGGTTTATTTGTGCCCACCTACTTACATCAAAAATGATTCTTCCGCCTCTCCACCCTCCCTACCTTCACCCATCATATTAAATGTGAGAGCTTGATTAAATTTAGGTTATGGTATGATACCCCTAAATATTCTCATAAAATTGAGCAATGACAAGCAGGGAGACTCAGAAAACACCCCAAGAAATTTTGGCTGCCCTCCAAACACAAATTGCTCTTGGCCATAAGGATTTTTACCAATTCAACCTAAGCAGTCTTGATTTACAAAAGCTAAATTTAAATGGCGCTATTCTGATTAGAGCCAATCTCAGTCAAGCTAATCTCAGTGAAGCTGATTTACAGACAGCTGATTTAAGAGCAGCCGATTTGAGTAAAGCAATTTTTCGCGATGCTAACTTGCAAGCAGCTTGCATGTTTAGGAGCGATTTGAGTGGTGCTGATTTACGGGGAGCCAATTTAACCGATGCCAAGTTGCTAGGGGCAAGGTATGACAGTCAAACTCTTTTCCCAGATGGTTTTGTCTACAAATCTTCCGGGGCAATCGGTCCAAATGCTAAATTAAATGGTGCCGAACTCAATACAGCTAACTTGCGATATGCCGATTTGCAAAGTGCAAGTTTATTGGGAGCATACCTTGGAGGAGCCGATTTAACTGGGGCAAATCTCAAGGGTGCGAGATTGACTCAAGCAGATTTACGGAAAGCATTTTTACCGGGTGCTTATTTACGTAATGCTGGTTTAAATGGAGCCAATTTAGCAGGGGCAGATTTGCGGGCTGCAGATTTAAGTGATATTGAATTTGACTCTTTTGAAAGCATTGCTGGTGTTGATTTTAGTCACGTACAGGGCTTGAGTGAAGAAATGCGATCGCGTCTTCTTAGCCAACCAGCATCACAATTAGATACACCCCATGCACTTACCCGTCGAACAACACGAGCTAGTTTAGAAAATAGAGTTTGATACTCCGAGGGGAAGTCAAAAGTCTGGCATTCAAAAGTCAAAAGTCTTAAATCCCCCGGTGGTAATTAAATAAATACTCGAAAATAAAAAAGCTGATTTTTTCAAGGGTTTCGGCTCGTGTTTCTTGAAAATAATTGGTGCGTGACGGCATTCGGTAATTATTCAATTACACAATAAATTTTTCAATGCCGTCACACACCCTACAAATATAAATAGGATTTAGGTAAGTGGCATATTTTTCTTGTATCGGTGAAAACCGCTATATGCTGTATATCAGTCCTCAGTTGAATTAGATAAATATTAGTAACTATCTGATGCAAGATTAATTGTATATTTTTAGGCAAATAATTTAACCAAAAAAATAGGAAATTTGTAATGAGTCAATCGCTGAACTCCAAAAATCCAGTCGTGGATGATTTAGCCCTGCAAATTCAAACTGAAAATGACAAACTGCTGCAAATAACCAAAGAGCAAATTGGCTTAAAAACTTTTGACTCTACTAATCAAAAACTCATAAAACAAATGATAGAAGGCTTAGGAGACACCCGTGGAATGGTTCGACTGGGTTTTGCTACAGCTTTGGGTGAAATTGGCAAGCCAGCAACCCCACTGCTAACAGAAGCACTGGCAAATCACTCCAATGTGGTGGTGCGGAGGGCTGCGGCGAAGACGCTCACAATCATCGGAGATAATAGCGCTGTGCCAAGCTTACTCCATTCCTTTCTTAATGATACAGATACAGTAGTTAGAAGTTCCTCTGCCGGAGCGCTAGCAAGAACGGGAGAAGTTGCCGCACCAGCATTGTTAGATATCCTAGCATCCACCGAGTATTCTCAGGATATCAAAGGTCATGCCGCATGGGCATTAGCATTTATTGGATCTAAAGCCTCAGAACATTTATACAAAGCTTTGAATGACGCTTCCTTAGATGTACGATGTGCTGTAATCGGTGCCTTGGGTCATGTGGCACAAGAAGAATCGGATGAAAAGCCATGCAACCTTCTGGTTTCATCTCTCAAAGATACAGAAGCGCTTATCCGCACCGAAGCTGCTGCAGCATTAGGACAAGTAAATTATCCCCCCGCAGTTGAGTATTTAATTACTGCAAGTCAAGATAGTGATTTAGACGTAAGAAAAGCAGCAATCAACTCCCTCGGAAAAATTGGCGATCGCAGAGCAATGGGAGTATTACAAACTATGCTCAATGACGAACAAGAAGTAGTACGGATTTTGGCTAAGCTGGCGATCGCTCAAATTGAGCGGCAATCTGAAACAAGTGATTGGTAAGTTTAGAATATTACAAATTGTTGCTTTATTTTTCATAATTGAGACTCACAGAGGAGTCATCTTTTATGTTCGTATTGTCTCGTTCAGCAGACAACTAATTCAAATTTTAACTGGGCAGGGCATTGTCTGGTACGCCAGTATCCCAGAATCCCACAGGGAATATGTCAAAAATAACCACTTTTTAAGGAGATCAAAATGCTTGATGCTTTTTCTAGATCCGTAGTTACAGCTGATGCCAGCACTTCCACCGTAACTGATATCGGTGCTTTAAAAGAGTTTGTTGCTAATGGAAACAGACGCTTGGATGCTGTAAATGCAATCGCTAGTAACGCAAGCTGCATGGTTTCTGATGCTGTTGCTGGTATGATTTGCGAAAACCAAGGCTTAATTCAAGCTGGTGGTAACTGCTATCCTAACCGTCGTATGGCTGCTTGCTTGCGCGATGCTGAAATCATCTTACGCTACGTAACCTACGCTTTGTTAGCTGGTGACGCTTCAGTTCTAGATGACCGCTGCTTAAACGGTTTAAAAGAAACCTATACTGCTCTAGGTGTACCTACCTCCTCCACGGTGCGTGCAGTTCAAATCATGAAAGCTCAAGTAGCTGCTCACATCAAAGATGAGCCTAGCGAATCTTTTGCTGGTTCTAAGTTAAAGAAAATGAATCCTACTATAGTTGAGGATCGTTGTGCTAGCTTGGTTGCTGAAGCTTCCGGCTATTTAGATCGCGTGATTTCCGCTTTAAGCTAGTCGATTATTATCGCACCCTCGAATAATTGAAATCTAAGACAATAGAAAATCAACATCCATTGGGAGTATAAAAAAATGAAATCAGTTCTCACCACCGTAATTGCATCAGCAGATGCAGCTGGACGTTTCCCCAGCAGTTCCGATTTAGAATCAGTACAAGGTTCTATCCAACGTTCTGCTGCTCGTTTAGAAGCTGCTGAAAAATTAGCTGGCAACATCGACGCAGTTGCAAAAGAAGCTTACGACGCTTGTATCAAGAAGTATCCTTACTTGAACGATGCTGGTCAAGCTAACTCTACCGATACCTTCAAGGCTAAGTGCGCTCGCGATGTTAAGCACTACATGCGTCTAATCCAGTACTGCTTAGTAGTTGGCGGTACTGGCCCATTGGATGAATGGGGTATTGCTGGTCAACGTGAAGTTTATCGCGCTTTGAACCTACCTACCGCTCCCTACGTTGAAGCATTAACCTATGCTCGTAACCGTGGTTGTGCACCTCGTGATATGTCTGCTCAAGCATTGACCGAGTACAATGCATTACTTGACTACGCAATCAACTCTCTATCCTAGTTGATCGCGCTTACTAGACTTGTAATTTGGTGATGAGCTCAATTGTCACCCTACGAGCCTAGAGATTCTTGGCTATTTGCTTTACCGGCTTGAGGTTGAGTAATTGCAAAGAATCTCTGGGTTTGTTTTGATATTAAAATATTGATTATTGGCTGTCCGTTGCAAATAACTAACGGCCGAAAATAAAGCATATATATATGGATAAGCGCTTTTTTAATTTTTTTAATCTTACAGAAGATCGGGCGATCGCTCTTTTGGATACACCTCAAGACGAGTTGAGCGAGGATGATTCACGCTATATTGCCGCTTCTCATTTGGTCAACTTTCCTACAGAGCGATCGATCGACGCACTGATAAGGGCGGTGCAGCAAACCGATTCCGCCTTGGATAATCGCATTGTCCGCCGTAAATCCATAGAGACTTTAGGGCGACTACAGGCTGAGGTAGCAATACCTGTGATTCGCGATTGTCTGAGTGATGACGACTGCTATACGGTGGAAAATGCAGTTTGGGCTATCGGTGAAATTGGTACCCAAGACCCCGATATATTAGAAGAAGTGGCTCAATTGCTCGACAAGCCGAAGCAAACTTATCGAGTGATAATTCATACACTAACAAAGTTTAACTATCAACCAGCCCTAGAACGAATTCGTAAATTTGTAGATGATACCGATCCAGCAACAGCCAGTGCAGCTATTGCAGGAGTTTGCCGTTTAACTTCAGACTATTCCCAGATGGCAAAAGTGGTGGCGACGTTGCAAAACCCAAATGTATTAGGGCGGCGGTTGTCTATTCAGGATTTGATTGATGCGAACTATTACGACGCAATTCCCCATATTGCAAAATGTCCGGTATCTTTAGTCTTTCGACTGCGAGGAATTCGGATGCTAGCAGAAGCGGGAATCAAAGAAGGAGCAATTAGCTTTGAAACGATTCAGCCCCACTTAGAGCAAACATTACGGGACCACCCGAATGACTTGAATTTAGTACATAGTTACCAAATTCAACCAGATATGTCATTTTTGATTCGGGGGTTGTACGAAACTGACTTTGGGCGTTGTTATTTGGCAGCTAAAACGATTCTTGAGCATCACGCAGATGCAGCTCCTGATGCTCTGTTTGCCACCTATGATGAAGAAGCAAAGAATGACTATGGTGCCCATTTTCACGTAATGAAACTGTTTGGTTGGTTAAAGCATGCTCCTGCCTACGATTTGTTGGTAGAAGCCCTGCATAACAAACAACCCCAGTTTCAAAAATCACGAGCTGCTGCTGCCATCGCTTTAGGTGAGCTTGGTGCAACAAGTGCAATTGAGGATCTGAAAGCCTGTTTAGAAACCAACATCTGGGATTTGAAGTATGCAGTGTTGATGGCATTGGAAAAACTTGGTGATACAAGTAGTTATGAGATAGTCGTCAACGATAACGATTGGTTGATTCGGGAAAAAGCCTTGCTTACAACGATTCGGAGTTAGGAGTTAGGAGTTAGGAGTTAGGAGTTAGGAGTAATAAGTAATAAGTATTAAGTAATAAGTAATAAGTAATAAGTAATTAGTAATAAGTAATAAGTAATAAGTAATAAGTAATAAGTAATAAGTAATATGTAATAATAAGACTTAGCAATTAGGCATATTTTAGGGACTTTATATGAGGAGATATTGATAATTGTT
>JBHJJJ010000352.1:0-10046 GCA_050042755.1 Rivularia sp. (in: cyanobacteria)
TTATCTATCTGAGAGCCATCGGAAAGATGAACTAACTTTGTCAATCCCAAATCACAACCAATTACTGTTTTAATATCTTCTGGTTTTACCTCAATTGCTTGGGGAATGGTTTTATCTTCAACTTTGATGCTGATATACCAAGCATCAGCCTTTTGTCTAATAGTTGCTGACTTGACTTTGAAACCATCAGGGATAGAGCGAGAATTATGATAATCAACCCAACCGAGACACAACCATGTTTATACCAGTTGAGGTTATATCTTTGTTCTCAATATTGGTGATAGTGAAGCTTTTGAACTTACCTCTACGCTTGGGTTTTGGTCTTTCTTTACCATTGCCAAAGAACCCATAAAACGCATTATCCAGCCGCTTTACATTCTGCTGTAATGCAGTACTATTTACACGCTTATACCAAGGTCGAGATTTTTTAAGTTCTTTAAGGTTAGCATCTTGAATAGCGCTCGCAGAACGGCGTTTTAATAGCCCGGTTTTCTTGTCTGGCTTTTGGGTATAGACCTCACCAGATGCACCGTTGCGAGAAATGCAACAAGTTAAAGCACAATGCGTTACAGGGAAGTTGTGGCTAGTAGACCAATCTTCTTGAGATGCGTAGTACGTATAGTTTCGGTCTCTTAGATTGTAGTTGTACTGACAAAAAAGCATATCAACCCAACTACTTAATTCTACTGCTTGCAACTTTGTAGGCTTTAACTTGAACACCATTCCCATCAGCACTTGACAATCACCTCCTTTTCTTTATATAACTAAATCTAGTATATACACAATATCTATAAATGTCAACCAAAAAAGGACAAAAAAGATTAAAGAATATTCCCGTATTGCACGATGAGATAAAAGAAAGGCATCAGATTGTAGTTACCCCTACAGCTTGGGATAACATGAAGTCAAAAGCTCTAAAAGAAGGTATTAGCGTTAGCGAATTGATAGAAACTCTTGCTAGACTTCACTGCACCTAAAGGTGCATACTCGAATTTTATCCCACGATTAAAAACCGTGGGCTTTCATTCTCGCAACTACTGTAAGCGGCGAGTGGCTCAAATAGACTAATTTTCTTGTCAATGCGTAAGTCCTACAAAGTTCTTAATTTTTCATTTTTCTCCCCACTTCACCGTCTGACTGCTTGGTTGTACTTTCATACCAGTCACAAGGCGATGATTGCCATTTGTGATTACCATATCGCCATTTTGTAAAGTTCCTTGAACTAAAACACGGTCACCAATATTATGTAATATTTCCACATCTTTTCTTTTTACGGAAAAATAATTTAATTGATTGGATTGTTCTGCTTCACCTAAAACATAACAAGACCATAAACCCCTCACCCCTTTAACTAAAGCTGTGGTGGGAAGCCAATATCCAGTCTCAGAAATCTTTTCATCAAGTTGTAATCTGACGACTTGTCCGGAAGTAACTTTTCCTACAGCTTCGGGATTTAATTTTAAAATTACTGTGGTGGTACGAGTGCTTTGTTCTAATTCTGGTAATTTTGATAAAACCCTAGCGCTATAGTTTTGCTCTCCAATTTTAACTGGTAAAGTTGCACCTAATTTAATTTTATTCGCAGCATTTACCGGAACTCCGACGTGAGCTTCTAAATTTCCATCTTCTACCAAACGGAATACAGGATTACCCATAGCTACTACAGTACCTTCATCAACTAAACGAGCAGAAATGGTTCCACTGAAGGGAGCTTTTAATATACTTTTTTCTAATTCAACTTCCACTGAAGCAATTTTGGCATCAAGTTGTTCGATGGATGCTTCTTGAGCTTCGATTTGTTCGGGACGAGTTCCCGCTAGTAATTCATTTAATTTACTTTGTGCTGATTCGAGGTTAGCTTGTTTGCTGTTTAAATCAGAAGTCGCTTCATCAGACTGTTCTTTGGAAATAGCACCTTGTGTATAAAGTCTTTGTCTTCGTTGATTTTTGCTTCGAGCAAGTTGGAGTTGAGATTTTAGTTGATTAACATTAGCTCTTGCTGCTGCAATAGTTTGAGAACGAACACCAGCCTGTAATTCTTTTAATTTTGCAACGAGTTGGGCGCGTTGAGCAAGTAATTCTCTTTGTGTAGCTCTGAGAGTTTTGGTATCTAAAAAAGCTAATGTTTGACCAGCTTTAACTCTGGTTCCTTTATCAACGACTATTGATGTTAATTTCCCGGAGCGTTCAAAACCGAAGGAGCTAGTACGACGGGGAACTACTGTTCCGTTATATGAGCGTTTGACTAAATATGAATCTACAGACTGTATTTGTTTTGTTTGTACGGTGAGAATATTTTCTGAAGTTGTAGTTATTGAATTTGATTTTTGCTCGGATTTTGTTTGAGTTGAAGTAATTTGATTTAGTAAAGACCGACCGGGGGGAGTAAATATAAAAATTAGTATACCTATTGGTAAAAGTAAAAATAAGGGTTTTTGGAATATATTTTTATTTTTATTTTTATTTTGAATAAATTCTTTATTTTGACTAATTTCTAATATTTTTTTTTGAGAAAGGTGGTTTTTATCAAAAATATTATTATCGGACGAGGGAGGAGTTAAATTTTCATTTAATTTATCATCCATTTACCTTTCTCCTTGAGAGTGTAGAAGGGTATTGCTATCTTTTAAAGGATACTTGAATTTCTTAGATAATGGAAGACCGAGCATTAACAAATAAGCACAGGGAACGAATAATAAAGCCAATAGAGTTGCACCAATAACTCCACCAGCAACGCAAATACCTAAAGGAGGCCAAAGTTCTCCACCGTCAATTAATAAGGGAATAAATCCAGCTACCGTAGTCATAGTGGTAGTTAGAACATGACGAGTTGAACGAACTACAACTTGACAAATAGCTTTGATATTGCCCAGACTGGCTTGGGAATCGCCTTGTAAGGCTGCAAGAACAACAATAGAATCGTTAATAGCAACACCGATAAGACTTACCGTACCTACAATTGCCATAAATCCCAAAGGATAGCCAAATATCCACAGAGGTAATAATCCCAATCCCACAGAACAAAAACCAACTACAGCAATAATAAAAGCCAACCTAAAAGAAGAGAAAGATAATACTAAGGTCGCTAACATTAATACTAGTACAATACCTACTGTTGCCATTAAATTAGCTACTGTTTCGTCACGTGTAGTTGATTCACCACCAAATTCTATTCTGTAACCAAGAGGTAATTTAAAATTACTTTTTTGCAATTGCTGTTTCAAATCAGTTAATACTTGGGAAGGTAGAACACCAGCAGTAATAAAACCTTGAATGCTATTAATTCTTTTACCATTTCTACGGCTAATTACAGAAAGTTCGGGAAGCAATTCAATTTTACTGACTGTTAATAAAGGTATTTGATAATTATTATTTTGATTGGTATTATTTGGAATTAAATTTAAAGACGCAACTTGGTCTAAATCGGCACGATTTTGATTGGATAATCTGACTCTTACAGGTAATTCTTCAGTACCTTCTAAAATTGAACCTCCCACAATTCCTTCTAAATTAGCATCGAGTTGTCGAGCAATTTCTGTATTATTTAATCCTAAAATTATTGCTTGTTCTTCATCTAAAGTTAAACCTAATTTAGGTAAAGCTTCTCCCATACTAGTTTTAGTATGAGTCACGTCCTTTATTTGAGCTAGTATTTCTCGAACTTGCTGTCCCAACTGTTGCAAAATATCTAAATTTGAACCGTATATATACAATTCAATTGGAGCATCAGTTGCAACACCTTGTTCTTATTGCTTTGCTAAAAATCGAACTGAGGGAAAAGCTTTATCTAAATCTTTTTGTATAGCCCGAATTTCTTGACGACTATGTTCTGCTGATTTGAGTTTAACTAAAGCTTGAGCATAATTTGGCGCATTTTTTCGCGACTGACGCATGTTGTAATAGAAAGAAGGTGCATTTCTTGCTAAAAACCAATGTACTCGATCAACTTCTGAACGTTTAATCAGAATTTCTCTGGCTTTTAGCGCTATTGATTCGGTTTCTTTCAAGGAAGCAAAGTGTGGTAATTCTAATTCAATATAAAACTGGTCTCGTTCTGCTGGTGGAAAAAACTGCTCCGGAATATTAGAAGCTACTACAAAACCAGTTATTGGTAAAATAAAAGCTAGTATTACACCCAATATTGGTTTTAATAAAATCGATTTTAAACAGCGTTGATAAAATCTGGTTAAACTAGTTTGAGAAAAACCAGAATTCCACCATAATATTTGCTTTATTGCACTAAGATTACCTGTGAATGTTAAACCAGTTAGAGCGGGTACTATTGTTAAGGAAATAAACAAAGAAGACAGCAGCGACAAAATAACGCATACACCCAAAGGTTTCATAAACTCCCCTTGACCTCCAATCAGCAGAACAACGGGAGTAAATGTAAAAACTGTAGTTAAGGTAGATGCTAACAGGGGAACGGCTAAATAACGCACGCTTTTGGAGATAGCTTCGGAAGGTTTATAACCTGCTTTGAGCAAAATTTGCATTTCATCAACCACAACAATTGCGTTATCGATGAGTAAACCTAAAGCTATTACTAATCCTGTAACAGAAACTTGATGCAGAGGAACCGATAAAAATCTCATACCTCCAAATACCATTAGGATTGAAAGAGGTAGAGATGAAGCGACTACTATCGCGGATTTCCATCCCATCATGAAAATGGTGACAAAAACAACACATACTGCTCCCAGTATTAAGTTTTTAAATAAGTGGCTGAGTTGATTGTTAACATATTGACTTTGGTCAAAAATTATCTGTAGCGAAATACCATCTGGTAATTTTGATTTGAATTGTTCTAAAATTTCTAGATTTTTTTCTTTCCACTGGTCTATACGTGTTTGGGAATTCATTAACACAGCAACAGCGATTCCAGGTTTACCGTCGATAATGGCTGATTCTGTGGGTGGTTGTTGAATGTCTTTTTTTATTAAAGCTATATCTCCCAACCGAGAAAACTGTCCCGAATCATTAACTTTGATTGGTATTTGACGGATACGTTCGACTGAATCTAATTCGGTTTCCACTTCCATCAATATATTGTTTCGACCACCGTACAGTTGACCGCTCGATACTTTTGCATCGCTGAGGTTTATTTGCTGGGAAAGTGTTTGTGGGGTCAGACCAATTCCTGATAAATTATTGGGATTGATTTCGACTGCAATTTCTGAGTTGGGGATACCCACCAGTTCTACTTTCTCCGTACCAGCCAGTATACGAAGTTCCGATTCTAGTTCTTTTGCATGACGGTTCAATATATTGTAGTTCGGGGGACTGTTTAAATCCCAAGTTAGAGCAATTATTAACGTGTTTGAGTGGTTTCGTTCAATATATTGCGGCAAACTTGCTTGGGATGGTAAAAGGGGTGTAACATCATTTAGGCGATCGCGAACTTGAGACCAAACCTCCGAGTGATTTTGAACGCTTTCTTCTAACTGAATTCTAATAATAGAGCTACCCAATTTAGAAGTAGAAACCAATCGTTTAATTTGCTCAATTTCAGATAATTCTTGCTCGATTTTATCGGTGACTAGGGATTCCACTCGTTGAGCGCTAGCTCCAGGAAAGCTCGTAGAAACAATACCATACCATTGACTTAATACTGTGTCTTCCATTCTTGGAAGCATTTGAAAGGAAGAAAAGCCCCATACTATGATGAGGCTGATGGAGAGAATTAAAAGTCGCTTGTTGCGGTAAAATAGCTCGTGCATCTAAAATTAAGCAAATTTCTCATATTCGGTGATTTGCAATTGGTGCAGGCAACATGAAAAAAGATACCCTAAAGCGCCACCGCTTTTTGAGCCGCACGTTTACCCTTCATTACTAAAGGTACTCCATTACTAGGAGTAAAATTAACGCGACTGCGTTTAGGTTTAACTGGTTCATTGTTTGCCAGTGCTAGCTCATAGCGAGATAAAATAGTTGCTATTACTATTTTCATTTCTAACATTCCCAAGGCTTTTCCTATACAAGTACGATGACCACCACCAAAGGGAGTAAACTCATAGGTAGAATATTTACGCTCTAGAAATCTTTCGGGCAAAAATTGTTTCGGATTTGGGTAAATATCTTCTCGACGATGGATTAAATGAGTGCAGACAACGAGCGACGTACCAGCTTCAAACTGAAGACCCATAATTTCGATATTTGAATTGGTAAAACGTACATTAGTAGTCGCACTAGGTGGATAAATCCGTAGACTTTCCTGACAAACAGCAGTCAAATATGGTAATTTAGCTATCTTCATTAGGTCTGGATTGTCTCCTAAGCTATCTATTTCTTGTATTAGCTTTTCTTTTGCACCAGGAAATTTGTGAATACAGTACAAAGCCCAGGTAAGTGCATCAGCACTAGGATTAGCCGCTGCGCCCACTAAAAGCATAAGTTCATCAAATACCTGCTCGTCTGTCATTACCTGACCGTCTTCGTATGTTGCCGATAGCATGAAACTCAAAATATCATTATTTTGATCTTGAGGATGAGCGCGTCTGTCGTCAATCTCAGCCTGGATAAAATCTTTAATTTTTCGTTTCAATCTAAGTAAATTACCCCAAGCACTCCATGCACCTAAATCTTTTTGTAGGAATTTTATGTAAATAAGACTCGATATCATTGGAGAAGAAGTTACAGTTATCCATTCAGCCAAGAGTGACTTCAGAACCTGATAGCGATTACCTTGAGTCAAACCAAATAATATCTCTAAAATTACTTCTAAAACAATTTTCCTCATAGAATCTACAGCAGTGAAAAGTTGATTAACTTGCCACTTATTTGATACTTGTTGGGACGCTTTATAAATCGATTCCGCATAGGATTTGACTTTTTCCTCATGAAAGGAAGGCATTAGTAATTTTTTTTCTCTTTGATGCCGATCGCCAGCGATTAAGGACAGAGAGTTACTTCCAAATAAAGAGCTAAACATTTCATTATAGGGCCCTATACCAAAAGATTGAGGCTTGCTTCTGAAAATCTGCTCAACACCCTGGGGATTAGCGATAAACACTATTGGTGGATAGCCAAATAATCGAATAGTGAAAATATCTCCGTAGCGCTGGACGCAGTCGTCAAGAAACTCTAAAGGTGTTTTAACCCATTTAATTAACTGGAACAAGGAATGAATTTTTGGTCCGTCTGGTAATTTCATACTGATTTGTTGATTTTTAGAATTTTCTAAAATAGACTTGGACATTTAATTCACCTCAAATATTAACTACTAACAGATAGTTCGTATGAACTCGAATTAGCTCTGTCTAAACAAGATTTAAGTTTCTGGGCAAGTGTTTGAACGTTGGGTTCGAGAAACATTGTATAGTGATCGCCAGGAACAATATGACGGTTAATCGGATTACTAGAAAATTGATTGAAATATTCTTCATTTGCTACTAAGTCAAGACATTTATCGGTAAGAAATAGTTCTATTTGATTCGGATAAATTTGAAATTGGTGATTAAAGGCTTGTTTTGAAGCAGCATGAATAGCATTTTTATAAATTTGAAAATTTTCTTGAATTTCCTTTAATCTAGTATTTTGAGGTACAACTCCCTCCTTAATTGCTTGCTCTAAAAGATGGTTCATTTCATTCCCTTGAATATTGTCATAATCCAGAAAAAATTGCTTTCCCACACGCACTCCTAAATAACTGCAAAACCAAGCTAGCATCGTATGATTTTCTGTAAGTTGGTGTTTGCCTACATCTAGGATGGCTAGTAATTCTATTTGCTTGTCAAGATTGTTTAACTGATTGGCCATCTCTAAAGCCACTACTCCTCCTAATGACCAACCTCCCAAAAGATATGGCTTTGGTAACTGAAGATTATTCAAAGCTTCAATACATTGAGTGGCTACATCGGATATAGGAATTGGAGATGATTCAATGTTAAGGTTACGATAATTATTCGCAAGGGTTGATGGTTCTAGTATGTAAAAGGGTTGGTCTTTACCCAAATGTTTGACTAAGCTTTCATAGCAGGAAATAGGCAAAGCTCCCGGATGTATAAATACAAAAGGTAGCTTTGAGCCATTAACCTGCATCGGAAACAACTTTCCTTCATACCAATCGTAATTTGAACGAGAACTAGCTTTTAGCTCACCTGCATATTGCGAATAATACCGTTGTCCCCATTCATCGACTCGCTCCAAATAATAAACCCCTCGAATGCGATCGCCACGCTCAATTGGTGTAAAATCAAAGCGACCATAGGTACTAGAATATTCCTGGGTAAGTTTAATAAACTCAGCAGGAGCATACCATTGACGTTGATTGAGTCTTTCTAAAATTTCCCAATCAAATTTTGGTAAATCGACTACTTTAAGCCGATATGCACTTGCTGCTGAACCCGAACCATAAGAATACACGCAAATTGTTTTACCTGTAATTCTTTCTTTTTCATGGAGTAATAAGGAACATAAATTTACGTAACAAGATGCCGTGTAACTAGAGCCAATCTGCTTGGTAATTAAACTTGATGGATTAGTTTTTTGTTTGTAAAGTGCTTGTCGTTCTTTCAATGAAATCTCGGGTTCGGCATTAGCTGCAAGACGGTCAAAACCACGTTTGCAGAGATAAGTACTGGTGCAATGAAAAATAAAATAATCATCATGACGAAGTAAGTTGGAGATGCCTAATTTCTCTGTTAGTGCTTTTTGGCACCCATCTAAGCAAGTCATGTAGGCATCAATAGATTGTTTACCATCCCGCATTAATGGAAAAGAATCTTTCCAGCCCACAGGTTTATAAAAGTCCCAGGTATTCATGACATGGGATGCTCTTTCTGGCTGCATAACTATGGGAGCATCTGCACCAACAAGTATAGCGACAGCAGCAGCTCCATTCAGAAAAGACTGCTCTTCGCTGAGGTCGGCAATGTCATCACAAACCACCAATCCATAGCGACCATCCCAAGCTTGACTTTGACACCAAGCAATCGTATTGAAAAGGGCAGCAGTTCCACCATAGCAAGCATTGTAACTATCGACACCCTCTATGTCGTTATATCCCCGTTCTCCGAACAAGCTCATAATATGAGTTTTGATGCTCTTGCTTCGGTCTACAAGACTTTCAGTCCCGACTTCCAATCGACCAATTCTTCCCCAATCGATTTGATGACGCTCCATTAGTCGTTGAACTACCGTTAATGCCATAGAAATAGCATCTTCGTTGTCGCCACAAAAGGTAATGGCTTCCTGTCCCAAACCTACTGTATATTTTCCTTCCACGTTATAAAAACGTTCCATGTCAGCTTGAGAAACGGCATGGTTAGGAAAATAAAGTTCCAAAGCATGAATTCCAACATTGGTTGAAGATGTTTTAGAGGAATCACGCAAAGCTGATACTCGGCTTGGTAACCGTTTCATGTTTGAGGTTGTTCCCAAATAGTCAATAATTTCAGCTTTACGCTCGGTAAGTTCAGCTTTGAGAACGGGGTTCATAACACCCGTCGGAGCTTTGCAGCAAAGAGATTCACCTTCTAACCAAAGTCTGATGTCATTTTCAGCCAGATGTGACAATAATTCTGCTAGTGTTTTCATATTTTGAAAATTTCGTAATTAACATCAGATTGTGAGTTGGTTGGATTGGAGCTTTTTGTCAACTCCTTTGAAAAACTTATAGAACCTGCTTGATTCAGACGACGCTCTTGTGCTTTCCAACCGCTTCCAAAAGCTCCACCCAAAACATTACAACGAGCAATACCCAAGCTCTCGCGAGCTAAACGGGCTTCATCTATAGCAGGACGCATCAAGCTCATTGTTGTTTGTACTCCCATCTCAGAATAAGAAGCAATACGTTGGGCCATTGCTAGAGCTGCTTGTTGAGCAGATTGTGTATCTTCAGCGATTTGATTAACTAGTCCAATTTCGTAAGCTTCTTGGGCTGTGATTGTGTAGTCGTTGATGTATAGTTCAGTAGCCCATAGCTTACCCACAGTTCTTTCTAAATTTTCCGACAGCAATAAACCAGGACAAACGCCTCGTGGAAGATTGCCGTAGTTAAATAATGCATCCTTGGCACAAATTCGATAATCTGCATTGAGCATTGC
>JBHJJJ010000353.1:0-11011 GCA_050042755.1 Rivularia sp. (in: cyanobacteria)
TTTTTTTAATACCCGGTCTACACTAATATTTTAGATACACTCGTCGCAGATATAATGCGAGTGTATCTAACTCAAACCAAAGACAAATATTTTTTGTAGATGCGCCAACATTTCATACTTTTTTGACGACATTTTTCAATTAAATTGTATCTGCTAGAGGGGTTTAGAAATTGATTCTAAACCCCTAATTTATTTTATTTAGGACTAAGGCTGCGCCTCACAAGATCCTGGTTGGTGCCGTACACTCACCGTCTTATTATTGGGTTAAAAATTAGTGAGTGTACGAGCACCCTACGAGAAAAATGTGCCAGTTGCGGCCATTCCTATTTATTTAGGACTTACGCTATTGTCACAATATCCTGGCGGTGCGTGACGCTACAAGCTTGATTAATTCGTTTAAATTCTTGCGAGAGTACAGCATACAATAAAAAGGCGGTCAGTTGCGGCCATTCCTAACAAAAATTAATTAGGATTCCTATATGAATTGTAATAACTTGCTGTCTTATAGAAACCCGGTGGAAAAGCCGGGTTTTTCAATGAGCGTGAAATGTTTATTAAGATAAAATTTTAACTTCCAAATACCTGCGGCCAAGTTGTAAAGACAAAAACTATAACTGCTGCTAAGCCTAAAAAAGCCTGGATGATATTTCCAATCAAACTACCTACAACAATTCCTAAACCTGCTTTAATTGCCACAAATAAATTCCGTCGATAAATTAATTCGCCAATAATTGCTCCTAAAAGCGGGCCAATAAAAATTCCGATCAAAGGGCCACCAATAAGTAAAAAAGGTGGCAACAATCCCAAGAATGCGACTACAAAACCAATCATCGCTCCAATTTGTCCCCACTTACTTGCACCGGCTTTTTTTGCTCCTAAATATCCAGCAAAAAAATCAATTCCCATACTCAGCAGCAAAACGACTCCGGTAACAATCAAAGGTAAGCTAACAGTGGCGAAGGAACCTTTAATAAATCCCCAAATAATAATCGCAATTAAAATTAAGCTTGTTCCAGGTATTCCAGGAATCACAGCGCCAATAACACCCGCAAGCATTAACAAAATAAGTAGCCAGTAGATTATTTCCATATTCCTTAGTTGATCCTCAAGTACGGAGGGGATGATGATATGGGGAGATGGGGAGAAAAATTTAAATTTTAACTCCTAACTCATTACTCATTACTCCTAACTCTTTTGATCAATTCCCCCTTCAAAGTAACAGCTAATTTATCGGCGATGCCGGCAATCCAACTTTCGTCTTGTTTGGTATAACTACGTGGAGCGTGTGCTCCTAAAATTAAGGCACCTTCTTGACCAATTGGTTGACAAATTACACCTTGAGTATTACTCGGTAAATAATCAAATTCAACTCTTCCGGGATACACTTTTAAATCTACTAAATAGACTGGCTTATGCTTTTCTAAAACTCTTTTTAATATTGCTCCTGGTGATACGTCCGATTTTTCTCCTAAAATTCCGCGACGTAATAAAACTTTGCCTTGGTAGTAAACTACTACACAACGAGTTACTGTATTCGTCAATAATAAATGGGATGCCCAAGCTAATTCTGTTTGGATCGCATCTGATAAATCTGGCGCTAGAATAAAACCTTCTTCACCGATAAGTTCTACGGTGTCTGGTGTTCTGGTTTGTACCTGCTGCCAAATTAAACCCGTTAATATCAAAACGGCGCTTAAAATTACACCAAGTACATCAGCACGAGCTTGAGATTCAGTTAATGCTGGTGATTGGAGGCGGTTTATTAACAAAAGTACAGCGCCTAGCCCACCTACAACGATAGGTAGACGCCTCAAAAAGCGATTGGGATCTGGATTAGCCATGAAGAAGAATTGAGTTATGAGTTATGAGTTATGAGTTATGAGTTATGAATTATGAGTTATGAATTACGAGTTATGAGTTACGAGTCATTAGCTAGGTTTAATAAATTGTTTACCGTACCTATCTCGTAGGAATTTTTACAGTTTCGCTGTGACTGCGAATTCTACGAAAAGCACCGCATTATATCTAACTCCTCACTCCTCACTCTCAACTCCTAACTATTCTTATTCGCTCTTCACTCTTAACTCCTCACCCCATTTTATTCCTCCCCTGGTTCGATTATGCGTTGAAACAAGTATCCCGTACCTCTTGCAGTCAAAATTAATTCTGGATTTGAAGGATCGTCTTCTAATTTTGCTCGCAGACGGGAAATATGTACATCTACTACACGGGTATCTACATGCCTTTCTGGCGTATATCCCCACACCTCTTGTAAAATTTCCGAACGCGAAAAAGCTTCTCCCGAACGACTTACTAAAAGTTCGAGCAGGTTAAATTCCATTCCTGTCAATCGAATGCGCTCGTCACCTTTGTAGACTTGGCGCTTATTTGTATCAATTTTGATAGTACTTACATGTATTACCCCAGAGCTAGGAATTCCAGAAGCACTAGTTTTGTCTACTCTTCGCAGTACGGAACGAATGCGAGCTTCTAGTTCTTTGGGGGAAAATGGTTTGACTACGTAGTCATCAGCACCGAGTTCTAAGCCCGTAATTCTGTCTGCCACGTCTCCCAAAGCTGTTAGCATAATGATTGGGACATCGGATTCCTTCCGTAATTCTTGACAGACACCATAGCCGTCTAGCTTGGGCATCATTACATCTAAAACTACTAAGTCAGGAATTGCTTTACGAAAGGTATCTAAAGCTTCTTCCCCATCGCCAGCTGTGACTACATCGTAGCCAATCATTGAAAGGCGCGTTTCTAAAATCCGGCGAATGCTGGCTTCGTCGTCTACCACCAGGATTTTTTCTTTATGACTCTCCAAGTTTCTCAACGCTCCTTAACTAAAGTTTTTCAAGATTAATTTTTAGTCCCATCTTAATTAAGATATCATTCCAATTATTCATTAGTAAAAACCTCGAACTTATTACTATTATTCGATTTTGCTTCGTTCAATAACTTCAAAGAAAATTAAGATTATTTAAGATTATTTAATAAGATTAAGAATGCCAAAGCCAAAAACTTATTATGTTTGCTCTGAATGTGGTGCAGAGACTCCTCAATGGTTTGGTAAGTGTCCGGCTTGCGGAACCTACAACTCTTTAGAAGAAGAAATTGCCGTACAATCTTCTACCGACATCCCTTCTCGGGGAGTAGGTGCTTGGCACTCTCAAATGAGTAAGAAGAAAACTGCCAATAAACCAGCCAAGCCACGAGCATCTTTAAAATTAGACCAAATTAGCGATCGCCAAGTTGAGCGTTGGAGTTCTGGTTATGGAGAGTTAGATCGAGTATTGGGTGGTGGGGTGGTTCCGGGTTCTATGGTGTTAATTGGTGGCGATCCAGGTATCGGTAAATCTACTCTGCTATTGCAAGTATCCAATCAGTTGTCTCAAAAATATCGTATTCTTTATATCTCCGGTGAAGAATCCGCACAACAGGTTAAGCTCAGAGGTTCGCGTTTGGGTGTTGCAACTTCTCACCACTCTGAAGCTAATGGAAATGGCAAAGTTACTGTAGCAGAAGAGACTGAAGAAACAAAGGAAAATGCTACCTCGACTAAGGTTGCTAGCGATCTTTATATACTACCAGAAACCGATCTAGAAGAAATTTTAAAAGAAATTGAATCTCTTAGACCAAATTTAGCGGAGATTGATAGTATTCAAACAGTATTTTTTCCGGCATTAACCTCCGCTCCCGGTTCGGTAGCACAGGTACGCGAATGTACCGCAGCTTTGATGAAAGTGGCAAAGCATCAAGATATCACCATGTTAATTGTAGGACACGTTACCAAAGAAGGTGCGATCGCAGGTCCTAAAGTCCTCGAACACTTGGTTGATACGGTACTGTATTTTGAAGGTGACAGGTTTGCTTCCCATAGATTATTGAGAACTGTAAAAAACCGTTTCGGTGCTACCCATGAAATTGGTATATTTGAAATGGTAACCCACGGTTTGCGGGAAGTCCCCAACCCCAGCGAATTATTTTTAGGTAGCCGCGACGATCCCGCACCTGGTACTGCAATTGTGGTAGCTTGCGAAGGTACTCGCCCCATTGTTGTAGAATTACAAGCTTTAGTAAGTCCGACTAGTTATACTTCCCCCCGTCGTGCGAGCACTGGAGTCGATCACAGTCGTTTGGTGCAAATTTTGGCCGTGTTGGAAAAACGAGTCGGAATTCCCATGTCCAAATTAGATTCCTATGTTGCTTCTGCAGGAGGGTTAAATGTAGAAGAGCCAGCTGTCGATTTAGGAGTCGCGATCGCAATTGTTGCCAGTTTCCGAGACAGGATTGTAGATTCAGGCACTGTATTAATTGGTGAAGTCGGTTTAGGGGGGCAAGTACGTTCGGTTTCGCAAATGGAACTGCGGTTAAAAGAAGCAGCGAAACTAGGATTTCAACGAGCGATTGTTCCCAAAGGACAGAAATTTCCCGAATTGGATATCGAAATTTTGCCAGTTGCCAAAGTGATAGACGCAATTATTGCAGCCATACCCCAACAAACTCTCACCGATGAAGATTTTGAACTAGATGAGGACATTGATATGGATATGGAGGAGTGAGGAGACAAGGAGAAGCAAGAAGGCAGATTTTTTATTGTAGGGTGCTGTGACGGTTACGGTAATTTATCAACTACAACGAAATTATTTGAATTTACCGTCACGCACCAATCATCAGACTCATTTCAAAAATAATTTTGGCGTTGCTGAATCTGGGTATGATTTTAGATATTGAGACGTAGCACTGCTAGGTCTCTACAGGGATTTCGGTTATTCAAAAAAATTTATTCATACTTTAATCAGCAACGCCATAATTTTCTCTCCCCATCCCCCCCATCTCCCCCTTACGGGTTGCGCCAACAGCGAGTGGGGGAAACCACGCCACCCTTCGGGTTCAGCAGTCGCTCATGGGGGAGACCCCCAAGTCCGCGCTGCTTCACTTGCTACAACGGAGGGGACCTCCGCAACGCAGTGGCTCCCCAAGACCGCGCTGGCTTACCATCTCCCCCATCAAAACAAATGGGACAGAACACTAGCCTATGGGTTCCCAGCCTAGAGGTTGGGAACAAGTCAAAAAGGGGACAAGGAAGGGGAAAAATTTAAGCAGTAATTATTATCTTTGAACAATAAATTATATGAAGGAAATATTAGAAATCTTCAGACAACCGCCCACACCCCGTTTTTTGTTTTTTTTAGTTATTTTATGCTCATTATTTCCATTTCTTTATTTATGTTTTGTGCTAGCGACAACTTTATTTTCTTTTTATCAGTTTTTGCTTATAACTGCAGGTATCGTGGTTGTGTGGAAGTTAATAACTATGATCCCACGCAGTAGGTATAGGTTGTGGAGATATGGTTTAAGGATACTGATAGTGGCGATAATACTATATGTTTCTTTTCTGACTATTCCACAGTTCAACTTTTTTATTAAATTTAATACTCGGCAACAGATAGTTAATCGCTATTTTCAACAAAACATTAAGGTTGAAAATTCATGGTTAGGTGAAACGACTTATTATCCCGATTCTGTTTATTTTACATACTTTAAAGCTTCTGGCAGATCGGGCTCTCGAGTTTTTTTGTTTATAAGACTATACCACTGGTTGCTCACAGGATGAGTGTGAAAGAATTGAGGAAGAATTGGTATTTTATCCAAGGATCCTATGCAGATTGAGTAAAGTTTTATCTAGTTTATAAAACTGCACCCTAACAAACAAATTTTTTAGCTAATACCGGAGAAGCCTCACATCTAATCCGGAGGGCGGTGTGGGATGCGAATAATGCGGGAGGACACGGGCGATCTATATTGTCGCTCATGAATCCGAGGACAAAAAAAGTCTTGCGTCCTCGAATGCAATGTTAATCCTTTGAGACTGCAATTTGTGGAAGTATTTAAATACTATGATGGAGTTGATATATTTTAGCCATCATCGAATTACAATGTTAGCAAAGGCATATTAATAATTTTCTAATCGCTTTAGAAATTTTTACATGTTAATTTCACGATTATTTTTTTCTTAAACATTATTAATTAGATACTACCTTATATTCTTATTGTATGATTTGAAACAATCATCTGTAACACCTTTGATAGATAAGTCGTTTTAACAAAATTTATATATTAGGAATTGGGGGTGAAATATGCGAATTCTTTTTACCATTGCTCACTTTTTTAATCCCACAATCAAAGGTAAGCATGCTTCGGAGCAGGCTAATTCTCGTTTTCGTTTGCAGGCGCTAACCATGAATATTATGGCTCTGCATCAGTTATTTGGAAAGTCTCAAAATATTATTGATATCGCACAGCGGCTAGCTTTTGGGGCTAACCAATTTCAACAGAACGAAATAGATGTTTTGATTTGTACTACCCCAGACGACCACTTAATAAATCAACTTTCAATACTGCAAAAGTTTTATATACACAACCCTACGAAGGTAGAACCTTTACTTTTAGGATTTGAGTGTCAGTCAATTCTGAGAGATTATCTGGGTAAGTACGATTATTATTGCTTCTTGGAAGATGATTTGATCGTACACGACCCTTGGTTTTTTATTAAATTAAACTGGTTTACTCAGCATTTAGGTAATCTGAATTTACTTCAACCAAACCGTTATGAAATTTCCTATAAAGGTTTAGTTAATAAAGCATATATTGATGGAAATTTGGCTCCACGAGTTACCGCACCCTTTCAAAACGTGCAGGATAAACCAAGAATTGAGGGCAAAATCATGGATGTACCAATTACTTTTAGTCGCGCTCTCAATCCCCATGCTGGTTGTTACTTCCTGAACGCTAATCAAATGGATTATTGGGTAAAACAACCTTATTTTCTCGATCGCGATACGAGTTTTGTCAGTCCTCTTGAAAGTGCTGCGACTTTGGGGATCATGAAAACATTCCGAGTTTATAAAACTGCACCTGAACAAGCAAGTTTTCTAGAAATTCAACATTTTGGTACGGCATTTTTAAATTTAATTGGTCAGCAAGTAGGCTTGACGGGCACCCGGCCAAATTTTTTTTAGGATAAAAAAATGTGGCAGGGAACCCTTGACAACGATAAACCGTTAGTACAATTATCAATGAACAATGAAACGCAAATTACACATAATAGTACTGTGTAATAATTTATATCAGCTCGCGGCGTTAGCTTTAGCCTTTCTCAAAGCTGAAGAGCGTTTCCGGCTCTCAAATATGATAATTGATTACTGAATGTATGCGTATTTTATTTTTACACTCTAATTTCCCGGCTCAGTTTCGCCATTTGGCTGTAGCTTTAGGGCAAAATCCGAAGAATCAAGTTGTTTTTGGTACTACTCGTCGTGAAGGTTCCCTAGCAGGTGTTTCCAAAGCTATTTATAGTTCTACTAGAGAAGTGCGCCCTGAAACTCACCATTATGTTAGGCCTTTAGAAAAAGCTGTTCTTCAAGGACAAGGTGTTTATCGTTTAGCCGAAGAATTAAAGCAAAAGGGTTTTATCCCAGATATAGTTTACGGTCATTCGGGTTGGGGTCCAACGTTATTTATCAAAGATGCTTTTCCTAAAGCCAAGTTGCTTTGTTATTTTGAATGGTTCTATCAATCCCATGGTTCTGACGCTGATTTTGACATTACAGATCCTTTAACTGCTGATGATGAAGCTCGCATTCGGATCAAGAATGCTCCAATTTTGATTGACTTATACAGTTGCGATCGCGGTTTGTCTCCCACCAACTGGCAGCGCCAGCAGTTTCCCCCGGAATACCGCAGTAAAATTACTGTAAACCATGATGGTATTGATACAAAATATTTTCAACCAAAGCCGGGAGCAAAGTTAGTTTTACCACGGATTAATCTCGATCTTTCGGGTGTAGAAGAAATTATCACTTATGTTGCACGGGGTATGGAACCTTATCGAGGTTTTCCACAGTTTATCGAAACTGTTGCAAAAATCCAACAAAAACGACCGAATTGTCATGTGGTAATTGTTGGAGAAAACAGGGTAGCTTACGGAAAACAGCTTCCGGATGGTCAAACTTATAAAGACTTGATGCTTGAAAAAGTACCCCTGGACTTAACAAGAGTTCATTTTACGGGTTTACTGCCTTACAGTGAATATCTTGTCGTATTGCAAGCTTCCTCGGTTCACATTTATTTAACTCGTCCTTTTGTTTTATCTTGGTCAATGTTGGAAGCTTTATCTACTGGCTGCTTAATAGTCGCTTCAAATACAGCACCTGTAAACGAAGTAATTGAAGATGGTGTCAACGGTTTGTTAGTGGATTTCTTTTCAGCCCAAGAAATATGCGATCGCGTTGAGGAAGTTCTTGATAATCCCAATAAAATGTCTTTAATTCGAGAGGCAGCACGAGAAACAATTTTAGAAAAATATGATTTAGCGCAATTGTTACCAAAGCATTTGCAGTGGATACAGCAAAATTTAAAATCATAAATTATGAGAAATTACTCTTACCGATGCGCTTCGCGATTGCCTCTCTAACTTTAATGTATAAAAGGTATACTGACAAACCAAAATTTTTAACCTTGAACTGATAAAAAAAGAGGTCTTCTCTGACGGGCACCCATGAGAATTTTTTCTCCTAAAAGATTCTCATGGGAATCCTTGACCTCTTCGCAACTCCCTAAAATGATATGATGATATATGGTTTATCTTTGATTTATTTTAATATCTACGCTAAACCAGTGTTCAGACCTTGCTTGCCGGTAGCTAATTCTACTTTAACAATTTTTCCACCCATTTTTTGAATGCGCTGCTGTTCGCGGAACCAGTTTTCGTAGGCAACGAGTTTGGTGAAGTAGGTATTTTGTAGTTCGCGTTGAGTACGAATTCTAGTTTGACTGGGAACGCAAGCAGTAACTTTAAACATCCGCATGGGATAAAATCTCCTTAATGGTAGCGATCAATAATTTTTTCACAAGAAAAACTTCAGAAATTCGCACAGAGGGAATTAATTTAGGATTCAATTTTCTAATCCTTTTATTCCTACAATAATACGATAACCAAGTATATTACAACTTTTTTTGCAAAGCTGCATTCTGAATTCTTTATTTTTATTTATTTCAAAAAGAGTAAATCTTTATGGAAATTGCATGGCTGGAAACCAATAATCAACACTAGACAGCTGAAACATACCATTTCAAACTCTGAAAAGATAAGCAATCAAACTTTCTAGCACTCATAACTGATTTCCAACCTTTATCATAGTCGTACTAAAAAATGGCCAGTACTTCTAAAAGTTCTACTAGCTTAACCCAGAGCAAATGTAGTCGAAATATACGCCCATTTCCTTACCAGCATCGGGGCCTACCAAGCTTGCGGTTACTTCCTTCATGGCTTGGATAGCTTGTACGGTAGCACCAACGGGTACACCCAAGGAGTTGTAGGTTTCTTTCAAACCGTTGAGTACGCGCTCATCCAAGATGGAAGGATCGCCAGCCAACATAGCATAGGTGGAATAGCGTAGGTAGTAGTCCAAGTCGCGGATACAAGCAGCGTAACGGCGAGTGGTGTACATGTTACCACCAGGACGGGTGATATCAGAATACAACAAAGATTTAGCTACAGCTTCCTTTACGATTGCAGCAGCGTTAGCAGCAATTGTAGTTGCAGCACGTACTCTTAATTCGCCAGTTTGGAAATAGCCCTTGAGCTTTTCCATTGCGCTGGTATCGAGGTACTTACCTTGAACGTCCGAAGAATTGATTACAGAAGTAATTGCGTCTTGCATGTTGTTATTTCCTTATTTCCAACTGTTTTACAACACTTGGGGGGATGTTAATAGGGGAATCGATTCGCCCTACTGCATCGCACCTACCAAGTAGTCGAAGTAAGAACCTGCTTCGCCAGCGTCTTCAGCAGACATCATGCCAGTAGCAACGCTCTTCATTGCACGAACGCTCTCAGCAACTGCATCAATAGATGTGCCGAGGGATTTGTACATTTCGCGAACACCTACGATACCAATTTCTTCGATGGGTGTAACGTCACCAGCAACGATACCGTAAGTAACCAAGCGTAGATAATAATCCATATCACGCAAGCAGGTAGCAGTCATTTCTTGACCGTAAGCGTTACCACCAGGAGATACAACATCGGGACGCTTTTGGAAAAGCTGGTCGCCTGCTTGCTTAACGATGCGCTCGCGGTTTTCGGTCAAAGTTTGAGCAATCCGCAAACGACGTTCGCCGCCTGTTACAAAGCTTTTAATTCTGTCTAGTTCGCCAGGGCTGAGGTAACGAGCCTCTGCATCGGCATTCACGATGGACTTCGTGACGATACTCATTAATGGATCCCTCCAATACGAATGAAACCTTCTGGTGACATCCTCCGTCAGTAAACTGACGACCTCCTGCACTTACGAGCAGGCATTACTGCCCTACGCCACTTATCTAAATACATAGAAATAACTATGTATCCCTGACAGCCCGACTTGACAGTCAATTTCTTTTCCCCAGAGTCCCTGGGTACTTAGGTCATTGTCAAGATATTACTTGTATACGGTTACAGCAATTTATAGCCATATTTTGTATACAAAAAAATTCTACCATCAGTCGTCAAAAATCATCTCATTGGTAAATAGAGAGATTTTTTGAGGCAAGAAGTTAAAAGTGGTGTTGTTGAAAAATGGTCTCGCGAGCTTTTTATTTCAGAAACTTTTAATTCCGAACCAGTTTTGGCTAAACACCTGTACCCAAAACCGGAAACTCAAAAACCTTCAGATTTTATTCTCGGGCATTTTGTCGAGTCTTTATGAATGTTATTAACAGTTTGTAACATTATTTTTCATTTATGGGATTTCAGACGCAATTTTGAAGGAGATGGAAGAGTTGGAGAAATACAAAGAAACTCCTCGAATTCCTAACTCCTTAAAATGCGTTCTGGTTTACCGCGAACTTATACGTCCATTGCGGGAGATTTGGCGGCCATATCTGCAATTGCGTTAGCCGTTATTGGCATTTGAGTAGCTTCCATCTTGGGTTTAACCGACTCAAAGCTGGGTACTACAATATC